>CAXAZV010000115.1:0-9688 GCA_963973375.1 uncultured Antarcticibacterium sp.
GGGGGAATAATTGATGAAGTTGCACTTGTAGATGCTCTGGAAAGCGGGAAAGTTGCATTTGCCGGCCTGGATGTTTTTGAAAATGAACCAACACCTGCCATTAAAGTTCTTATGGACCATCGTATTTCATTATCTCCCCATATTGGAGCTGCAACCAATGAAGCACAGGGCCGCATTGGAACCGAACTTGCAGAACAATTCATATCCTTACTTAAAGGGGAAGAGGCCTAATAATTTTCATTAATAATTATTTTAAAATGCTTCAGAATTTATTTTTCTGAAGCATTTTTATTTATCCCGCAAAAGGATGTGGGTTTTAATTGTATCTTAATCAAGCCAAGCTCATTTTTTATTTTTTCAAATTTCCTTCGAATTAATGTAGATCGGCAAAATTATTGCGGAAAGTATAATAACTACCATTGATTAAAAAGGTATAAAAATTAAAAAACAGTAAGTATATTACACCTCCACTAGTAACTGAATGTTTATTTTAAAGCAAAAGTGATGAAAAATTTTTTATATATAATAATGCTGGGTCTAATGATCTACGGATGCGGATCTGGAAAAGACCGGGATTTTAGCAGAGACCAGATCCCTGTTACTGCCAATGATACCGTAAGAATTGCCAATGACAGCCTGGAATATGAGATCATTATTATAGAACCGGGGTTCAATTTATTTATTAATAGTATTGCCCGGCCGCGTGGTTACCATGGTCAATCATACCTGGAAAATAAAAACCGTTTTCTGGTTCAGGAATATAATTCTAGGGTAATGAGTCCTCAAAGGTATAATCCTAATTTATACGTTCAGGAAATAAATTACGATTATAATGTAGATTACGGTTATGAAGTAAATTACCTGCTTTATAATTACTTTGTTTTCTTTTCACAGGAATATAATCAACGCTTCTCAGTGCCAACGCGACTTTAATTAAAGTTTTTATTTAAAATTAGATATGATATATTTGCAACATGAATAAATTGAAAAAGCGGTGGGGTATTGAATCTAATTTTCAGATAATACTTATTCTTTTAGTTTTTGCAATTACAGGTTCCACATCTACTAAACTGGCGGGACCTTTGTGCGAGTTACTGGGTTTTTACAAAGAAACTTCACCCTGGTACCTCTACTGGTTCCTTAGAATAATTTTAATATTCCCTATATATCAAATATTGCTGGTGTTTTTTGGGTGGGTATTTGGACAGTTTAAATTCTTCTGGCAGTTTGAGAAAAAAATGCTGAGCCGTTTAGGATTTTCAAGATTTCTTAATTAATTTATGGAGAGCGTAAAGAAATATATCCTTATTTTCTTTGCAATAGCATTACTATTCCCATCTGCGGTTACCCTAAGCCATATATTTGCTCATGAGGAGCATGAAGCCTGTTTTGATTTCACGGAGACGCACTTTCATGAAAAGACATTGGATTGTGAACTTTGTGATCTTCGTGCCAATAAGGTGCTCGCTTTTGAACCTGAAAATTACCAAATTTACATCCCCTATATTCCTACCTTAAGGTCTTCAGATTTTTATCAATTTTTAAGTGATTTTCAAAAATTACCATTTGCATTAAGGGGTCCTCCCTCTTTGCAAACCGCTTAATTTTTGAGGGAAAATATTCTCCCTGTTTTCAATTTTTTATTACTTAAAAATCAAATTCATGTATAAGATATTATATATAATTACGGCCATGGTATTTAGCACCTATGCCTATTCGCAACAAACTGTGGAGGGTAAGATATTAGACCCGGAAACAGGTATTCCTGTTTTTGGAGCCACGGTTTACCTGCCACAACTGGAAAAAAGCGGAATGTCCAATGCCGAAGGAGAATTCAGTATAACTAATGTCTCTCCGGGAAATTATCAAGTGGTAATTTCTTCATTGGGATATGCAACCCGTACACTAAATATTACAGTACCCTTAAGTTCTCCATTGGATATAGAACTGCTTCCATCTGCAATTGAGATGGAAGCAGTTATAGTTTCCACGCCCTTTCACCGCTTGCAAAGTGAAAATGTGGTTATGGTTGCGAGAGAAACCACAGAAAATCTTATAAAAAATGGTGCCATGAGCCTTGCTGACGGGATCACACAGCTGCCCGGGGTAGAAAGTATAACCACAGGTTCAGGAATTGGCAAACCGGTAATTCGTGGATTAAGTTCCAACCGCGTTTTGGTTTATGCCCAGGGCGTGCGAATGGAAAATCAGCAATATGGTGATGAACACGGGTTGGGTTTAAGTTCCAGCGGGGTTGAAAGTATTGAAGTGATCAAAGGTCCTGCTTCCCTGCTCTACGGTAGTGATGCACTAGGCGGTGTTCTTTACCTGAATCCTGAAAAATATGTACCGGCAGACAGCACCCAAATAGACGGGAGTATTACCTACCATACTAATACTCTTGGAACCGAGGCCAATGCTGGATTGAATACTGCGGGAGAAAGATTTCGTTTTCTTTTAAGAGGTAATTATGCCACTCACAGTGATTATGAGACGGGAGAAAACGAGCGGGTTACCAATTCAAGATTTGATGAAATTGATATAAAAACAGGTATAGGATACCAGGATAACCGATACCGTGGAGATTTCAGGTACAACTACAATAATTCCAATATTGGTATCCCTGAAGAAATTAATGAACAAAGCACTTCAAAAGATATGATACTTCCTTACCAACAGGTAGACAATCATATTTTAAGTTTTGACAATAAAATATTCTTTAATAATTCAAGCCTTGACCTAAAAGTAGGATACCTTTTTAATAACAGGAAGGAATTTGAGGATCACCACCATGACGAGGAGGCTCACGATGAGCAAGAGGAAGAAGTGGAAGGAGAAGATCCGGCACTGGAAATGCATCTGGAAACTCTTAATTATGATATTAAATATAATACTGCCAAATGGGGCAATTTTGAGACTATTTTCGGCCTCCAGGGAATGTATCAAACCAACACCAACTTTGGCGAGGAGATCCTTATTCCCGATGCTTCTGTAAGAGATATAGGCGTTCTGGCTACTACCCATTATCATTTGGATAAAATTGATTTTCAGGCAGGTTTGCGCTTTGATAACCGAAACTTAAAAAGCAAAGAACACGGCCAGGCAGGAGAAGATGAATATTTTGCTCCATTGGAAAGAGATTTTACAAGTTACAACGGGGCACTGGGAATGAAGTTTAATATTTTCAATTCCTTAATTGTAAGGATGAACGGTGCCACAGGATTTAGGTCTCCCAATCTTGCCGAACTCACATCAAATGGAAGTCATGAAGGAACCAACAGGTATGAAATAGGAAATTCGGGACTTAATTATGAACAAAATTTCCAGGGTGACCTTGCCTTGGAATTCAGGAATGAGCACTTTGAGATATATACCAATGCATTTTACAATAAAGTGAACAACTATATTTACCTGAATCCTACAGGGGAATTTATTGATAATGATCCTGTGTTTCAATATTTACAGGATGATGCAAGGCTATATGGCGGGGAAGCAGGTTTACATATTCACCCGCATCCAATCCATTGGTTGCATATAGAAAGCAGCGTTGAACTTGTGAAAGGAGAAAGACAGAATGGAGAAAACTTACCATTAATACCTGCAACTTCCTTTACGAATACCCTTAGGCTGGAATGGGACGAGAATTCTGTACTTGCCAATAAATATGCTTTCCTAACGGTAAAAAGTACCCTGGCCCAAAATGATGTGACCGAATTTGAAACCACCACCCCGGGATATACTCTGTTAAGCGCAGGAGTTGGCGGAAATTTTGGAATTAAAGGTCAGGTTTTTGGATTAAGACTTAGTGGTACAAACTTGCTGAACAAAACTTACATTGCACATTTATCAAGGTTAAAACCAGATGGGATACCCAACCGCGGCAGAAATATAAGTTTGAGCCTGAGAACGGCATTTTAAAACTAAAAAAAGAGGTTGCAAATTGCAACCTCTTTTCTTTTATAGATTTTATTTAATTTTTTTAAACAACCTCTGCTTCGATAATTATTTCTTTGGCAGAAGTTTCCTTCTTCCAAACAAAAGTATACAACCACATTAGGGTAAAGGTTGGTATTATATCGGTTCCCGGTAATATCTCTTCAAGGAAAACAATAGCCGATGCTACTTTTCCCTTTTTTCCGGGATACATCTCACTCATTTTTTTGGCTGCATAAGGAGCCCACAGAATATCCAGAAAAGGACCCACCACGGGAATAGCATAAGTAGACATACCTATTGCATCATAAACGAGACCTTTTATAAATAATTTATTTTTCAGGTTTTTCATCTTTTTTGGTTTTTTCATACTAAGTATTACAAAAAAAATGCCACTTATTTCAGGTTGGAAGTAATGAGCTTCATAAATTCATTACGTGTTTCTATCTTCTCAAACTGCCCTCTAAACCCAGATGTAGTAGTTACACTATTTTGTTTTTGAACACCACGCATCATCATACACATATGTTGTGCTTCTATGACAACTGCCACTCCTTTAGGTTTTATGGTTCGGTTAATACATTCCAGGATATCGTGTGTAAGGCGCTCCTGTACCTGCATACGGCGTGCAAAAACATCTACAACCCGCGGCAGTTTGCTTAATCCTACTATATAACCATCAGGTATATAGCCAATATGTGCCTTTCCAAAGAATGGTAACATATGGTGCTCACAAAGGGAATACAACTCAATATCTTTTACAACCACCATTTCATTGTAATTCTCTTTAAACATAGCCTGTCTCAAAACCTCCTCAGGATCTACGTGATATCCCTGCATTAAAAACTGCATTGCCTTTGCTGCTCTTTCCGGAGTTTTAACTATCCCCTCCCGGCCGGTGTCCTCACCCAGGGTGGTAATTATGTTTTCAAAATTCCCGGTAAGCTCTCCGGTAACCTCTTCATTATATTCTTCAAAAAATGTATACATGATACTTTTATCTTTTTAATTTATCTGAAAACAAATGCTTCAGTTTTTTTATTTTAGGATCAATAATGGCCTGGCAATACTGCTGTTCAGGATTTCTGGAATAATACTCCTTATGCTCCGGTTCTGCTTCATAGAATGACGGTGCCTGGGTCACTTCAGTTACGATTGGATCCTTAAAAAGGTTTTCCTTTTTAATTTTATCAATTACCTGAAGCGCCATTTCCTGTTGCTCCGGGCTGTGATAAAATATGGCACTCCTGTACTGGGTACCTACATCATATTGTTGCCTGTTTAAAGTGGTGGGGTCGTGGGTACTAAAAAAGATATATAACAACTCTTCAAAGCTTATTTTCTCAGGATCAAATTGAATCTCAATAGCCTCTGCATGGCCGGTCCTGCCAGTGATTATTTCCCGGTAAGCCGGATTTTTTATAGAACCTCCTGTAAAACCAGGAGTTACTTTTTTTACGCCCTCTACCCTTTCAAAAACTGCTTCGGTACACCAGAAACATCCTCCCGCCAGGGTGGCAACTTCAGTCTTTCCATTCTCCATAATAATCCCAAATTTAATTTTGTTTAACAAAGTTAATAATAAAATAAACAAAAAATCTAATTTAACTATTAATTAGCTTCAGCAATAAAATTAAGATAATTCTTTTGTAACCTTGCAAACTCAATATTCTTTTACCAGAACCTTTGCAGCGATGAAGTTTAAAGGCTTTTATTTTCTTTTATTTCTTTTCAGTTTTAATAATTCCCCCGCCCAGGAAAAAGATGTACCGGTTTCTTTACTTCAGAAAAAACACCAGGCAACCCGGGTTTCTGAAGCCCCAAAAATAGATGGCAAACTTGAAGAGGAGGTATGGCAGAATATTCCTTCCACTTCCGAATTTGTTATGATTGAACCGGGAGATGGATCACCCATAAGGAAAACCCACGAGACCTTTGTAAAAGTTATATATGATGATGATGCTGTTTATTTTGCAGCTACCATGATGGAGCCGGAACCCGGAAAAACCATTGTGCAAATGAATCAACGGGACAACCTGGGGCAAGCGGAATATTTTATGATTGACATTAATACCTATAACGATGGTGAAAATCAAACCCGCTTTATAGTTACTGCTGCCGGTACATTGGCAGATGCAAAAATGACAGGCGAGACCGAAGATTATGTGTACAATGTTGTTTGGGAAGCGGAAGTTTCACAAGATGAAAAGGCCTGGTACGCTGAAATAAAAATCCCTTATGCAGCATTGAGGTTTCCCCGAAAAAATGAACAATTATGGGGGGTGCAGTTTGGGAGAGATATCACCCATTTAAATGAGCAATATGTATGGAATTACATTAATAAATCTATTGGAAAATCCAGCCAGTACACCGGATTATTAACCGGAATTAATTCTATTTCACCACCTGTGCGCCTTAGCTTTTATCCTTATATATCCTTTGAGGTTGATAATTATAAAAGTTCAACCCAAACCAGTTTTAGTGCCGGTCTTGATTTTAAATATGGGATTAGTGATGCCTTTACTCTGGATGCTACCCTGGTGCCAGATTTTGGCCAGACAGCCTTTGATAACGTTGAACTTAATCTCACTCCTTTTGAACAGGAATTTGGAGAGAACAGAGCTTTTTTTACTGAAGGAACTGAGCTTTTTACCAAAGGAAATTTATTTTATTCCCGTCGAATTGGAGATGCACCCATTGGTCTAAACGCTGCACAAAGGGAAACTTTAAATGATGAAATTATTATTGAAAATCCCGAAAACGCCAAACTTTTTAACGCTTTAAAAATTTCCGGGAGAACGCGAAACGACCTTGGAATTGGATTTTTTAATGCGATTACTCAGGAAACCAATGCTGTTTACAGGGATACTATCACAGGTGAAACCCGCACCAGGGTTACTGAACCCTGGGCCAATTACAATATTATAGTGCTGGACCAGCAATTTAATAACAACTCATTTATCTCACTCATCAATACAAATGTTACCAGGGACGGGAACTACCGGGACGGGAACGTATCGGCATTCTTGTTTGATATTTTTACGCCTTCTAATGATTTTAATTTTATAGGCCAGGCCACTATGAGCAATGTGAATTTACCTGCTCAAAACATTACGGGTTTCGCATCAAACTTTGAAGTTAAACGTACCAAAGGAAATTTTAGATATGGGGTTGAACATAAATTTGCCAATGAAACCTATGACATCAATGATCTGGGATTAAATTTCACCAATAATTATAACGATTTTTTCTGGGAGACTTCCTACCAGATCTTTGAACCTAAGGGAAATTATAATCAATACCGTATAAGATTATATGGTAATCATTTACGTAGGTATATCCCAAACCTTACCACCGGAACGGGCATTGGCGGTAACTTTTTTGCCTTTACAACCACACGGTTTGCTTTTGGGGGTTTTCTTGAAGTTAATTCACAATTTAAAGATTTCTTTGAACCACGAAAAGAAGGAGCCTATGTGATCTATCCTAAAAATATTGCAGGAGACATCTGGGTGTCGTCAGATTATAGAAAGAGGTTTGCGTATGATTCCAGAGTGGGATATCAGCACTATATAGACAATCCTCAGGAAAGATTCAGCTTAAATATTAATCCGCGGTTTCGCTTTAATGATAAATTCACGCTCATATATTCATTTGATTATGTGAACTCCCAAAACCGGAACAGTTTTGTAAATCAGGTGCGGGGAAATGTTCTCTTCGGGTTACGCAATATGGAAAGCATTGAAAATTCTATACAGGGGACTTATAATTTTGACACTAAGCAAGGAGTGAAATTAAGCTTCAGGAATTTTTGGTCGGCCGCAACATTTCTGGAAAACAGCTATACGGTTTTAAAGGAAGAAGGTAAATTAGACCACACCAATATCTCCCCTACCCGTAATCCCAATGCCAATTTTAATATCTGGAACTTTGACCTTAGTTACCGCTGGCAATTTGCCCCCGGTAGTGAAGCCATCCTGCTTTACAGAAATTCCATTTTTAATCTTGATAATGAGAACGAACTAAGTTATTTTCAAAGTCTCGATACCTTGCTGCAGGGACCATTGCGGCAAAATATTTCCTTAAGGATCGTTTATTATCTGGATTACAATAATGTGAGGAATATTTTTAAAAGTTAATTTTGGTTTAAAAAGATAATAAGTACTTTCACCATTTAAGAATTAACCAGATGATCTACGCCAATAATATCCATAAATACTATGGAGACCTGCACGTTTTAAAAGGTGTGAATTTACATATTGAAAAAAGTGAAATAGTTTCCATTGTAGGAGCTTCCGGAGCGGGAAAAACAACTTTGCTTCAAATTCTGGGAACTCTGGACCAACCGGAAAAGGATAAGGATAGTATTTTAAGGATCAATGCTATAGATATTTATTCCCAGAATGCACGAAAGTTATCAAAATTCAGAAATGAGCAAATAGGTTTTATATTTCAATTTCACCAGTTGTTGCCGGAGTTTACAGCCCTTGAAAATATTTGTATCCCGGCTTTCATAAAAAATACCCCTAAAGCCGAAGCCGAAAAAAGAGCGATGGAACTTTTGGATTTTTTAGGCCTTACAGCCCGGGCTCACCATAAACCTTCTGAAATGAGCGGCGGGGAACAGCAACGTATAGCTGTAGCACGTTCGCTTATAAATAACCCCGCAGTGATTTTTGCCGATGAACCTTCGGGGAACCTGGACAGTGAATCTGCTGAAAATCTTCATAAATTATTCTTTCGCCTTAGAGAGGAATTTGGACAAACCTTTGTGATAGTCACTCATAATGAAGAGCTTGCTAATATGGCCGACAGGAAACTTACCATGGTAGACGGAGAGATAGTCTAAAAACCTATGAGATGCTCATGAAAAAAAAGGAGCTAAAATCATTTCTTGACTATAAAGTTGAGGAGTACAACACTCCTTCGTTTATAGAAACCGACCCTATTCAAATTCCGCATAAGTTCAGCTTAAAAGAAGACATTGAGATCTCGGGATTTTTAACGGCTACCATTGCCTGGGGAAACCGCAAAAGTATTCTTACCAATGCTTCCCGATTAATGGATCTACTGGATAATGCACCTTATGATTTTATCATGAATCACCAGGAGGATGACCTCATATACCTTGAAAGTTTTGTACACAGAACCTTTAATGGGATTGACCTTCAGTATTTTGTAAGTTCCCTCCAAAATATATACAAGAATCATGGTGGCCTGGAAAACATTTTTACTCAATATTCTGAACCCACTAATCTCCAGGGAAGTATTCATGAATTCAAAAAAATTTTCTTTGAGATCCCCCATCTTCCCCGTACCCAAAAACACGTAAGTGATCCTTTTAAAAATTCGGCTGCCAAAAGAATAAATATGTTTTTAAGATGGATGGTAAGAAATGATGGCGCGAATGTTGATTTTGGAATTTGGGAAAAATTGAAGTCCTCACAATTATCGTGCCCCCTGGACGTTCATTCAGGTAACACAGCACGAAAGTTAGGCTTACTTCACCGAAAACAAAATGATGCAAAGGCTTTGCAGGAGCTGGATCAATCTCTTAGGAAAATGGATCCTGTAGATCCCGTAAAATATGATTTCGCCCTTTTTGGTTTAGGGGTTTTTGAGAAGCATTAACATTTCTTTAACCAATCGATTTATTTTATTAACTTTGAAGGAATTAGGTCTCCTTACAATTACTCTTTATGAAATACGCAGAAATTCCGGTAAATGAAAAAAGCAGGTTAAAAACACTGGAGAA
>CAXAZV010000116.1:0-9687 GCA_963973375.1 uncultured Antarcticibacterium sp.
ATGAGAGGGGAAAAAAATAAAGGAGACGGCGATATTCCTGTAATTTATCCCGTCCTGCACTTGAATAGGCATTATTTGCATCTCCCTCCCAGCCACCGGGAAAATCCCCGCGAATATCGCCGTCTCCTTTATTTTTTTCCCCTCTCATTCCAATTTCATCACCGTAATACAATTGGGGGATCCCACGGGTGGTTAATACCAGAGTGATTGCCAATTGATATTTATTCAGGTCATTATCATAGATCTCGTTGATCCTTCCGGTATCATGATTTCCTGCAAAAACCAGAATATTATCAATATCGGCATATAAAAAGTCATTGACAAAATTCTCATAGGCTTTGATCATTCCCTTATCCCAGGTTGCTTCTTCTTCATCAAAGATTATCATTAAGGCATTGTGCAAGGTGAAATCCATTACCGATGGTAAATAGGAATTGAAACTTTGAATGGCTCCCACGGGACTGTCCTTTTGCCAGTAAGAGATTTGTGCCTGGTCATGCATCCAAACCTCTCCTACAATATTAAAATTTGGATATTCATCCATGATAGATTTTGTCCATTTCGCTATCCCCTCTTTGTCATTATAAGAATAGGTATCTACCCTAAAACCGTCGAGATTCGCATATTCTATCCACCAGATTGCATTTTGGGTAAGGTAATTCAACACCAGCGGATTTTTTTGATTAAGGTCCGGCATTGTTTTTACGAACCATCCGTCTACACAATACTTAAGATCCCGTTGGGCTACATTGGGATCGTATTGGGTAGTCATTCTGTAATTTGAATTTTCATAACCCGGGAACTGGTTTATCCAGTCATAGGTGGGCAAATCTTTTATCATCCAGTGTTCGGCGCCCCAGTGGTTGGTGACATAATCCATCACCAGTTTCATATCCCTTTGGTGCATTTCCTCAGCCAATCTTTTATAATCCTCATTGGTACCATATCGGGGATCTATTCTATAAACATCGCTTTGAGCATAAGTATGGTAAGAATACCTTGGGTCATTATCTTCCAACATTGGAGTATTCCATATAGCCGTTATTCCCAGGTCATTTAAGTAATCAAGATTATCAATGATCCCCTGAATATCTCCCCCGTGTCGCCCCCCGGGATATTCCCTGTTGGGTTTTTCGGTTACCGAAGGGTGGGCATCATTACCCGGGTTCCCATTGGCAAACCTGTCCGGCATTATTAAGTACATCACATCACTGGCATCAAATCCTTTGCGCAAGGCCGAATCTTCCCGGCGATCTTTTAATTCATAATTACGGCTGAAGGCAACTTTCCCCTTCCTTTTAAAATCTACCTTATAGTTTCCTGCTATAAGGCCTTCGGTTTTAAAGGTTAAGAAAACATAATTAGGATTTTCAGTTTTAATAATACCAGTAACAGTTACACTCTTGTCTACTGCAATATCATATTGAGCAATGTTCTTCCCGTAAAACATAACTTGAAGTTCGGGATTATTCATCCCACTCCACCAGAATGGAGGCTCTACTTTTTGAATTTGAGCTTGAACCAAACTACAAGAAAGCAACAGAAATAATAATAATTTTAATTTCATATTTACGAGTAATTATATTTTCAGGGACCCTGTCTCTTACAGAATCCCTGAAAAATTATTTATATAACTATTCCCCGCGAGCAAACTGGAACAAGGCCTAAAGCGCAAGCGGCGTATTAAGGCCTATGGTTTCTTTTTTACCGTTCACCAGAATGTCAAGTGAATCTGTCCCCTCCAAATGAAAACTAGTCTTACCCGCAGTAACTTCCACCTTGATGATCTGGTTCCGGAAGTTTACTTTAAAGGAATATGCATTCCATTGTTCCGGGATCCTGGGAGTAAAACTTAACTGGTCATTTACAATTCTCATTCCGCCGAAACCTTCAACAATGCTCATCCAGGTACCCGCCATACTTGTTATATGGCAACCTTCTTCGACCTCATTATTATAATCGTCAAGATCCAGCCTCGAAGTACGAAGGTAAAATTCATATGCCTGTTCCATACCGTCCAGTTTTGCAGCCTGAATACTGTGCACACAAGGAGATAGCGAAGATTCATGTACCGTTAGCGGTTCATAAAATTTAAAATGCTTTTCCAGTTCTGCTGTACTGAAATTATCTTCAAAAAAATAAAATCCCTGTAAAACATCTGCCTGCTTAATATAGCAGGAACGCAATATCCTGTCCCAGCTCCATTTTTGATTAATTGGGCGTTGTGATTTGTCCAGTTTTGAAACAGGGATAATTTCCTTGTCAAGGAAGTTATCCTGTTGCAGGAACACATCATATTCTTCTGAAAAAGGGAAATACATATTATCTGCCACTTCTTTCATCGAGAGAAGTTCAGCATCTGTCAAGCTGGTGAGCCCGGCGATTCGGTCATAATCTTCCTTATGCCCGTCTTTCACCTTTTCTACCATTGAAACGCAATATTCAAGGCACCACTGCGCGATGTAGTTGGTGTACCAATTATTGTTTACGTTATTTTCATATTCATTTGGCCCGGTAACTCCCAGGATCACATATTTGTTCTTAGGGGCACTAAAGTTTGCCCGCTGTTGCCAAAACCTTGCTACCGCAATAATTACTTCAAGTCCCTTTTCCGGGATGTAATCAAAATCTCCTGTAAAACGCACGTAATTGTAGATAGCAAAAACAATAGCCCCGTTCCTGTGAATTTCTTCAAAGGTGATCTCCCATTCATTATGGCTTTCTTCCCCGTTCATGGTTACCATAGGATACAGTGCTGCACCATTTTTGAAACCTAATTTTCCGGCATTTTCAATTGCTTTCTCCAGGTGATTATAGCGGTAGGTCAATAAGTTTCTTGCCACCTGCTGGTCCTTGGTTGCCATGTAAAAGGGAATACAGTAGGCTTCAGTATCCCAATAGGTACTGCCTCCATATTTTTCGCCTGTAAAACCTTTGGGGCCAATATTAAGGCGTTCATCCTTCCCGGAATAAGTTTGGTTTAGCTGAAAGATATTGAATCTAATACCCTGCTGGGCTTTAATATCTCCATCAATTGAAATATCTGCCATTTCCCATATTCTTGCCCAAGCCTCTTTTTGCAAATTCAGCAATGCTTCAAATCCATGGTCCATACCTTTTGCAAGTACTGCTTTCGCCGCAGCAACCAGGTCATTTCTTTCATGGTTCATATCAGTCACATAACCTGCAAACTTCTGCAGCCTTATGGTTTCTCCCGTTGCAACATTATGACGGTAAGATAATGAGACCTTATCCTGAAGAATTTCCTCATCAAATTGTGCATTTACCTCCTTATTATTAAGCAATACCTTTGATTGCATGAAGGTACAGGCATGAAATTCGGTTTTAAGCGTTTTGGCGGTGATAAAAGCCTGGTCTCCTTCCGTTTTAACCTCAAGGGTTTGCCAGAATTTTTCTTCCCAGTTGGCATCGGTATTGGTGATACTACTGTCCAGATATGGCCTGAAGGTGATCTCTGCAGCTCCCGTTAAAAGTTCTACGGAATAATCTATAGCGCCCAGTTCATCAATTTCCATTGATAAAAACCTGGTAGCTACTACTTTGATCTTTTCATCATTTGGAAGGGTTGCGGTAAAACTTCTTTGATACCACCCTTCTTTCATATTAAGTTCCCTGCGAAAATCTTCAATATTTTTACAGGTATTTAGGTCAAACATTTCACCGTTCACCAATACCTCGATTCCAATCCAGTTGGGAGCATTAAGCACTTTCGCGAAATACTCTGGATAACCGTTCTTCCACCAGCCAACTTTTGTTTTATCGGGATAATAAACACCCGCTATATAGCTGCCCTGAAAGGTTTCCCCACTATAATTCTCTTCAAAATTGGCCCGTTGGCCCATTGCTCCATTCCCTATGCTGAATAAACTTTCAGAGGATTTAACACGTCCATCTTCAAAACCTTCTTCAATTATGGACCAGTTTTCTGGTTTTATATAATCCTGATTCATACTATTCTGTCAATAATTTTTTTAAAAAATTCAATTCTATTTCTTCAAAATTGGCAAAAACATAATCGGCTTCATGTAATACCTCTTTGCTGCCAATTCCAATACTTATCATCCCGGCAATATTTGCTGCCTGAACCCCGGCCTGGGAATCTTCAAAAACAATACAATTCCCGGGTTCAATATCAAGTTTTCCTGCTGCAATTAAAAAAACTTCGGGATCTGGCTTTGCTTTCTCTACATCATTTCCATCTACCACTGCCGTAAACTTTTGATAAAGCCCTGTTTTTTCAAGGATAGATCTTGCATTTTTACTGGCAGACCCCAATGCTATGGGGATATTGTTTTCAGTATAAAAATCCAATACGGCCTGCACCCCGGGCAGAATATCTTTATGGGTCATTGAGGAAATATAGGACAGGTAGTTGTCATTTTTAAGGGCCATTTGCTCCATAAAATTATCCTGTGAAAGTTTTACATTTCCCCAATCAAGGATCTTTTCTAAAGATCTCACCCTGCTTACTCCCTTTAATTCTTCATTTTGCTCTTCAGTAATATCAAACCCCAGGTCATTGGCCAGCTTTCGCCATGCGAGGTAGTGAAATTTTGCCGTGTCAACTATGACACCGTCAAGATCAAATATTATCCCTTTATTTTTATACACTTGTATCCAGTTTTATATTCGTTTTTACCCTCAACGTTAAAAGACCTGAGAGTATCATTGCAAATCCACCTATGATCAAGGCATAAATGGGTTCATTATTAAAAAATTCCTTCACTAAAAATCCTAATATAGTAGCTGCCACAATTTGGGGTATCACAATAAAGAAATTAAACACTCCCATGTAGTATCCCATTTTTGCTGAAGGCAAAGCTCCTGAAAGCATCGCATATGGGATAGATAAGATACTTGCCCACGCTATACCTACTCCTACCATACCCAAGATAAGTCCTGTTTTATCTGAAACAAAATAGATAGACAGTAATCCAAGTCCACCTATAATAAGGGCAAGCATGTGAGTAAATTTATTGCTAGTTCTCCTGGCAAGTACAGGTAACAGGAATGCAACCGCGGCCGCCACACCATTATAAGTTCCAAACATTATTGTAACCCAGTCTGCCGCGTCATTATATAGGACAGATGTGGGATCTGTGGTACCAAATACATGGCCGGTAACTGCCTGGGTGGTATAGATCCACATCGAGAAAAGCGCAAACCATGAAAAGAATTGAACCCAGGCAAGTTGTTTCATGGTTGCAGGCATATTAAGCATATCTGTCATTATAATGGTAAAACCATTTCTAACTTCTTTGCTGCGCAATTGTGAAACAATCATGAACAAGAGACCAATAATTACCAGGCCAACAAAAAGGATATATAATTCCTTAGTTAGTTCATTGTAAAAGATCACCGTAGAAACCAATAGACCCGTTATAGTCATGATAAGCCCGGCCATAAACTGAGTTCTTATATTGGCTTTTTTGTTAGTCACTTCAACCTTTTCGGGTGATACCTCAAGCCTGGCTTTTTCAAAAGCAGCGAGTTGAGCGGGAGAATATTCTCTGGATTTCACCACTGTCCATAATACAGCAAGGAAGAAAACTACCCCACCAACATAAAAGGACCATTTAACAGAATCTGGAATTACACCTTCAGGAGCGGTATTGCTTAACCCTATCCAGTTTGTAAAAACCCAGGGTAAGGCAGATCCTACCACGGCCCCTATACCAATAAAAAAACTTTGCATTGAAAATCCAAGCGTGCGCTGGCGTTCAGGTAGATTATCTCCTACAAAAGCCCTGAAAGGCTCCATAGAAATATTAATTGAAGCATCCATGATCCACAGCGTTCCTGCTGCTACCCATAAAGTGGGAGAATTTGGCATAATGAACAATGCCAGGGAAGATAGAATGGCTCCTATAAGAAAATATGGCCTTCTTCTTCCTAGCCGGGTCCAGGTACGATCGCTAAAATAACCTATAATAGGTTGTACGACCAGACCGGTTACCGGTGCGGCGATCCATAAAATGGGAATGTCTTCGACATTTGCTCCAAGGGTCTCAAAAATTCGGGAGGTATTTGCATTTTGTAGCGCAAAACCAAATTGTATACCAAGGAAACCGAAACTCATGTTCCAAATCTCCCAAAAACTTAGGTGGCGTTTTTGCATATCGCGAGTTAAATTACTTACTCCGACAAGCGCTATGACTCGTCAAAACAATATTAACGGAAGTGAAAATATCAGTTTTGACTATTAATTTATGGCGGTAAAGATAGATAATTTTTTAATTGTTTTTAATTTAATCAGCGTTTTGTAGATTTTCGCTGAATCAGGCTTGTCTCCACAATAATTGTTTCATAAGGCTCCTCCTCACCTTCCTCACTTTCAAGTTTCCTTATCAACAACCTCGCTGCCTGCGCCCCCATTTCGGCTCCATGCTGGCTTACCGTTGTTAAACTGGGAATGAATTGTTTTGACAACTCTCCATTGGTAAAACCCACAACAAAAACATCCTCCGGAACCCTGAGACCATTTTCGTGAAATGCTTTAATAGCATAAATAGCAAAATGTTCATTTACTGCAAAAACCCCATCTATATCTTTGCCAGATAAAAAATTTCTTATCTCTTCCTCGCTATTGTCAAAATCTTCCACTTTAAGAATAAGATCCTCGTTGATCTTCATGTTATTATGAACCAGGGCCTCCTGATATCCCTGTGTGCGCAATTTACCTACACTCACATAATCTACAGTGGTTATAAGTGCAATGTTTTTACATTCTATATCTATTAAATGTTGCACAGCTTCCCGCGCACCAACAGTGTCGTCAATTATTACCTTATCACATTCTATCTCCTCAATTACCCGGTCAAACATAACCAGTGGCATCCCCTGGTTGATCACTTCCAATAAATGGTGATAATCTCCCTTTTGCTGGGTTTCTTTGGCCACGCTCATAATGAAACCGTCTGTACTACCATTGGCAAGCATTTCCATGTTGATTACCTCTTTATCAAAGGAATTGTTGGACATACATATAATAACATTGTATCCGCGCTCATTTGCCACCTGCTCAATACCGCTTATAACAGTTGTAAAAAAGTGATGTACAATTTCCGGAATTATAACCCCAATAGTCTTAGTCTTTTTATTCTTCAGGCTAAGGGCTATATTATTGGGTTTATAATTATAGAGTTTTGCAAATGCCTTTATCTTTTGCCGGGTGTCTTCACCTATTTCTACACTATCTCTCAAAGCCTTGGAAACGGTAGATACAGATACATCTAATTCCTTGGCAATTTGTTTTAAGGTTAATTTTTTCTTCATGCTTGATTATCAAAGATTGGGGCAATTTTTAAAAGTTTTGTAAAAATATTACAATTTAACCCCTTATCGGCAATTTATAAAAGTTTTCAACACGAAAACGTTTGCGTTACTGTTTTCGGCGGAACTGACCAAAACCACACCTAAATTTTACATACATTTAACATCTGGAAGTGAGAATATACAGTTAATATTTAGTTAAACTAATCAAATTCATCTATGAAAAAATTATTTAAAAGCACGTTGATGATGCTGCTAATGCTGCCAATGAGCTTTTTTGCCCAACAAACCGTAAGCGGGACCGTGACCGAGAGTGCTACCGGTCTTCCTGTTCCGGGGGTCAATATTCTGGTTAAAGGAACCACCAATGGCACTACCACAGATTTTGATGGTAATTATACCGTTTCAAAAATAAACCAAGGCGATGTTTTGGTTTTTTCGTTTTTAGGTTTTACCCCTCGCGAGATAACTTATGCAGGACAAACAAATTTAAATGTACAGCTTGATGAAAGCAATGCCGCTCTTGAGGAAATTGTTTTAATTGGATATGGGGCTACTACACGTCAAGATGCGACGGGAGCAGTGGAAAAAATAAGTCCGGCGCAATTTAACAGAGGTGCCGTGGTTTCCCCCGAAACCCTTATAGCAGGTAAATCTGCCGGGGTAAGAATTACTCCAAGCAGCGAACCGGGTGGAGGATCTGAGATCAGGATTCGTGGTGGATCTTCTCTTTCTGGTAACAACTCTCCTCTTATAGTTGTAGATGGAATTCCTCTTGATCAAAGAGGTGTACAGGGTGTAAGAAACCAATTGAATGCAATTAACCCGGATGAGATCGAAGATTTCGTGATCCTGAAAGATGCAGCGGCTACTTCCATTTATGGTTCAAGAGCTTCAAATGGAGTTATACTTATTACTACTAAAAAAGGAAGCCTGGAATCTGATTTCGCAATGGACTACGATATAAAAGTTGCATTCGGCCAGATCACAGATAAAGTTGATGTGCTTAATGCTGCACAATTCAGGGATATTGTGACCAATGCGGCAGGAACTAATCCAGACCTTTTAGGAAATGCAGATACCGACTGGCAGGACCAGATATATCGCACATCTTTGGGAGCTATTCACAACGTAACAGTATCTGAAGGTTTTGACAACTTTACATATAGAGTAAATTTAAACCGTACAGATCAACAAGGGGTTTTAAAAACAGACCTTTATGAAAGAAC
Source organism: uncultured Antarcticibacterium sp. (assembly GCA_963973375.1). GTDB lineage: Bacteria > Bacteroidota > Bacteroidia > Flavobacteriales > Flavobacteriaceae > Gillisia. The sequence continues at coordinate 8,523 of CAXAZV010000116.1, forward strand.
CGCAATAAACGCGACTTTAACTCAAAACCTTTTTGACAACAACCTTAAATTAACCCTAAATGCAAAAGGGATCCTTGATCAAAACCATTTTGCAGATCAGGGAGCTATTGGGGCAGCGGTTTCTTTTGACCCTACACAAAATGTGTATGACCCTACCAGTCCTTTTGATGGTTATTTCGAATTCCGTGGTGGATCAGATTCTGACCCTTTGAGGACCGAGTTTAGACAAGCTACCAGAAACCCGCTGGCACTTTTGGAGCAACGGGAAAATAACTCTACCAATAAAAGGACAATTTCAAATTTAAATCTTGATTACCGTTTCCATTTCCTTCCTGAATTAAGGTTCAATTTAAATGCGGGTATAGATTATTCTGAACTAGACGGGTTTGAAACCAGGCCTTTAACATCGGCAGTGGTAGGAGATGACATAGCCTATGAAAATTATTACACAGGAATTAACCGTAACAGCCTTCTTGATTTTTACTTTAATTACAAGAGTGACTTAGAAGCAATTGATACCAAGCTGGATCTTACAGCAGGACATTCTTACCAGGAATTTTATATTGGTGACCGTCAACGTTTTACACAAACCAATGAATTTCAAAACACCTTTAATATCAATAGAAATGCCCTTGAATCTTATTTTGCAAGAGCAAGTTTTGATATTTCCAATAGGTATTTGATTTCTGCGAGCTATCGTCGTGATGGTTCTTCAAGATTTGCAGAAGAAAACAGGTGGAGTAATTTCCCTTCTGTTTCAATAGGTTGGAAATTGATGAATGAACCTTTCCTTCAAAACACAACTTTATTCTCAGATCTTAAACTTCGCGCTGGTTACGGGGTAACAGGAAACCAGGAAATTGGCGGGAATTATGGTTATTTGGGGATCTATACCCCAAGCCGTGGAAGAGCCGATGTTCAGTTTGGGTATAACTCCAATGGATCTCCTAGATTTGTAAATACATTAAGACCTGAGGAATTTGATGCTAACCTTAAATGGGAGGAACTTCAAACCTATAACGCCGGTATTGATTTTGGATTTTTCAATGGCCGTTTATCAGGAAGTGTAGATGGATATTACCGTAGAACCGAGGATCTTTTAGCGACAGTGCCTGTTCCTGCAGGGGCAAACCTTTCAGATCTTTTAACCACCAACGTGGGTGAA
>CAXAZV010000117.1:0-9612 GCA_963973375.1 uncultured Antarcticibacterium sp.
CTCCCAACAGAGGCCGAGTGGGAATTTGCGGCGAGGGGTGGCAAGAAAAACTCCAAATTTAGCTGGGGAGACGATGAAAATGCTCTTACTAAAATGGCAAATACCTGGACGGGAGAGTTTCCTGTAAATAATACGGAAGCCGATGGATATGAAGGCAGTGCGCCGGTAGCCTCCTTTCCTTCCAATGGTTTTGGATTATTTGATATGGCCGGGAACGTTTGGGAATTTACTTCAGATTATTATGACCCGCAATATTACAGGAAATTACCACCTGGGGTGGCAGAGAATCCACAGGGGCCTGAAACTGCATATAAAGGATACAATCCAAACCTCAATGCGAAAGTCATCAAAGGAGGCTCCTATTTATGTCACGCTTCATACTGCGCGAGTTACAGGGTCTCAGCAAAAATGCCGCAAACTTTGGATTCTTCTCACGGTCATCTTGGATTCCGAACAGTAGTTACTCCTGCAATGTTGAGGAAAAGAATAGGTGAAAATTAGGATATGTACAACAGCAACCAATACCTGCGCTGAAGGACACCAGGATTAACCTCACTGATTTTATTCCTTAATTTGCGCTCCTTACCCTGTGATTGATGGTAGCGTTTTTATGGAGAAGAATACGCAATCCACCTTATTTCCGGACAACAAATCTTTATAACACCTCGATCTTTATCTCATTGGCCTCGCCAATCATTAGCGCTTCAGAAATATCAAAAACAAAGCCCGTATATCCTCCCCGGTGTTCCCCTATGAATTGATCATTCACGAAAACATTGGTAACCTGATTGCTTCCTTCAAATTTGAGAAAAATGCGTTGATCCTTCCAGGAAACTGGGGCGAATATTTTTTTTTGATAGGTTCCTTTTCCACGGTAATAATCCTTACCATCCCGAAAGGTGTCTTCAGCATTCCAGGTATGCGGAATATTTACAATCTCTTTTGTATCATTTTTTTCAAGAGAAAATTCCCAGGCTGTATTGATAGTTTGCACTTGTCGCTGCCCAAATACTAAGAATGAAATAAAGAACGTACACAGGAATGTGAGATTTTTCATTTTTCTGAATTTTCGGGTAAAAATGGTTGGGTCCAGGCGACTTCTAAATCTCCTTTCATATATGGATTTTCTTTTTGTTTGGTGGAGGTGATTTTTGCCCTTACAAAAAGATGGGCCGAGGGCAGCTTGAAGGAAGCTTCAGTTCCTTCCACGGTTTTCATTGTTTCCGCCCGTGAATTATTTTTATGGCCCGCAATAAATTCTGTTTTATAGGTTACTCCTTCTTCCGCCTTTATGGTGACCGAAAGAGTATTGTTTTCAAACCTGATGTTATCCAGTACAACTCCTGTAGAAGAATAAAAATCCCCCGCTTCCATGGCTTCAATAATCGAATGGGGGTGCAGCCTGTCACTTTTGACCATTACCCAGCCGCGGCCCGCGTTACTGTATTTGCTTCCAAATTTGTGATAATGGTGGCTGTCATCTGTGGCAAGGCCATACATGATGGGTTTTCCTGTGTTGATATAGGCAATATTCACCTGGTCCCACATTTTCTCTGTGCTGTCGTGAATACTGTCGCCAAAGTTATTCACATAGGGATGGCCATTGAAGACCTCGAAAAAACGCTCCCCGTCAATCTGGATAATATCTTCAGCAGTGATGGCATAAGTGAAATTGGGATGGTTGAGGTGCTGCAGTATAGGCTCCCCTGTTCGCTCACCTTGCTCCCTTATGGCATCCAGATTATTCTGAATAATTTCTACTATGGTATTTCCTTCCCGGGGTTCGATGTATTCCTGAACATTAATGGCACCCATATGTACAGCCTTGTCCCCAAGATATGAAGTTACCTCCTCTGCCTGGAAGATCATAAACCTATTTTCTTCCTCAAAAAGCGGCCTAAATTCGCTAAGACTTTTAAGTTTTACATGTGTACCAGTATCGTCCTTCCGGTACTGCACCCAGTTTTCGCCATACTGCTCCAGATATTCGCTGAAAGCATTCTGGTAAGGAGAATCTTTGGGGATAGTTTTCCATTTTTCTCCTTCGGCAATGGTGTTGTGGTCGCTTAGGGCTACAAAATCATAACCTTTGTTCTTGTACCATTGCATGATCATCTCAGGAAATTCATCGCCGTCACTCCAGTAAGAGTGCGTGTGTAAATTGCCCTTATAATATTTTTCTACCTGAGCCACAGAATTTGTAGCCAGAAATAGAAATGCAAGTAGCAGTAGTAAGGGTTTCATAAATGAGATCACTTTGGTTTCTATATTCCTTAATCAGAATTTGAATTTTCTATTATTTTGTTATTGTTACAATTTGTTGCAAATTTTCCCCGTTAAGGAAAACCCTATTAAAAAAGCTAAAAACTTCATTCAAATGATCAAAGGGCATCCCGGAATGTTCATGCCTGCCACCTTCAAAACTATACAGGAGGTAGGAAGTGTCAAGTTCTTTTAATCGATTCGCTATGCTGTGGGAACCGTCAAGGATGAGGTATCCTGGTTTTTCGCGGTCGCACCAGTGATGGGGTCCGGTTCCATAGGGCACCAAATTATCTTTTGTGCCGTGAAAGAAAACACCGGGGACCGCATTATCTTTAGTAAGATAACGAACATCCACAATTGCACCGGCCAGGGAGAAAACCCCTGCGAAATTTACATTTTCATATTTCGATAGATCTCCAAACATAAGCCGTTTATTATATACAGCGTTAAGTACAGCCTCTGCTCCTGCGCTGCTTCCGCCAACAATGATTTTTGTGGGATCAATATTGTATTTAGATTTATTCTTCAGCATAAATTTAACCGCATCCATAAAATCTTCCGCAGCGAGGCGGAAAGTTGTCATTTTGCCTTCAGCTTCATAATCACAACCAAAGGATTGGCCTTTACGTGTAAGCCTGTAAGAGATCTGTACCGCAACATAACCTTTCCTCGCAGCAGCTTGTGCAAATTTCACAAGGGTTTCATTGCTGCGGGTGCCCCCTGAGAATCCGCCGCCGTGCATAAAGATAATAAGTGGACGAGCCTGTAATGTGTCACTAACAGGACTGTAGATATCCAGTTTTAGTTCCTCACCATTCTTAACCGAATAGATTTCGGTTTGTGGATCATCCACTTCAAAGAGATCATTTATAAAGCGTTCCTGGGCAAAAATATTGCCGGCGAAAAAAAGAAAATAAAGCAGAAATAATTGTTTCATGGTTAGGGAAAATTAAAAGTTCAAGTTAAGTTTTTTAGACCGAAATTTCTGCGGAATTCAGCTTTTTGGCAGCTGAAAAAAAACTTTCAATCTCCAGTTTCTAGCAGGGTCATCCTTTCTTTAAAGATGCTGAGGAAAAAACTTTTAAATTATTTCTCCTCCCTCAGGCAACCTTTTGTAAATTTCATGCGTCTATGTAAATAGAAGGTCTAAAGAACTTTTTGTGAAAGTCATTCCATTATTTAAAAATGAAACTCAGTTAATTGCCCGGGCAGTCAAAAACCACCGGGGTTCGCAACAGCATCTTTACACGAAATATTCTCCAAAGATGTTGAGTGTTTGCAGGATGTATATAAAGGATCTTCATCATGCCGAAGAAGCGATGTTAAATGGATTTTTCAAAGTGTTTTCCAATCTCGCTTCCTTCAAAAATGAAGGGACTTTTGAAGGCTGGGTGAGAAGGATAATGATACGGGAGTCCATCTCTTATTTAAGAACGAAGAGATCCCTGGTTTTTCAAGAGAATGGTTTAGAAAATTATGCTGAAAGTTCCAACAACATACAATCCGGGATGGAAGTGGAGGAAATACAAAGCCTTATTGACACATTGCCGGAAGGGTACAGGGTGGTTTTTGTAATGTATGCGGTGGAAGGTTATAAACATCATGAAATAGCAGACATCCTGGGGATAACAGAAGGCACTTCCAAATCCCAACTTTTTAAAGCCCGGAAAATGTTGCAGGAGAGATTAGCGATAACAGAAAACAGTAGTTATGGGACAACATGATATAGACACAGAATTTGGTCAGAAATTAAGGGACCGGGAGATTACTCCAAAACCAGGTAGCTGGGAGAAATTAAATTCCCGACTGGAAAATGATACTAAAAAATCTGATTCTTATAAATGGGTAATTGGAATCGCGGCTTCACTTGTGGCCGGACTTCTTATCCTGGGGCAGGTATATCGCACAAATAGTATTGAGCAAACTCCTTCAGTTGTAGAAACTCCGGTAGAATTTAAGATGGAAGATAAAAAAACCAACAGTGAACAAAATTCTCAACTGGTAGTAGAAGAACTTCAGAAGCCTGTTTTAGAGGAGAAGGTTCAGAATAAAAATGCTTTAAAAAATACTCCTGTCGCGCAGAAAGAAACCATTACCCAAAAAGAATTTGAGGTAGTAACCACCCTGGAAGAAACTGTCATAGCAGAAATTAAAAGAGAAGAGCCGGAAGAAATTCTTCCTGCAGGACTCGAGGAAGCTATTGCAGGGGTATCATCAAATTTAGCTGAAAATGGTGACTTGACAGAGGCTGAAGTAGATGCCCTTCTTATGATGGCAGCGGCCCGGATTTCCAGGGAAAAGCCAGTTTATACGGAGGGGGAAACCGTAGATGCCAATTCCCTTTTGTCAGAAGTGGAAATGGAAATGGATCAATCCTTCCGGGAAAAAGTTTTTGACATTATGAAAGAAGGCTACCTCAAAGCCCGCACTGCCGTAGCCAATCGCAATTATTAAAATATCAATCAATAAATCCAAATCATTCATTCATCAATCAACTCTTTCTAAAGCCTTCCCACACTGGGAAGGCAGGGATGGGGTAAAAACTATCATCATGAAAACAATTATTATTTACATCGTTATTTCTTTTTTCACCCTGGTATTTTCAGACCTGAAGGCACAGACGGATACTATTCCCCCTACCAGGGAAAAACAGAGCATTCAGAATATTGAATACTTTGAAAAAGAAAAGGAGAAAATCATAAATGAGGAAAAAGAGCAATTAAAGTTTACCATAGAAGGAATTAACTACAGACTGGAAAGGGATATGATCTCTTCAGAAAAAGCAAATGAATTAAAAAAAGCAGCAGCAGAAAAGCACGCCCGTAATATTGAAAACAGGATTACTATCCTTGAAAATCAGCTAGCACTGGAAGAAAGAAACCGGGATTTTGAGAACAGGGTTTCCTTATTTGATAACGGGAAGATCGTGAATATTAATATGAACAATAACGCGCCTGAACGCACTTATGATAAAAGGACCAAAAGCGACTTGGTTTTAGCTGTTGGATTCAACAATGCGATCACTGCAGAAAGCTCTATAGATGATCTGGATTTTAAACTGGCAGGAAGCAGATTCTTTGAAATAGGCTGGGCCTGGAAAACCCGTGTGTTTGACAATTCTAATTTTTTAAGGTTGAAATACGGGGTTTCTTTTCAGTTTAACGGACTTAAACCAACCGACAATCGGTTTTTTGTTTCAGATGGTGGACTAACCACTCTGGAGGAATATCCAATTAACCTTGATAAGTCAAAGTTTAGAATGGACAACCTGGTTTTGCCACTTCATTTCGAATTTGGCCCTTCTAAAAAAATTGAAAGAAATGACTATATAAGATACTCAACAGATAATATGTTCAAAATTGGAATTGGGGGATATGCTGGGTTTAATATTGGCGAAAGACAAAAGCTTAAATACCGGGAAGATGGAGACAAGGTAAAAGAGAAATTAAAAAGTGATTATAATACAAATGACTTTATTTATGGGGTTAGCGGTTATCTTAGCCTTGGAAGCACTGCCCTTTATGTAAAATATGACCTTAACCCAATCTTTAAGGCTCCAAATGTGGAAATGCGCAACTTATCTGTTGGCGTTCGGTTTGATGTAGATTGATCCATGTCAAAAATTATTTTTACTTTAATTGGGCTGTATCCGTAACTTGCAGGAGATTACCTGATTCAGACGAATTATAACAATTAGTAACATGAAAATACCATACTTTTTATTTTTAATCTTTTTCTGTCTACAAGTTTCAATGGTACACTCCCAGGAAGACAAACTTCCGGAAAGAACTGAAAACGAAAACGACGATAAAGAAGTTTATTACCGTACTACCACCCATTTATTGCTTGCAGCCGGATTTAATAACGCACTGGAAACCGGGCAAAGCATAAACGAATCTGATTTCAAACTTGCGGGCAGCAGATTTTTTGAAATTGGGATAGTTTGGAGAACCCGGGTATTAGAAAACTCGAATTGGCTTAGGTTGCGTTACGGGGTTTCTTTTCAATTCAATGGACTAAAACCTACAGATAACAGGATATTTATTGAAGAGGGCGAAAACTCTTTTTTAAAGGAATATACTCTCGACCTTGATAAATCCAAATTCCGGATGGATAACATAGTGGTTCCCGTACATTTCGAATTTGGACCATCCAGACGAGTGGATACAGATTCAAAAACCTGGTTTTCTACCGCAAATAAGTTGAAGATTGGCCTTGGAGGTTTCGCCGGATTTAATATTGGGGAACGCCAAAAACTTAAGTATGAAGAAAACGGGGATAAGGTAAAACGAAAATTAAAAGGCAGTTATAATACCAATGACCTTGTATATGGTTTAAGCGGATATATGGGCTGGGGCAGCTTGGCACTATATGTGAAATATGACCTTAATCCCATTTTTCAAAGTCCGAACCCTGAATTGCATAATATCTCTGTAGGATTGAGATTTGATGTGGAATAAATTCACGAAAAATCTCAAGGAAGATTGTTAATGTTTTAATCCTTTGGGTTTTAACAATGTAAAATGGAAGTATGGCTTGCATTTTGATGTAATTCAAATAACATTCTGCTAAGATGTTTAAAAGAGGATAGTTTTCATTTTATATGAAAATTGTTCTCTTTTTTTATTCTTACATTTGAGGTATCTTATTTACATTATTCCCTTTTTAATTTGATCTCAAAGAACACGATAGACCAGGTATTCGAAACCGCCCGCGTAGAGGAGGTTTTGGGCGATTTTGTTCAGCTGAAAAAATCTGGTACCAATTACAAAGGATTGAGCCCGTTTACAGATGAACGCAGCCCAAGTTTTATGGTTTCCCCAGTAAAACAAATATGGAAGGATTTTTCCAGTGGGAAAGGTGGGAATGTGGTGGCTTTTTTAATGGAACACGAGCATTTCACCTATCCGGAAGCCATTAAATATCTTGCAAAAAAGTATAATATTGAGATCGAGGAAACGGAGCAATCCAGTGAACAAAAGCAGCAGGAAGATGAACGGGAAAGTATGTACCTGGTCTCAGAATTTGCTAGCAAATACTTTCAGAACATACTTTTAAAAACAGATCAGGGGAAAGCAATTGGCTTAAGTTATTTCCGGGAACGCGGATTTACAGATGAGACCATCAAAAAATTCCAATTGGGATATTGCCTTGACGAGTGGGATGCTTTTACCGGGGAGGCATTGCGAAAAGGCTATAAGCTGGATTTTCTTGAAAAAACCGGACTCTCTATAGTTAAAGGCGAGAAGCAATTTGACCGCTTTAAAGGCAGGGTGATGTTCCCAATACATTCCATGTCTGGCAGGGTTTTGGGATTTGGCGGAAGAATTCTAACCAATGATAAAAAAGCCGCAAAATATTTAAATTCCCCCGAGAGTGAGATCTACCATAAAAGCAAAGTGCTGTACGGGATCTTTTATGCCAAGCAGGCTATTGCCAAGGAGGACAATTGTTATTTGGTTGAAGGATATACAGATGTGATCCAAATGCACCAGAGCGGGATAGAGAATGTGGTTTCCTCTTCAGGAACTGCGCTTACCTCAGAGCAAATAAGGCTAATAAGTCGGCTTACCAAGAACATCACCGTTCTTTTTGACGGGGATGCCGCGGGTATGAGGGCCTCCATACGTGGTATAGACCTTATCCTGGAGCAAGGAATGAACGTAAAGGTTTGTGTGTTTCCAGATGGTGAGGACCCTGATAGTTTTGCAAGGAAAAATTCCCAGGCAGACCTGCAGGAATATCTCCTGGAAAACGCCAAGGATTTTATAGAATTCAAAGCTTCCTTGTTATTTGAAGATGCCAAAAATGACCCGGTAAAAAGGGCCAATCTTATTCAGGATATGGTTTTCAGTATCTCCAAAATACCCAACCAGATCCAGCAGGAAGTTTATATACAGGAATGTTCCAGGATAATGGATATTTCAGAAAATGTATTATTTAATACCCTTTCCCAAATTCTTGCACGCGAAGGGAAAACCTCCGGGGTGCAACCAAAAAAGGCACCTGCTATGGAGGTGGTTAGAAATCCTGAGGGCGTAAAGACAAAAGTGGATGAACTGTTTGAGCTGGAACGCAAAATCATAAGTTTATTGATGTTATACGGTACCGCCGAGGAGGAATTTGAAGATCTGGTGCTTAAAGAGAATGATAAGGGAGAATTGGTAATGGAACCGGAAATTCAAAAGGCCAAAGTCTTTGAGAAAATATTTCTGGATCTACAGGAAGATGAAGTTGCCTTTACCAATGAAAGATTTCGGGAATTGTACTCCCGAATAATTTCTTTACTAAATGAAGAAGGGGAAGTGAATATTGAGAAATTTATAAATGGTCTGGATCCTGACCTCTCTTCAGAAGTCACAACTTTGTTGATGGAAGAGGAGCAATACAGGCTTCACGAGTGGGAGCGAATGAATATTATGGTCAAGACTAAAGATACCACCATTGCCAGATTGGTGGGAGAAACCATTCTTGCACTGCGCCGTTTTCTTATAAGTCAGAAAATAGACGATCTTTCTAAAAAGATAAAGGAATCTGCAGAAGCAGATACTAAAGAAAGTATGGAAGATATTATGGATTATCTATCGCTAAAAAAAGTGCTCTCTAATAAGCTCAACAGGGTTATGTAGTTCTAAGCTGCAGGAGTCTGGTTTGGTGAATAAGATCGGCAAGATTATCTACCTTTAATTTTTGCAACAATCTTGTTTTATAGGTGCTTACCGTTTTCTCATTAATGCTCAATGCATCTGCGATATCTTTATTTCTTTTTCCGCTGGCAAGCATATTTAAAACTTCGGCTTCGCGTGTGGAGAGACGTTTGAACTTTGAGATAAGATTATTGCTCTGTGAGAAACCGGAATTTATCTTTTCTGTGATTTCTTTATTAAGATAGATGCCTCCCCGTGCAACCTGTTGTATAGCCTTTTGAAGATGGTCTGTAGAAACAGTTTTGGAAAGGTAACCTGATGCTCCGGCTTTTATGGCACTTAAGGCATACATTTCTTCCGGCTGACACGTAAATACGAGCATTTTGGTACCTGGGAACTGGGTTTTAATAGTGCGAAGGGCTGTAATGCCGTTAATTTCGGGAAGATCAATTTCCATTACCAAAACATCCGGGATCTTATTCTTTAAAAATTTGAAAAGATCGTGACCGCTGGTAACACTTCCTATAACTTCCAGGTCCTTGTTTTCACTCAGCAACGCGGTGATCCCTGCCCTTGTAATTGGATGGTGGTCTGCAATTAAAATTGAACTCATAGAACTTTATTAGCACTAAAAATTACAGGGGTAGGGTTCGTAATTTAGTCTGTTAGATAATTTAATAATCTAAATTTAGCTGATAAA
>CAXAZV010000118.1:0-9581 GCA_963973375.1 uncultured Antarcticibacterium sp.
AGTCTGGCGTGTCTACCAATTCCACCACGCCCGCATTTCCATTTTACAACACTTAGGACTTATTGTAAAACTGCTTACCTAGATAAGCGGCTGCAAATATACATAAATGTTTCAATTTTCAAATAATACTCTAAATAATTCTTGAAATTTTTAGAAATATTATTCGCTGCATTTCCCCATTAAACTGTGTCGGGTTGATTACCAGCAAAGAAGGTTCCGGCACATTATTGTTTTCCAACTTAAGCTGTTTTGTTTTTAACAGGTAAAGCATTTTATTACCTTTACGGGATTTCAAAATTTAACGAATGAGCGATATTAAAAAATACGTTGAGGAAAACAAGGAAAGGTTTATTAACGAACTTGTTGAACTCCTTAAGATCCCCTCTATAAGTGCAGATTCTGCATATAAAAATGATATTCTAAAAACTGCCTCTGCGGTTAAGACCAGTTTGGAAAAGGCAGGTTGCGATAAGGTTGAAATTTGTGAGACCCCAGGCTATCCCATTGTTTACGGTGAGAAGATCATCGATCCAAATTTGCCTACCGTGCTTGTATATGGACATTATGATGTACAGCCGCCCGATCCTTTAGATTTGTGGGAGAGCCCGCCATTTGAGCCGGTTATTAAAAATACACCTATCCATCCTGAAGGAGCCATTTTTGCTCGTGGAGCCTGTGATGATAAAGGCCAGATGTATATGCATGTAAAGGCCCTGGAATATATGACCAACAATGATGCTTTACCCTGCAACGTGAAATTTATGATAGAGGGCGAGGAAGAAGTTGGAAGTGTGAGTTTGGGATGGTTCCTGGAACGAAACCGCGAGAAGCTTGCCAATGATGTGATCCTGATTTCCGATACCGGAATGATAGCTAAGGATGTGCCCTCAATTACAACAGGCCTGCGGGGGTTAAGTTATGTTGAGGTGGAAGTAACCGGTCCAAACCGCGATCTTCATAGTGGATTATATGGTGGTGCGGTGGCAAATCCTATAAACGTTCTTGCCAAAATGATCGCTTCCTTGCACGATGAAAATAACCATATAACGATCCCTGGATTTTATGACAAGGTAAAAGAGGCCAGTGAACTTGAAAGGTCAAAAATGGCCGAAGCCCCCTTCTCTCTTGAAAAATATAAACAAGCCCTCGACATTGAGGATGTATTTGGAGAAAGAGGCTATACCACCAATGAACGAAATTCAATTAGACCAACCCTGGATGTCAACGGAATTTGGGGAGGATACATTGGAGAAGGAGCCAAGACGGTGATAGCAAGCAAAGCTTTTGCTAAGATTTCTATGCGTTTGGTGCCAGGGCAAGACTGGGAGGAGATCACAGATCTATTCAAAGAACATTTTGAAAGTCTGGCCCCAAAAGGTGTTAGGGTAAAGGTAAAACCGCATCATGGAGGACAGGCATATGTAACTCCTATTGACACTTTGGAATATAAGGCTGCAAGTGAGGCTTATAAGGAATCATTTGGCAAAGCTCCCATCCCGCAACGCGGAGGTGGAAGTATTCCAATTGTAGCCCTATTTGAAAAGGAATTGAAAAGTAAAACAATTTTAATGGGCTTTGGGCTGGACAGCGATGCGATCCATTCTCCCAACGAACATTTCGGGATCTGGAATTATCTTAAAGGGATTGAGACTATTCCGCTTTTCTATAAGTATTTCACCAAATTAAAACAGGAAGAGAAGTAAAATTTCTCAGGAATAATAAAAAACCTCACAGGTTTTTGAACCTGTGAGGTTAAATCATTACAGCCTGGTTGCAATGCGGGCTATATGTTAGACCGCATATTTGCAATCATTAAGAATTATATTATCAGATCTTCTTTACGTATTTGGTAATGATCACAATTTGCTGTCCGTCCACTTTCCCTTCAATATATTCTTCATTTTCGTGATCCAGGGAAATACGTCTTACTGCCGTACCTTGTTTGGCTACCATGCTGCTTCCTTTTACCTTGAGGTCTTTGATTAATACAACATTATCTCCAGTCTCCAGGATTACCCCGTTACTGTCTCTATGCACAATAGATTTTGAAGATGGATCTACTGCCTGATTGGCTTTTGCCCATTCTTTCACATCCTCTTCCATATACATCATATCCAGCAGGTCTTGTGGCCAGCCTTCCCCTTTCAACCTGGTAAGTATTCTCCAGGCCACCACCTGAACCGCCGGTACAGGGCTCCACATACTATCATTTAAACATCGCCAGTGGTTGGGGTCAGTCTTTTCAGGATTCTCGATCTGCTCCCGGCAAGTATTGCATATCAGGATACTGTTTTCTGCTCCTTTGGGAGAATCGGGCACTTCATAGATATTTAAGTCATCATGGGAAGTGCAAAGTTCGCATTGCGAACCGCTGCGTTGAAATAATTCCTGTTCCAGGCTCATATTATTTATTTAAGATTGCGAAGATAAGGAATGTTGGAATAGGTCTTTTTTTAAACATTTTTCATTCTATGTTTGTAGAATTAAAATATTATTCTACATTTGTAGAGAACGATCTAAACTTGTAGAGCAATGGCATTATCAAAATCTGAAGAACAATTAATGCAAATCCTTTGGAAAAAGGATAGAGCCTATATGAAAGATCTTATAGATGCCTATCCAGATCCTAAACCTGCACCAACCACTGTAGCTACTTTACTTAAAAGAATGCAGGATAAGAATTTTGTAGATTATAAGCAATTAGGGAGATCCCGGGAATATTTTGCCTTGGTAAAAAAGAAAGATTATTTCTCTAAGCAGATGAACGGGATGATCAAAAACTTTTTTAATGATTCTGCTTCGCAGTTTGCCTCCTTCTTTACAAAAGAGACCAATTTAAGTAAACAAGAGTTGGAAGATTTAAAGAAATTGATAGACCAGGAAATTAAAAACAAGTAGTTATGGAGATTTATTTTCTGAAATCTGCCGCCTGCCTTGCCGTGCTGCTTATCTTTTATAAGCTGATGCTTGAAAAGGAAAACATGCACGTTTTTAAGAGGTACTATCTTTTAACCTCGGTTTTGGCAGCACTGGTGATCCCTTTTATCACTTTCACCACTTATGTAGAACCTTCTTCTGAAAAGTTCAATGCCCTAATCTATACATCAGAAATTTCTCAGGAAGGAACTTCAGGAAAACCGGACCTGTCTTATATTGTCTACGGAATTTATCTGTTGGGGGTCTTGTTTTTCAGCATAAAATTCATTCGGAATTTGCGAGATCTTCTGGTGAAGATAAGAACTAACCCAAAGGTGAGTGCCGGCAGTTTCATCAACGTGCTGCTTTCAGAAAAAGTTCAACCCCACACCTTCTTCAGCTTTATATTTTTTAATAAAGAGAAATATCTTAAGAATGAAATTCCACAGGATGTAAAAATACATGAACAAGCCCACGCCAGGCAAAAGCATAGTCTGGACGTGATCTTTATCGAATTGCTTCAAATTATTTTCTGGTTCAATCCGCTCATCTTTCTCCTGAGAAATGCAGTGAAATTAAACCATGAATTTTTAGCGGACAGGGAGGTAATTTTACATGGGATTAGTACCTCCCAATATCAGCAAACACTTTTGGCATATTCATCAAGTGAATTACAAAGCAGCCTTGTAAACCCTATCACTTATTCATCAATCAAAAAACGATTTACTGTTATGAAAACAAAAACATCAAATACAGCATTTTGGATTAGGAGCTTTTTAATATTGCCATTAATAGCTTTAATGTTCTATGGATTTAGTGACAAGGCTGTTGTGGTAAAAGATTCTGAAAATGTTTTTATAAGTCAGGAGATCTCTCCCGCCCCACTAAAAATTGAAAATTATCTCAATGATAATTCAAGGATTTACCTCGCAGGAAAAATAATTTCTACTGAAGAAGCTGTTAATTTAATAAATACCAGAAGGAAGGAATTGACAGTTTCCATTTTAGAAAATGGGAAAAATAAAGCCATTATAAAGATGGAATTTAAAAATCCATCTGAACCTTCTAACAAAACTTTAGCGGAAAATCAAACATTATTTATGGTGCCTCAGGCTCCACCTCCACCAAATAAAAACACATTAATATACGTCCAGGAATTGGCAAAGCGAGGAGCAAGTTTTCATATTGGACCTCATAAATATAGCCTGGATGAAGTTATGGAATTGGTGAAAAAAAGTACCAAGGAAATTTCAATTGATGTAAGTCAATACCCAACCGTAATAATTGGCGGGTGTTAGCATAAAAAACCGCACAGGAATCCCAGGTCCAGGCCAAACCTAGGTTTTATTAACTATTTAACTCTTTGACTTGGTTTCTAACCTGTTTTGAATATACTCATTTACCAACTCCTCCATAATCTCCAGGGTAAGGGTTCCCCGGCTTAAGATTACCTCGTGAAAATCGCGGATATCAAATTTCTCGCCCAGGGATCCTTCTGCTTTTTTACGCAGTTCCCGAATCTTTATTTCACCAATTTTATATGAAACCGCCTGGCCCGGCCAGGAAATATATCGGTCAATCTCCGTATTTATTTCGTGAAGGGAAAGCGCAGTGTTGGATCTTAAATATTCTACCGCCTGCGCGCGTGACCAGCCCAAGGCGTGTATTCCTGTATCTACAACAAGCCTGCAGGCACGCCATTGTTCATAGGTGAGTTTACCAAACAATTCATACGGAGTGGTATAAATTCCCATTTCTTCAGCTAAAAATTCTGAATATAACCCCCAGCCCTCACCGTAGGCCGAGAGGTAGAAATTCCTTCTAAAGGCGGGAATGCTGTCTCCCAATTCCCCGTTTAGCGAGATCTGTAAATGATGCCCCGGCACAGCTTCATGAGCGGTTAAAGAGGGAAGCACGTATAAAGGCCTGCTGGGCAAGTCATAGGTGTTTACCCAGTAAAAGCCTGCCTGCGTTTCATCCTGGGGGGAGATGTACCTTCCGGTAGTGTATTTTGGGGCTATAGCATCAGGTACCGGCGCCACGCCGTAGGGTTTTCGCGGTAATGTCTTGAAATAGCGCGGAAGCTGGGCATCTATCTTTTTTGAAATATTTCTGGCCACCATTAGTAACTCCTCAGGCGTTTTTGCATAAAATTGTTCATCGGTGCGAAGGAATTGGATAAATTCTTCAAAACTTCCGTCGAACTCAACTTCTTTTATAATAGTCTTCATTTCTGAATTGATCCTTGCTACCTCATCAAGTCCTATCTGGTGCACTTCTTCCGCAGTGAGATCAAGGGTGGTATAAAAATCCAACCGATTCTGATAATATTCCCTGCCATTGGGAATGGCAGAAACACCTACAGTTTCCCGGGCTTTTGGTAAATATTCGGTTTCAAAGAATTGTTTGATTCTTTTAAATTGCGGAATTACTTTAGTCTTTATCGCAATTTCAGCTTCCTTGAGCACCGAATCTTTTTGGGCCTGAGTGAGGGATTGCGGTAAATTTTCGAATGGGGAATAGTAGAAACTATCCTTGTAATCTTTAACTATCTGGTCATTATAAGTGGCTTCGTAGCCTTCAAATATCACTTTTGGCTGAGTGATGCCTTTGTAAATCCCTTCTCTTATCAACGCCAGGTGCTGGTCTACGTAAACCGGCACGGCATTAAGTTTGGCGAGATAGGATTTTACCTGTGCGTAATTTGCAAGCTCCCTTACCTGATAGGCCAGGCTCACATGAAAACCGGCATCAGATAAAAGCGGATTCAAATAAGTCTGAAATTCAAATTTATCTACGGTTTCCTGAAGCCGAAACTTTAAAAGCTCGGCAGAGATCCTTTCAGATGAGGTGAGATTCTCCTTGTTTAATTCCTTGAGCTTTTCAAGCCGTTCTTTGGCAAACTGGCCCTCTCTCCTGTAATGGGCTTTTGTGAAAATTCCCAGGGGATATTCTTTTTTGTCGTAAGATTTTCTGTCCTGCACCTTATTGATGATTTCCTTCAATTTGTAGGAATCATTTTGGGCAAAAACATTTGGAGCAGCAATAAGAATAATGAAAAAAAGACACAGAAAAGGAAATTTCATAAGCCGGAATTTTATACGGGAAAATCTAAATATAAAGTTTTCAAATTAATTTGTCAATTGAATCTGTAAACCTTCTTAATTTGATTATATAGGTAAGACCGGGCTTAATTTCCCATGATACGTTGTCCTAATCCCAAAAGTAATTTTTTGGCTTCCGCCGGTTTGCGTTTAACCTCTTCTACTTCCAATTCTTCGTTTTGGTTGTTGAGCCAATACGTGAATACAAAATCCGGATCTTCATTTTCAATATCCAGTACACCAAACCTCAGGTCGCTGAAAAGGATCCTGTCCTCCTGCTTTGAAATTATGAACCATCCATTGGAGATTTTTATAAGCCGTTGTACCTTATCCTCTTTTTCCAAGTCTCCCAACAGATGGTGGTTTTTTTCATATCGTTTAAAGCTGATAGGTTTGGAATCAAGAAGGGAGTAATCTCCAATAAGATAGGCGTCTTTCAATTCAACATTTGCTGTCCAGAGGATAGTGTTGAGTGCGGCTGGTTTTGTTTCAATTTGAAGGTATTCATATCCCTGTTCCTGCAAGGCGGTTTCAAATTTCTGAAAGGTGATCCCTTTTAAAACAAGGCTTAACACCAAATATGAACTGCTTATAATAAGTCCGAGATTATTTAAGCGTCTTCTTTTGGGCGAGCCTTTTTTTGCCCGCATCGCGAGAATAAGGAATATTAAAAAAGGCAGGGTATAAAGGGGATCAATAACAAATATATTCTTAAACGCCACTCGAATATCAAACGGCCAGAACAGCTGGGTGCCCCAGGTGGTAAATGCATCCAGGATTGGGTGGGTGAACAAGCCCCAGAACATAAGCCAGGACCAATCCTGCCAAACTGCAGCAGAGCGTTTCTCAATTTTGGAAATGAGCCAGCCAAATACCGGGGCAAAAAGAACCGCAAAAACAATAGAATGAGTAAAGCCGCGATGCACCTCGATTGCCGTTACAGTATCTGTAAAATAATTTGCAATAACATCAAGATCTGGGATGGTGCCGGCTATAGCCCCGTAAAACATGGCTTTATTGCCTACTTTCTTTCCTAAAAACGCTTCTCCCACGGCAGCGCCCAGGACAATTTGTGTTAATGAATCCATCTAGTTACTTTCTATAAGGCTGTCGGCAACCGGCCCATTTGCTTTCACAGGACTCAGTGTTTTTGCTACTACAAACCCAAACCCGGCAAATAGCATAAAGTGGAAGAGGAGCAAGCCATATTCATTAAGCAGAAATGCGCAATAGATGGCATAGCCAAAATAAAGGAACAATAAGGCCTCTATAAAGGTGTTGGCAGAAATATTTTTAGTCAGGTATGTATTGCCTTTCCAGGAATCTTTGATGGAATTGATATTAAATTTTGGGGTCCTTATAAATTCACTTTTCTTACCAAAATGCCCTTCCAGAACTGCAAGCGAATTATGCACTGAAAATCCCATAGCGATTGAGAAAAATGTAAAGAACATACCAATGAAGGATATGAAATTTTTAAATCCGCCTCCATGTATCCTCCTGTAAGTGACCCAATAGCAAATAAAGAAAATAAGGCTGCTTATTGCGAAGAAAGCCAGTACATTGAAATACCAGCTAAAGGCAGGATTATTATTTTTAATAAATAAAACCGGCAGGCTAAGGATGGCGAGCAACAGGATTACCAGAAACATGCTGGAATTGAGTAAATGAAAGAAGCCGTGAAATTTTGTTCCTGCAGTTTGACCTTTTTGGGATAACAACTGCGAATAATTCTTCTGAAAGTTCTCTGCTGCGCCCTTGTTCCATCGAAATTGCTGGGAGCGTGCTGCACTAATTACTACGGGAAGTTCGGCGGGGGTTTCCACATCTTCCAGGTATTTAAATTTCCAGTTTTTCATTTGTGCCCGGTAGCTCAGGTCCAGGTCTTCTGTAAGAGTGTCACCGCTCCAGTTGCCGGCGTTTAGAATACATTCCTTTCTCCATATACCCGCCGTACCATTGAAATTGATAAAATGTTTCCCGAAATTCCTTCCGGTTTGTTCCATCACGAAATGAAAATCGAGGGCAAAAGCCTGAATTTTAGTAAGTAAGGAATAATCCCGATTAATGTGCCCCCAGCGGGTTTGCACCACGCCAATTTCAGGATCTTTAAAATAGGGAACGGTTTCCATAAGCCAGTTTTCCTTAGGAAGAAAATCTGAATCAAAAACTGCTATAAATTCTCCTTTTGCAACTTTAAGCCCTTCTTTTAAAGCTCCCGCCTTGAAACCGCTGCGGTTTTTTCGGCAAATATGTTTTATATCAAGTCCGGTACTCTGTAGTTGTTGTATCTGAATTGCTGTATTTCCAAGGGATTCATCTGTAGAATCATCAAGCACCTGTATCTCCAGTTTTTCACGGGGGTATTGTATTCTCGCGATGTTATTTAAAAGCCGTTCCATCACGTACTTTTCATTGTACACAGGAAGTTGAATTGTCACAAAGGGAACATTATCAAGTTGCGAAAGATCGGTCTTTTCTGAAAGGTCTTTCTGTTTTTTGGAACGCAGGTAGTTAATGAGCAAGTTAAGCTGGGAAAGGCTGTAAATAAAAATAAGCAGCAATGCCAGGGTATAAATTATGATGATGCTGAGATCCATTATTTAAAAGAGTATTTAAAGATCCAGGTCAGGATTTTTACTCCGGCAAAGATAGCACCTTTTAAAGTTCCTGAAACCTTGGATACCCCAATCCGGTTACGGTAATGTACCGGAACCTCAACATATTTATACTTTTTTCTTAGAGCCTTTAACTGCATCTCAACGGTCCAGCCATAGGTTTTATCCTGCATTTCCAGTGCCATTAACTTATCATATTTTATCGCCCTGAAAGGCCCGAGATCTGAAAATTTTGCCTGAAAGAATAATTTCATAAGTGAGGTGGCCAGCCAATTTCCAAATATCTGCGGAAAGGTCATGGAACCGGATTCTCTAAATTCTTTTACCCGTGCGCCAATCACCATATCCATATTACCTTCAATTATTGGGGCCACAATTTTATCCATTTCCTCGGGGTGGTCGCTGTAATCGCCATCCAGAAAAACAATAATTTCGGGGAGAGGAGTCTGGGTGGCAATATATTCCATTCCTTTGAGACAGGCATAGCCGTAGCCTTTTCTGCTTTCTATAAGAACGGTTGCACCGGCGACCTGGGCATTCAGCTCTGTAGCATCGGTAGAATTATTGCTTACCACAATAATTTCCGTCACAAAGCCCGGGATCTCCTTTATTACTTTCCCTATGGAATCCTGTTCATTGTGCGCGGGGATAATTACTTTTATTATAGGAGGCATTCGGTCTTAATTAACGGCAAAGATAGGTTTCAATAATGGATTTGCCTTCCCTGTGAAATTTAAAAGCCTTGCTATAATTAATATTACGAAGCAAATTTTCATTCTCCTTTTTGGTTTAAAAGATCCAGGAGATCAACATCATTGCCCAGGAGTACCTCTTCAGAATTTATCCTTCCCTTAAGGGGCCCGTTTTCGAGTTTTAAAACTCCTCTTGGGCAAACTGCTGAACAAATACCGCAGCCTACGCAGCTGGAGCGCACAATATTTTC
>CAXAZV010000119.1:0-9534 GCA_963973375.1 uncultured Antarcticibacterium sp.
GGATGTGCTGATCCGCCGGGCGCGCCTAAAAGGCTTCAACGCCTGCTGGGTTCCGGGAACAGATCACGCTTCTATTGCAACTGAAGCAAAGGTAGTCGCCAAACTTAAGGCAGAAGGTATCAATAAAAATGACCTTAGCAGGGAAGAGTTTTTGGAGCATGCGTGGGACTGGACTCATAAACATGGAGGTATTATCCTGGAACAATTAAAAAAACTGGGAGCCTCCTGTGACTGGGAGCGCACCAAATTTACCATGGATGATAATATGTCTGCCTCTGTAATCAAGGTTTTTGTTGACCTTTATGAAAAAGGGCTTATTTACCGTGGATATAGGATGGTGAATTGGGATCCAGAAGCAAAAACAACGCTTAGTGATGAAGAAGTTATCTACCAGGAAAAGCAGGGGAATTTGTATTACCTGAGTTACAAGATTGAAGGAAGTGATGACACTGTTACAATAGCCACTACCCGGCCTGAAACAATCCTGGGGGATACCGCAATATGTATCAATCCAAATGACGAAAGGTTCACTCATTTAAAAGGAAAGAATGCTGTTGTTCCTATAGCAAACCGTGTTATTCCTATCATTGAGGATGAGTATGTAGATATTGAATTTGGAACTGGTTGTTTAAAAGTTACTCCAGCTCACGACGAAAATGATAAGGTACTGGGAGAAAAGCACAATCTGGAAGTTATAGATATTTTGAATGATGATGCAAGCCTGAATAATTTTGGACTGCATTATAAAGGTATGGACAGGTTTGTTGCGCGCAAGGAAATTGTGAAGGAACTTGAAGGCATGGGAGTGCTCGTAAAGACTGAAAGCCATATTAATAAGGTAGGAACCAGTGAGCGCACAGGAGCGGTAATTGAGCCAAAATTGAGCGATCAATGGTTCCTGAAAATGAAAGATCTTGCACAACCGGCTTTAGACGCTGTTTTGGAAAGGGATGTGAATCTTGTACCAGATAAGTTTGTAAATACTTACAAACATTGGATGGGGAATGTACGTGACTGGAATATCTCCAGGCAACTATTATGGGGTCAACAAATTCCCGCTTACTTTTATGGGGAAGGGCAGGAAGATTTTGTTGTTGCTGAAACTGCAGATGCTGCTTTGGAAAAAGCTAAAGCCGCAACAGGGAATAAAGAACTTTCACTAAATGACCTAAAACAGGATGCCGATGCACTTGACACCTGGTTCTCATCCTGGTTATGGCCAATAAGTGTATTTAATGGTATACTTGAGCCGGACAATAAAGAGATCAACTATTATTATCCTACCAATGACCTGGTAACAGCTCCCGAAATATTATTTTTCTGGGTGGCCAGAATGATTATTGCAGGTTATGAATTTAGAGGAGAAAAACCATTTACCAATGTATACCTAACAGGGATAGTAAGGGATAAGCAACGCCGCAAGATGTCTAAATCCCTTGGGAATTCACCAGATCCTCTTGAGCTTATCAATAAATATGGGGCAGATGGGGTGCGTGTTGGTATGCTTCTTAGTTCTCCTGCCGGAAATGACCTTATGTTTGAAGAAGATCTTTGCAAACAGGGAAGTGCTTTTATAAACAAAATATGGAATTCCTTCAGGCTTATTAAAAGCTGGGAGATTGATCCTGCCAAAGAGCAACCGGAGGCTTCTGCCACTGCAATTGCATGGTACCAATCAAAATTTCAGAAAACATTACTTGAAATAGAAGATCATTACTCCAAATACAGGATGAGCGATGCCTTGATGGCTACTTATAAACTGGTTTGGGATGAGTACTGTTCCTGGTTGCTTGAAATGGTAAAACCTCCTTTTGGAGAAGCAATAGACCAAAAGACCTATAATGAGGTTATTGCCATCCTGGAAGATAACCTTAAAATATTGCATCCGTTTACTCCATTTATATCTGAAGAAATCTGGCAGCAATTAAAAGATCGTACTCCCGGAGAGGCTTTAATAATTTCCCGTTGGCCGGAATCCGGAAATATAGACGAAGCAATTATTGAAGAGTTTTCTTTTGCTTCTGAAGTAATTGGAGGCATAAGGAATATTAGAAAATCAAGAAATATCTCTTTTAAAGAAACAATTTCTCTTGATATTTTAAATCCTGAAAAAGTTTCCTCGCGTTTTAATTCTATAATTCAAAAATTGGGAAATGTTTCTGCCATTAATAATGTAGATACACAGGTAGAAGGAGCACTATCCTTTCGCGTAAAATCCAATGAGTATTTTATTCCAATTGAAGGAACTGTAGATGTAGAGGCCGAGATTAAAAAATTAAGTGATGAACTTGATTACACCAGGGGATTCTTACAATCTGTAGAAAAGAAGCTTTCCAATTCAAGGTTCGTAGACAATGCGCCGGAAAGTGTTGTGGCTATAGAAAAGGCTAAGCAGGCAGATGCGCAGGCCAAAATTCAGGTTCTGGAAGCCAGGCTTCAATCGCTGCAATAGAAAACATGATTTATTATAAATAGAGTAGGAGAGGTTTTACACCTCTCCTATATGTTTTTCTACCATCTCAACATATTTTTTTCTTGCCTCTTCCCGGGTTAGATTTTCAACCTGTAGGAGGGCATTTGCCTTAAACCCGTTGCGAAGATCTTCCTCGTTTGCCGGGCGGTAAATTCCATTCTGGTGTGTGGCCTTTTTATAATATGCGTAGAAGTGCAGCATAATATCTGGCGCAAATTTCAAATCTGTAGTACAGGCCATTTCATAGGCTCTGGAAAATCTATGATCAGATATCTCTGTCATTATTTATTTTTTCAATATTAGCTATTATGCTCATTCCTCCCTTGACCTTGTCTTGCAGGCTAACATTTAATTTAGTGCCCAAAGGTAAAAAAACATCTACACGGGAACCAAATTTAATAAATCCGCTGTCACTTCCCTGTCGTACTTCCTGTCCTACTTCTGCATAATTTACAATTCGCTTGGCTAGCGCGCCAGCGATCTGGCGGTATAGGATTTCTCCAGCGCCGGGGTTTTGTACCACAACGGTGGTGCGTTCATTTTCTTCACTGGATTTTGGATGCCAGGCAACCAAAAATTTCCCGGGGTGATATTTGCTGAATTTTACCGTTCCTCCAATAGGATAACGGGTTACATGCACGTTTATTGGAGACATAAATATGGATACCTGCAGCCTTTTATCCTTGAAATATTCTTTTTCAAAAACCTCCTCTATTACCACCACTTTCCCATCTACCGGAGAAACAATATGGGTGTCGCTTTCCTGGGTTGGGCGTTTGGGATTTCGGAAAAATTGAAGGATAATTATTAAAATAATAATACTCACTACCAAAATGGCAAAACTTACCCAATACGTGTTGATAGATAAGTATGAAATAATATTTACCGCAATTAGTAAAATTGCAGTGAAAAGTATGATCCTATATCCTTCTTTATGAAACATAGTCTATAATTAATAAGTAAGCATAAATAAATGGGCTCGAGAAAATTATACTGTCCAGGCGGTCATAAAGCCCACCGTGACCGGGCATTAATTTACCGCTGTCTTTTACTCCGGCCTGTCTTTTAAATTTTGATTGAATAAGGTCTCCCAAAGTTCCAAAAATGGTTAATATAATTGCCATTCCCAACCAAAACGGAACATCCCGGTAGTGGGTATACCTGAAAATAAAGTAACCTCCAATACAGCTAAAGATCAATCCTCCCAGAAATCCTTCTATAGTTTTATTTGGCGAAATCTTTTCATAGAGCTTATTCCTTCCAAAATTCTTACCTACAATATAGGCAAAAGTATCATTAGTCCAAATCAATACAAAAACGCCTACAATAAGATAAGGGTTAAAAACCCCATTATAAGTGGGAATAAGGGTTAAGAAAACTATAGAAGATATAAGATAAAATATAAGGATGATATATTTTTTCTTCTCAAAAACGGGAATTTTTCTAATGAATAGAAGATCCTTTACCAGGAACATATTTACGAAAATAGTAATGCTTAATAGTACCAGGGTTGCATTGGGTGAGAATTTCCAATAGCTAAACAACAGAAAGAAAATAATGTGAACCCCATAAAGAGCATAGCTTTTAAGCCGCAAAAGTTTTTCAAGTTCAAGAAGACAAACAAATCCAAGAAGGAAAAACAGGGAAATAAAAATAAATTCAGAAGAAAGGATAGAAACTACCAATATAGAAATATACAGTAATCCCGAAACTGTTCGAATAATAGATTCCCTCATAAGTTATAGATCTTCCCTAAGCAGCAAATATAAGTTTTTTGTGCTACTTCCATAACTCATAAAATCACCTTCTTTTTGAGTTTCGAAACTTTTAATAGTGGTTATGTTTGAAGGGATTCGGTCTTTATTATTTGATTTTATACCTCTTAATCCTTCCCCAATAGTATCTACAAGCTGACTTGTAGAAGCCAGAATTATAAAATTGGTAGGAAGTTCATTTAATTTCTTCTCCTTGATTTGGTTGGAAGAAATAAGGATGGACCCATCATTTGCAATTAGATATTCACAGGTAGAGAGAAAAAAGGATGAATTACCGTTTTTGGTGAATTCAAGATTAAATTTGTCAAATTTACTTTTCAAATTGGGATCAAAACAACAGCTGGTTGTTTCATACCAATCATTTTCATGGAGTATATTATCAAAAGCCTCCATAACTTCCTTGTCATTTTCACAATACAGGAACTTGCCCCCGTTATTTTTGAAATTGAGCATAAAACGTTCGTCTGTAGGAAGTTTTACGTCCGGCATATATTTTCCCCTGTCAGCCTTTTCAGGAGCTTCCTGATCTTTGTCTGATTTAGATTTTGGGTTTAAAAATTTCCTAAATAGACTCATATTAAGAGTAGGGGTTATGGCACATGTATTCCAAAGGTAAAAAATCTTAATCTAACACGAGGTCAAATTAAGATTTTTTACATTAGAATATATATTTATTTATTAACCGATGTGTCTTCAGTTATTTCGCTATCCTCTGCAGGGTTTATTGCATCATTTCCGGCCTCTTCAACCGCATTTGGACCGGTAGCTCCTTTTTTAGTTACAAGTGGAACTTCTTCCGGAACATCATAAGGACGATCGCCAAAGATCTTTTGTAAATCATCTTTGAAGATAACTTCTTTTTCCAGTAATATGTCAGCCAATTGGGTTAATTTGTCTTTATTGGCCTCTAAAAGTGCAATTGCACGTTGATATTGAGATTCAATAAGATTGGAAATTTCCTTATCTATTAATTCAGATGTTTTTTCACTGTATGGTTTGGTGAAATTATATTCACTCTGGCCACTGGAATCGTAAAATGTCAGGTTGCCAAGTTTTTCATTCAGACCATATATGGTAACCATTGCACGTGCCTGCTTTGTTACTTTTTCAAGATCACTAAGGGCACCGGTTGATATTTGGTTGAATATTACTTTTTCAGCAGCACGACCTCCAAGGGCAGCACACATTTCATCCAACATTTGCTCCGGGCGCACAATTAGTCTTTCTTCAGGTAAGTACCAGGCAGCACCAAGGGATTGTCCTCGTGGCACAATAGTAACTTTAACCAAAGGAGCGGCATGTTCAAGCATCCAGCTTGCGGTTGCATGTCCAGCTTCATGGAATGCAATAGCCTTTTTCTCTGCCGGTGTAATAATTTTATTTTTCTTCTCAAGACCTCCCACAATACGATCTACCGCATCCAGAAAATCCTGTTTCCCTACTGCTGTATTTCCTTTACGGGCTGCAATTAATGCTGCTTCATTACATACGTTGGCAATATCTGCTCCAGAAAATCCTGGTGTTTGTTTGGCCAGAAAGTCTATATCAAGTTCCTCTGCCACTTTTTTAATGGGACGAAGGTGAACTTCAAAAATCTCTTTACGCTCTCTTACATCTGGAAGATCCACGTAGATCTGCCTGTCAAAACGACCTGCCCGCATGAGAGCTTTATCCAGAACATCTGCGCGGTTGGTGGCGGCAAGTACAATTACATTGGTATTGGTGCCAAAACCATCCATTTCAGTAAGCAACTGGTTGAGGGTGTTTTCCCTTTCATCATTGGAACCTGAGAAATTACTTTTTCCTCTTGCCCGTCCAATTGCATCAATTTCATCAATAAATATGATAGAGGGAGATTTTTCTTTGGCCTGCTTGAAAAGATCCCGAACCCTTGAGGCTCCAACCCCTACAAACATTTCAACAAAATCTGATCCCGACAATGAAAAGAAAGGCACTTTCGCCTCACCTGCCACTGCCTTGGCAAGTAACGTTTTTCCTGTTCCCGGAGGTCCCACAAGAAGGGCACCCTTTGGAATTTTACCTCCAAGTGCTGTATATTTTTCAGGGGTTTTTAAGAAATCTACTATTTCCTGAATTTCTTCCTTAGCACCTTCTAAACCTGCAACATCTTTAAATGAAGTTTTAACATCGGTATTTTGGTCGAAGAGCTTTGCTTTGGATTTTCCAATGTTGAAGATTTGTCCTCCTGCACCACCACCGGCTCCAGAGCTCATTTTTCGCATGATGAATATCCAAATCCCAATTATAAGAACAAACGGTAGCAGGGTAAGAAGAATATCTCCCCAAACGTTGGATTGGGTGCTGTAAGTTACAACGGTGTCCAGGTTATTAGCTTCCTTGGTAGCCTGTATAGTATTTTCAAAATTCTGAAGGTCTCCAAATTCAAATGTATAGGCAGGAGAATCTCCTCCAGCAAACATTTCGCTCTCTGTAGCCTTCTTATGTATATCTTTTGCCTTGGCTTCAGTAGTTAAATAAACTTTTGCCTGATTTCGGTTTACAATAACAACTTTCTCTACATCACCATTCTTTAAAAAAGATTCAAATTCAGCGGGATTTGTCTTTGCCGGTTCATTGAATCCTCCTCCTCCAAAGAAATTTATTCCTAAAAATATAATAATTATCGCCGCATAGATCCAGTAAGCACTGAACTTAGGTTTTTGCGGTTCCAATTTTTTATTTGCTTGCTTTTTAGCCATTCTTGCTCAATTAATTTTTAATAATTTGTTTCTATAGAGGTGATCTTCGCATCTCCCCATAACCCCTCTATATCATAATACTCCCTAATGTGTTTTTGAAATACATGAACTACTACGTTTACATAATCCATTAACACCCATTCAGCATTATCACCACCTTCTACATGCCATGGTTTGTCTTTCAGAGATTTACTTACGGTTTTTTGTATGGAGTTTACTATGGCGTTCACCTGGGTATTGGAAGTACCACTGCAGATAACAAAATAATCACAAACTGTATTTTCAATTTCTCTTAAGTCAAGAATATCTATATTATTTCCTTTAACCTCTTCAATTCCTTTTATAATCTGAGCTATAAGTTGATCGTTGTTCGTTTCTTTTTTTGCCATTAAATTTCGTTCTTTACGCAAAGTTATTACTTTTTAGTCTTTTACACGGCCTGTTAACATAACATTTATCGTAAGTCTCTAGTCCATCTTCCAATGCATATTATCAAAGTTAGTGCCACTGAATCTACCAATACCCTCTCCCGGGAATGGTATCACTCCAACAAAAAATCAGCACCCTTTTGCATTGTAGCTTTTGAACAAACTTCTGGTAGGGGGCAACGAGGAGCAGGATGGGTTTCCAATGCGGGTGAAAACCTTACTATGAGTATGGTTTATCCTCGTCCCGCTGTTGAAATTCAGGACCAATTTGTACTGAGTGCTGTTGTGGGTATTTCTCTAATGCAAGTGCTAAGGGATCTTAAAATTAACCATTTAAATTTAAAATGGCCCAACGACATAATGGCAGCGAATTTTAAAGTAGGCGGCATCCTAATCGAAAATATTTTAAACAATGGCAGGATAATGGCCTCAATTATTGGAATAGGCCTAAATATTAATCAATTGATATTTCCTTTACTGCCAAAAGCAGCCTCGCTTAAGAGCATTACAGGAAAAGATTTTGATGTTGAAGATTTACTCCACAAAATTGTAGAGCGGCTTGAGAAAAACCTGAAAAGTCTTGAATTAACACCTGCTGAAGAAGTTCTTGGTAATTATGAGAATTATTTATTCAGAAGGAATAAGGTTTCCACATTCCAGCTTGCTTCCGAAGAATTTCTTACCGGTATAATAAGGGGGGTAACCTCCACCGGCCTTTTAAAGGTTGAAGTGGAGGATGAAAATATAAGGTTGTTTGACCTAAAGGAATTGAAATTGCTTTTTTAAACCTTCTGGATATTTTCGCTAAGTTTGGTAATAAACTTTTGCAAGGGACTTTTTACCATCATCGTCATCATTGCATTGAATTTCCCGTTGAAAAACAATTGAACATCGCTTTGTGTTTCTCCAGCAGGTTCTATAACCAGGTCTATGGAAAAATCAAATTTATCTGAGGTTGAACCAAGAACTATCAAATCCGGTTCCCGGGTCTCTTTAATCTGTAATTCAATTTGAGGCATTCCCTTCAGGGAAAATAAAAATGAATCATTTCCGGTGACTTCAAATTTCTCCAAAGAAGAGGGCATTACCTGTTCATAATTCTCTACCGTAGTAAGAAAATTAAACATTTCCTGCTGGCTTTTTTGTGTAGTTACTTTTGGGCTTTCTAAATTCATAATTATGGTTTCCAGTTGCTGGGATCCTGACGCCAGGCTTGTAAAGTTTCGGCCTCAGTTGTGTTAATATAATTTGTTTTAAGAGCAGTTTCAATAAGATGCTCATAAGTTCCAAGGGTATGAAGTTCAATTTCGGCAGCTTTGAAATTATCTACTGCAGTTTGAAAACCATAGGTAAAAATGGCCATCATTCCTTTGATATTTGCGTTTGCTTCCTGCAGTGCTTTCACGGCATTCAAACTACTGTTACCTGTACTTATAAGGTCTTCAATAACCACTACAGTCTGGCCGCTTTGCAGCACGCCCTCAATCTGGTTTTTTCTGCCATGGCCCTTTGCTTCCGGCCTTACATAAATAAATGGAAGGTTCATGTATTCAGCCACCAGCATTCCTATTCCAATAGCCCCGGTTGCTACTCCTGCTATGACATCAGGTTTACCATATAATTCCTCAATTTGCCGTGCAAATTGTTCCCTAATATAATTTCTTATAGGAGGGTAGGATAAAATAATACGATTGTCACAGTATATAGGAGACTTCCACCCGCTGGCCCATGTAAAGGGTTGTTGTGGTTCTAATTTTATTGCTTTAATTTGCAACAACAATTCAGCAGTTTTTATTGCTGTTTCTTTATTTAAAATCATACTGCAAATGTATAAAGTTTTTGTAAATGATATTGCTATAATTCTGTCTACAACTAAAGATTATGACGAAAAGTATACATCGTTGCCTATAAAAACCGTCAAATTTAAAAGAATTATTAAGCAGATAAATGAGGGGCAATTGCTTTACGTTAATCTTTACCATAAAAAGGAGGAGAAATTGCTGAAGCACCTTTTTAAAAAATTACCTGTGGTTACTGCCGCCGGAGGAATGGTAATAAATGACAAAAAAGAGACCTTATTCATTTACAGAAATAAACGATGGGATCTTCCCAAAGGGAAAGTTGAAAAAGGGGAAACT
>CAXAZV010000120.1:0-9524 GCA_963973375.1 uncultured Antarcticibacterium sp.
CCAGTTACAAAATAAGCCTTGGGCAGCACTTTATGTTGCCGCATTTTTCTTCTTTATGATCCCGTTGGGCGTATTGGTATTCTACGCGATACAATATGCAGCCCAGGCAGGATGGTCTCCGGTATTGTTCCGTGTGATGGAGGGTATTACTTCTTATTTGCTACCTGGAGGTATCATTGTATTCGTATTACTTGTATTATCTGGTCTTCATTTAAATCACCTTTTCATCTGGATGGATCCGGAGGTTGTTGCAAATGATACCCTTATACAAAACAAAAGTGGTTTCTTAAATGTGCCCTTCTTTTTAATACGGGCTGCAATTTATATCACAGGTTGGGCACTTTTCAGGCACTTCCTTGTGAAGAATTCTCACAGGCTGGATGCAGCGGAGCCAAATGACCTTTATTACTTTAAAAAGAACTTTAAACTTGCGGCAGGATTTCTTGTATTCTTTATAGTTACTGAATCTATGATGTCCTGGGACTGGATTATGAGCCTTGACCCGCACTGGTTTAGTACCTTATTTGGATGGTATGTATTTGCAAGTATGTTCGTATCCGGGATCACTATGATCGCATTGGTTTCTATATATCTTAAATCAAGAGGGTATTTACCATTTGTAAATGATAGTCATATACACGATTTAGCAAAATTTATGTTCGGGATAAGTATTTTTTGGACATATCTTTGGTTCTCCCAATTCATGTTAATATGGTATTCCAACATTCCGGAAGAAGTAACCTATTTTGTTACAAGAATCGAGGATTACGGTATTCTTTTCTTTGGAATGGTGGTGTTGAATTTCCTTTTCCCTGTACTATTATTAATGAACAGTGACTTTAAACGTGTAAACTGGTTTGTTGTAATGACAGGTTTGGTGATCCTGTTTGGCCACTATATTGATATTTATGTGATGGTTATGCCGGCAACTGTAGGAGCATCCTGGTTTATTGGATTACCTGAAATAAGTGCCTTACTTTTCTTCACAGGATTGTTTATTTTTGTGGTATTCAGTTCTCTTACCAAATCCCCTCTTTTGGTAAAAAGGAATCCATTTTTAAAGGAAAGTGAACATTTTCATTATTAATAAAAAGATTGTTTAAAATAGAAATTTAAAAATGACAGTATTTTTAATCATTATAGTAGTAGCCCTCTTTGCGATAACCATCTGGCAATTGACAAAGATCTTCCAGTTATCTAGGGATGCGGGTTCTATAGATTCTTCGGGAGTGGCAAATGACAAGGATAACAGGATGCAGGGGAACCTGATGCTGGCTTTCGGGATCGCTTTCTATATCTTTATGTTTTACAATTTCTGGGCGTATACCAACAGGGCATTACCTGCTGCTTCCTCAGAACACGGTGGTGAATATGATACTTTGCTACTTATCTCTATGGCGGTTATTATGTTTGTTCAAATAATTACCCAGGGATTATTACATTATTTCTCCTATAGGTACAAAGGCCGAAAAGGTCAAAAGGCATTGTTCTTTGCCGATAATGATAAACTTGAATTCATTTGGACTATCATCCCGGTGATCGTGCTTGCAGGTTTAATTATATATGGTTTGTTCACCTGGTCCAGCATCATGAATATCGATGAAGATAATGGAGATCCTTTGGTGATCGAGATCTATGCGAAACAGTTTGGCTGGGAAGCAAGATATGCAGGTGAAGATAATACCCTTGGAAAAGCCAATGTGAGGTTTATTGAAGGCGCCAATACAATTGGGCTAGATGTAAGTGATTCTTATGGAATGGATGACAAGATCACCGCAGAGCTACATTTACCTGTAAACCGTCCCGTGATCTTTAAGTTTCGCTCGCAGGATGTATTGCACTCGGCGTATTTCCCTCATTTCAGGGCGCAAATGAATGTTGTGCCGGGTATGATCACTCAGTTCGCATTTACCCCAACTGTAACTACAGAGGAAATTAGAAAAACTGAATATATGACCGAAAAAATGGGTCGTATCAAGGATATAAGAAAGGAACGCAGTGATGCGGGTGAAGGTGATATGGCCGATTATGATGAATTTGACTATTACTTATTGTGTAACAAGATTTGTGGTGTAGCCCATTACAACATGCAAATGAAGATAGTGGTAGAGAGTGAAGAAGAGTTCAATACCTGGTTCGCAGGGCAAAGAACTTTTGGTGCAATGATGGAATCACAACAGGAGCAGGCTCCAGCACAAACGGAAGAAGGTCAGGACGCAGAGGTTGTGGCTCAGGTTCAAAATTAATTTTAAGATAAAGCTTTAAAAATATGTCAGCAGTAGGACACACAGCAATAGATCACTCACATGATGCACATGATGATCACGGGCATCACCATAAGGAGACTTTCATAACAAAATACATCTTCAGCACAGATCATAAGATGATTGCAAAGCAATATCTTATCACCGGTATTTTGATGGGTGTGGTAGGTATTATGATGTCAGTTTTATTCAGGATGCAGCTAGCCTGGCCGGGAGAATCCTTCTGGTTGTTTGAAACTCTTCTTGGAAAATGGGCGCCAGATGGTGTAATGACACCAGAGATCTATCTTGCATTGGTTACCATTCACGGTACAATTATGGTATTCTTCGTTTTAACCGCAGGTTTGAGTGGTACCTTTAGTAACCTTCTTATTCCCCTTCAAATTGGAGCAAGGGATATGGCCTCAGGATTTTTAAATATGATCTCTTACTGGTTGTTTTTCCTTTCCAGTATCATAATGTTAAGCTCTTTATTTGTTGAAGCAGGACCTGCCTCTGCAGGTTGGACTATTTATCCGCCGTTAAGTGCCCTGCCTCAGGCTATTGGAGGTTCAGGAATGGGAATGACGCTTTGGTTGGTTTCTATGGCAATTTTTATCGCCTCGTCCCTTATGGGGTCGCTTAACTATATAGTTACAACTATTAATCTTAGAACCCAGGGGATGTCTATGACCAGGCTTCCGCTTACCATCTGGGCTTTCTTTGTTACAGCTATAATTGGGGTAGTTTCCTTTCCGGTATTACTTTCAGCAGCATTAATGCTTATTATGGACAGGAGTTTTGGTACTTCTTTCTTCTTAAGTGATATTTATCTAAAAGGAGAAGTATTGGCGCATCAGGGAGGTTCACCTGTACTTTTTGAACACCTTTTCTGGTTCCTGGGTCACCCGGAAGTTTATATTGTTATTCTTCCTGCAATGGGTATAGTTTCAGAGATCCTGGCTACCAATGCCCGTAAACCTATCTTTGGATATCGTGCGATGGTTGCCTCTATTCTTGCAATCGCTTTCCTTTCAACAATTGTTTGGGGTCACCATATGTTTGTATCGGGTATGAACCCGTTCCTTGGTTCGGTATTTACCTTTACAACTTTATTGATTGCAATCCCATCTGCAGTAAAAGCTTTTAACTGGATCACCACTCTCTGGAAAGGGAATTTACAAATGAATCCTGCGATGCTTTTCTCTATTGGTTTCGTATCTACTTTTATTACGGGTGGACTTACAGGGATCATCCTTGGAGATTCAACTCTTGATATCAATGTACACGATACCTACTTTGTAATTGCCCACTTCCACCTTGTAATGGGTATTTCTGCCCTTTATGGTTTGTTGGCAGGGGTTTACCACTGGTTCCCCAAAATGTGGGGCCGTATGATGAACAAGAATCTTGGGTACATCCATTTCTGGATCACTTCGATTGGTGCTTACGGGGTTTTCTTCCCAATGCATTTTATTGGAATGGCAGGATTACCAAGACGTTACTATAACAACACCTCGTTCCCGTATTTTGATGACCTGGCAGATGTAAACGTATTGATCACCATTTTCGCCTTAATTACAGCAGCGGTGCAGTTGGTATTCCTTTACAATTTCTTTAGCTCTATGTTCTTTGGAAAACGTGCAGTTCAAAACCCATGGAATTCCAACACACTTGAGTGGACTACTCCGGTAGAGCACATTCACGGTAACTGGCCTGGTGCTATCCCACACGTATACCGCTGGTCTTATGACTATAGCAAGACCAATGAGAATGGAGAATATGTTATTGCCGGACAAGATTTTGTTCCTCAAAACGTACCGCTTCAGGAAGGTGAGGAAGAGCTCAACCATTAAAAAAATCAAATTAAAAAAAAAGGCCTTTTCAATCGAAGAGGCTTTTTTTTTATAGAGCCTGGAGTCTAGAGTCTGGAATCTGGAGTCTGAAGTCTATTATATTGTCCCTTAGGGACAACCTATAGGTAGAAAATTTAACAAGAGGTTCGTCCCTGTGCCTTTAGTTGCAGCGTATAACAAATTTGGTTAGATGTCCTTTTTGTTTACTTTTACCTGTAATCAGGAAACAGGAAAAATAAGAGTTTGAAGTCTAATCTAGAATCTAGAGTCCTGGATTTGTAATCTCATTCCTTTCCTGCAACCTTACTTCCTTTTCTTTATCTTTGCTGAAGGGCTGTTCTAAGACCGCCTTGTTATTAAGCTGAAATTGCATATGAACGACAACCTGGATCCAACCGGTGAGAAATTTTCTTCAGAAGAACTGGATATAGAAAGAGCCTTGCGCCCCCTTTCCTTTGATGATTTTGCGGGCCAGGACCAG
Source organism: uncultured Antarcticibacterium sp. (assembly GCA_963973375.1). Classification (GTDB taxonomy): domain Bacteria; phylum Bacteroidota; class Bacteroidia; order Flavobacteriales; family Flavobacteriaceae; genus Gillisia. The sequence goes on from CAXAZV010000120.1 coordinate 4,581, forward strand.
GTGCTGGAAAATCTCAAGGTATTTGTAAAAGCAGCCAATCTTAGGGGAGAAGCCCTGGATCACACTTTGTTTCATGGCCCTCCGGGACTTGGGAAAACTACACTTGCCCATATTCTTGCCAACGAGTTGCAGGTAGGAATTAAAGTTACCTCCGGCCCTGTAATTGACAAACCGGGAGACCTGGCAGGTTTGCTTACCAATCTTGAGGAGCGGGATGTGTTGTTTATTGATGAAATTCACCGCTTGAGTCCTATTGTAGAAGAATACCTGTATTCGGCTATGGAGGATTATAAGATCGATATTATGATCGAGTCCGGGCCCAATGCCCGTACCGTCCAGATCAATCTTAACCCTTTTACCTTAATAGGTGCCACCACCCGTTCTGGATTGCTTACCGCGCCTATGAGAGCCCGTTTTGGGATATCCAGCAGGTTGCAGTATTACACCACAGAACTGCTTTCAGGCATCATTGAAAGAAGTGCAGAGATCTTAAAGGTTCCTATTTCCCTTGATGCTGCAATTGAGATTGCAGGAAGAAGCAGGGGAACACCCCGTATTGCAAATGCGTTGCTGCGCCGCGTACGCGATTTTGCACAAATAAAAGGCACCGGAATTATAGACATGGAAATTGCCCGTTACAGCCTGAAAGCCCTGAATGTGGATGCACATGGCCTGGATGAAATGGATAATAAGATCCTTACAACTATTATAGATAAATTTAAGGGGGGTCCTGTAGGATTGTCAACCCTGGCAACCGCGGTAAGTGAAAATGCCGAAACTATTGAAGAGGTATATGAGCCCTTTTTGATCCAGCAGGGATTTATTTATCGTACCCCCCGCGGGCGGGAGGTGACAGAGCTTGCTTACAGGCATCTTGGCAGGATAAAAGGGAATATTCAGGGAGGACTTTTTTAATTTCAGGAAAGGCTGAATTTCCCTCTTGATTGATGCTCGGGTTAAAAACTACGCGAGAAAATGTAAATGGTCATGGAGAAAATACACATTCCCACAGTTCCCTTATTAAAGTTTTACACCAATGCTTTACGGATCTTAAAAAATCCGCTGGCCTTTCATCGGGAGAACTTTGAGCGGCTGGGAGACAGCTTCCGGCTAAATATTGGAAATGGAGACCCGGTGGTATTTTCCCGGGACCCGGGCTTTGTGCAGTATGCACTTCAAAAAAACCATAAGAACTTTACAAAAACCACCATTCAAACCCGGGATATGGCAAAATACCTGGGCAAGGGCTTGCTTACTTCTGATGGTGAGCACTGGAAAAAACAGCGTAAATTAATTCAGCCGGCTTTTCATAAAAAACAATTACTGCTTATTCTGGGCAGTATTGATGCCGCTATTAAGGCTGAACTAAACAAAATTGAACCCGGTAAGCCCATCGATATTTTTCCAATTTTCAATGACCTGGCTTTTCAAACAGTTGTAAAATCCCTCTTCAGCATTGCGGTGGGAGAAAAGGAAATAAACCGGCTTCAGTTTATTACCGAAGCTGCTCAAAAAATGTTGGTGAAGGAGCTGCGGCAACCTTATTTGAAAAATTGGTTCCTTAGAAAGAGAAATGTACAGAAACACATAGGGCTTACCAGGGAAGCCCGCGTCATACTCCGTGAAATTGTTGACCGCAGGGTCAAATCTGGGAACAGGGAAAACGACCTGTTGGATATGTTGCTGGATGCAAGATATGAGGATGGTAGTGCAATGGAGGCAGAGCAGCTCATAGATGAGATCTTGATACTTTTTACCGCAGGGCATGAGACAACTTCCAATTCTCTAACCTTTACTGCGCAATTACTGGCAAGGCATCCTGAAGCGCAACAAAAGATAGCGCAGGAAATAACCCATGCAAAAAGCACCTCTGCCTCCATACAGGAAATTATAATGGCCTGCCCTTATACAAAAATGGTAATAGAGGAATCTATGAGATTATATCCTCCGGCTTATTTCATTGACCGGGTAAATATTGAAGAGGATGAATGGAAGGGAATGATAATTCCCAAAGGTACCAGCCTCCTGTTCTCCATGTATGAAATTCACCGGCACAAAGATTTTTGGGATGATCCCGAAGCCTTCATGCCTGAAAGGTTTGAAGATCCTAAGAAATATGCCTCGGCCTATTTTCCTTTTGGTGCCGGCCCCCGTATGTGCATTGGTAATAATTTTGCGATGTATGAGATGATCCTGGCAATTGGTGAACTTGTGCACCGGTTTGAGATCACGGCTCCCGATACCCCCATTAAAATAAAACCTCTTATAACCTTAAAGCCTGAAAAGGCAATTTTGACTTTCAAGCCCAGGAAAAGTAATGGTTAATTGGTAAAGAACCTCTCTTTCAAATTTTGATTTTCTATAAGGTGTCCAGATTGCCGTCTTTGCAAAAACACCTATAACACACTGAAATTTAGCGAATTAAAAAAATAATCTTATTTTAATTTCGTTTTGGATTATGTTGTATTTTTAAATGTAAATGACCTAATTCTCTAATATTTCAGTTATGCCCATTTTCATGGATTTACATAAAGTTTCCGGAATTACAGCAAAAGATGCTGCAGGGGCACATTGTGAAGATTTAAAGATCCAGGAACAATACGGCTGTAATTGTATGACCTATTGGGTAGATGAGGAGAGGGAAAGCGCATTTTGCCTTATAGAAGCCCCAAGCAAGGAAGCTGTTAAGGAAATGCATGATAAAGCTCATGGATTAATACCCCATGAAATTATCGAAGTAGATTCTAACATTGTAAAAGCTTTTTTAGGAAGGATCCAGGATCCAGATTTGATAGCAGATCTCACCAATCCACATTTTAAGGTTTTCAATGATTCCCCGTTCCGCATTTTATTACTCATTAAGACTATTGATTCCCGGCTCCTCCAAAACTCGTTGGGAAATACCGATGCCAATGCGGTATTATCCTTTTATAATAAAATAATTAGTGAAGAACTAAAACGTTGTGAGGGTTGCGAGGTAGAGTTGGAAATGGATGCTTATGTGGCTTCATTTTCATCTGTGAAAAATGCGGTTAATTGTGCTTTAGCTATTAAAAATGCAATGCAGAATTATGGTAATACTTTAAATTTAAAGATAGTGCTGCACGCGGGAACGCCCATGGGCAACAGTGATGTTATTTTTGGCGAAACTTTGAAAATGGCCAAATATTTATTTCAGGTAGAGGCGAATAACCAAATTATTATTTCGCCGGTTGTAAAGAATGTAATTGCTGAGAACCGGGATCAATTTCAGGAAAAGATAAAGGAAATAAAGAGTGTAACACCTTCTGAAGAAAAGATGTTGAGTCAATTAATGCACACCTTGGAACAAAATTGGCAAAATCCCCTTTTTAGCAGTACCCAATTCTGTGAGGTCGTAGCAATGAGTAAATCTAATTTATATAGAAAATGCCTTAGCTTAACAGGTCAAACTCCTAATGCATTGCTGCGTAATTACCGGCTTATGGAATCATTGAAGCTTTTAAAAAGTGACAGGGGGATTTCACAAATTGTTTTTGATTCCGGGTTTAACAGCCCTTCCTATTTTACAAAATGTTTTCATAAGCAATTTGGATTGCGACCTAATACGTTTCAAAACCCACAAGCCTAATTGGTCAAAATTTACCAGACTTTGAAATTTTCGTTACAGTTTGGCTTCTAAAAAGCATTTAAATTTGGGTTAATCAACTCAAAATTAGATGATCATGAAAACAATTAAATCATTTTTACCGCTTTTTATTCTGGTTTTATTAATCTCAAACCCTGCATGGGCTCAGCAAGAAACCACTTCAACCACTTTAAATTCTTCACCTATGAAAACCTATGTTATTGAACGCGAAATTCCTAATGCCGGAAAACTTACTCCGGAAGATCTTAAAAAAATTTCCAAAACTTCAAATAATGTTCTGGATGAAATGGGTAAAAAAAGAATTGAATGGATTGAAAGCTATGTGACCGACGATAAAATATTTTGTGTTTACAAAGCCGATAGCAAGGAAACTATTGCAGAACATGCCAAAAAAGGAGGTTTTCCGGCAAATTCCATCAGGGAACTTTCTGCAGTGATAAATCCCGAAACCGGGAAGAATTGATAAGGGGCGTTTTATTTATATTCTGAATAGATCCGAAAGTCTTACTTCGGATCTATTTTTTTTAGGTGCCTAATGTTCCTTCAGGAACGCATTGTTTTATGTTCCTCATTAATAATCGTAATTTCGCCCGAAACATTTTACAAACAGGACCCAGCATTTTTCAGGAATAAACCAATATGAATCCGGCACATAAATATTCACAACTTATCAAGGCCGAAGCCACGCGACTGGGGTTTATGTCCTGTGGAATTTCAAAGGCCGGTTTCCTGGAAGCAGAAGCGCCGCGGCTGGAGAACTATCTTAAAAAAGGAATGCATGGCGAGATGCATTATATGGAAAATCACTTTGATAAACGTCTGGATCCCACAAAACTGGTAGAAGGATCTAAGAGTGTGATCTCCCTGCTGCTCAATTATTATCCGCATCAACTTCAACGGCAGGATTCCTTTAAGCTAAGCAAATACGCTTACGGCACAGATTATCATTTTGTAATAAAGGATAAGCTAAAAGACCTGCTCAACTATATGCGCAGCGAAATAGGTGAGATTGAAGGCCGGGCTTTTGTAGATTCGGCGCCGGTGCTGGACAAGGCCTGGGCCGCCAAAAGCGGACTGGGTTGGATTGGAAAAAATTCAAACCTGCTCACCAAACAGGTAGGCTCTTTTTATTTTATTGCTGAATTAATAGTAGACCTTGACCTGGAATATGATACCCCGGTTACAGATCATTGCGGGAGCTGTACCGCCTGTATAGATGCCTGCCCTACCCAGGCCATTATAGAGCCCTACAGGGTTGATGGCAGCAAATGCATTTCTTACTTCACGATTGAATTACAGGAAGAGATCCCTGCACA
>CAXAZV010000121.1:0-9513 GCA_963973375.1 uncultured Antarcticibacterium sp.
AACATCGGCAAAGTCGTGTTCCAGGTGTTCAAGACTGTTATAGAATTCTTCACGGGTATTAATGATGGTTCTTTCAAGGGGCTCCCCTTTATCGAAGAACTTGATCACCTGAAGTATATTATCTACCCCATAAACCTCAAGACCACTTACAATGGCAGCTTCTTTTACATTCTGACTAGGGAGAATAAAACCTTTAAAACCTTCTTCTTTAGCTTTAATGGCAATAGGCAGGGCACCTTTAATGGGTTGCAGGCTTCCATCAAGGGAAAGCTCACCCATTATTATATATTTATCAATATCATCGGCTTTGATCTGGCGGGAAGCTGCCAGGATGCCAAGGGCCAGGGTAAGATCATAGGCAGAACCTTCCTTGCGAAGATCTGCCGGAGCCATGTTTATGGTAATCTTTTTACCCGGGAATTTATAAGTGTTATTCTGAAGCGCGGCCGCAATACGAAAACTGCTTTCCTTTATAGCGTTATCTGGTAATCCAACGAGATTATACGCGATACCTTTAGCCATATTAACTTCTACCGTAATTGTGGTCGCTTCAACCCCAAAAACGGCGCTTCCGTAAACTTTTACCAACATTTAAAAAAAGGATTTAATTAAATGTAAATAAAAATTTACAGAATGCTCGTTAATAAGTAGTTAACACATTTTTGCGGTAATGTTCTATAAGCGCATCTATAGGACGTCTTATAATATTTCCAATTTCCAGGTTATAAGGTTGGGCAACCGCACGAATAATATCTTCACTAAAAAATGCTATACTCCCTATAAAATGAATGGGAACATTCTGGGCTTGTTTAAAGCACAAAACCCTCGTGTTGATGAATTCCTGAATACCTTCATGAACCAATTTGTAGAAATACCCATTGCGTTCATTGGTGAAAATAAATTCTGCAAACGATGCCAGGTAGGTATTTGGATTTTCTTTTTTGTAGAGATTCTTCTTAATCTCATCGGAATCCAGATTGAAGGTTGCTGAAAATTTCACGGCTAGCTCTGGAGGCATTCTTTTATAGTAATAATCCCTTATGAGACGTTTACCAAAATAATTTCCACTGGCTTCATCCATAAGAATAAATCCCAGGGAGGCAACCGCCATATGCACCTCTTCACCATCGAAATAACAACTGTTGGAACCTGTACCAAGAATACAAACGATTCCGGGCTCTGTAGTAGCGGCCAAAGCAGCTGCAACCATATCTTCTTTCACTAAAACTTCAGAAGCATTGGTGAAAAAATTGGCTATAATATCCTGAAGTAATTTTCGAGGAGCTTCAGTACCACAACCGGCACCAAAAAAATGCACTCTTTCAACTTTGTTTTTGACATCCTGAAGGTCAGGATTCTCATCAATTCTTTGTTCCAACATTAATTCAGGAAAAACAGCGGGATTTAATCCTTTTGTTCTTGTCTTAAAGATTTGTTCACCTGAATTATTTAAAAGGATCCAGTCACATTTGGTGGAACCGCCATCGGCTATTAATATCATTGTAGTTTCTTTAGATAGTAAAAAAGGCCGTTTTAATCGCAATTAAAAATGCTTTTAAAACAGCCTTTTAATTTTTATAATATGCCAGATACTATACAGATGCTACGTGCGCAGCCAATTCTATAAGCTTAGCCGAATACCCATATTCATTGTCATACCAGGCCACTAATTTAAAGAAATTATCATTCAATGCAATCCCTGCTTCAGCATCAAAATTACAGATGTAGGAATTGGATACAAAATCCTGAGAAACAACCATTTCTTCAGTATAAGATATAAGGCCTTTATACTCTCCTTCTGAGGCTTTTTTGAAAGCAGCTTTTACCTCATCATATGAAGCAGATTTCTTTGTACGCACTGTAAGATCTACTACAGAAACATCTGCTGTTGGAACTCTAAACGCCATTCCTGTAAGTTTTCCGTCAAGTTCAGGAATTACTTTTCCAACTGCTTTAGCAGCTCCTGTTGAAGAAGGAATTATATTCATAAGGGCACTTCTACCGCCTCTCCAGTCTTTTTTGGATGGACCATCTACTGTTAATTGTGTTGCAGTGGTTGCGTGAATGGTTGTCATTAAACCTTCAACAATCCCGAAGTTATCATTGATAACCTTGGCAAGTGGGGCAAGACAGTTAGTAGTGCAGGAAGCATTGGATACAATTGTATCTTCCGGCTTAAGATCTTTATGGTTTACTCCCATAACAAACATAGGAGCATCTTTTGAAGGCGCTGAGATCACAACCTTTTTTGCGCCGGCTTCAATATGTCTTTTTCCTCCCGCTAAATCGGTAAAAATTCCAGTACAATCTATTACAATCTCTGCATTCACTTCACCCCATTTAAGATCTTCAGGGTTTCTTTCAGCAGATACTCTTATGGTCTTATCATTTACCACAAGATTTCCATCCTTTACATCTACAGTACCTTTAAACTGCCCATGTACCGAATCATATTTTAAAAGATATGCTAAATGGTCTACATCTAAAAGATCATTTACCGCTACAACTTCTACATCCTTGCTTTCCATAGCAATTCTAAATGCTATTCTTCCAATACGGCCAAAACCGTTAATTCCAATTTTTGTGCTCATTTTAATTATATTTAATTTTTAAATCGAAGTGATGTTTGCCACCCTTCTAAGATCTTTATCTATTTTATGCTCTCCTTTGATCCCGGTTTCCAGTGAAACACTGGTAACTTTTTGGTTATGTATCCCTATCATTATATTTCTCTTGCCTTCCAGGATAGCGTCTACCGCGCCTACCCCTAGTTTGCTTGCCAGCACCCTGTCATAACAACTCGGAGACCCTCCCCGCTGAATATGCCCAAGTACTGAAACTCTAATGTCATAGCCTTCAAGACTTTCGCCTATGAACTCGGCCAGTTCAAAAATATTCTTTCCACTTTTATCTCCTTCCGCAACAACAATAATACTTGAAGTCTTTCCGGATTTTTTACTCTGTTTAAGGGATTCCATTAACCTTTCAATTCCATTGCTCTCCTCTGGGATCAATATCTCCTCTGCTCCTGCTCCTATTCCACTGTTAAGGGCAATTGCGCCGGCATCCCTTCCCATTACCTCTACAAGGAATAATCTATTGTGGGAACTTGCGGTGTCCCTTATTTTATCAACGGCCTCTACAACCGTATTGAGGGCGGTATCATAACCTATGGTAAAATCTGTACCATTAATATCGTTGTCTATAGTGGCGGGAATACCTATAATTGGGAAGTCAAATTCCTTTTCAAATATAAGTCCGCCGGTAAAAGTTCCGTCTCCACCTATTACGATGAGGGCATCTATTCCGGCGTTTATGAGGTTATTATAGGCCTTTTGCCGGCCTTCCTTGGTTTGGAATTCTTTTGAGCGGGCCGACTTTAAGAAAGTTCCTCCCCTGCTAATAACATTTCTTACTGAACGTGCATCAAGGTCTTCAATGTCATTTTCAATGAGACCCTGGTAGCCTCGGTATATTCCTGAACAGGCAATTTCGTGGTAAGCACAGCTTCTTACTACTGCTCTTATTGCGGCATTCATACCGGGAGCGTCCCCTCCTGAGGTCAAAACTCCTATCTTTTTTATCTCTTTTTGCATTAGTGTAAATTTATTCGAATTTAGACTTAAAACCTAATTTTCGCTGATACTCAAACGTTTTCGGTTAATAACTAACAAAAAAAAGCCTCAAAATAGAGGCTCTTTTTAAAGCATTATGAAAAAAACTATCTTTTTAGCAAAATCTTGTATTCCCAAGGTTGGAATTCCAATTCCTGTGCTCCAATAAGGGCGATGTTTTTTGAATTAAAATAATCTTCAAAATTCCCGGTTACATCCATTGTAAATTTCACAGGTGCCTTGGTCATATTTGCAACAAAGATCAATTCTTCCCCGTGTTTACCCCGTTTAAAAGCCAGCACCTTCTCATTTGCCGATGTTGTAAGACGCTCATAACTTGCAGCATCTTTGCCCCCGTGCAGTGCGGTGATATTGTTCTTTAGGTCACCCAGTTTTACCAGCACAGGCCAAACTTTTCCTTTTGTTTTTGGAATAGTATCCTTTTCAAAGAATTTAAGCCTATGGTTCATATCATATTCCTGCCCGCTGTATATAAGAGGCATCCCGGGTAAGGTGTAGGTAAGCGCAAGAAAGGTCTCAGATGCATCGCCCATTCGTTCTTTTACAGTTCCGTTCCAGGAATTTTCATCGTGATTGGTAACAAAATTCAGCAGCACATCGTCCTGCTCATAAATTGAATCGATTTTTACCATATAGGCATCCCATTCCTTCACTCCCTTTTTCCCCTGTGCCATCTCATTCATTATATGATGTCCTTCCCAATTGTAACCCATATCAAAGGCATTATGGAAAAGGTCCTTTTTCTCAGATTCAGCAAGCATAAAAACGGGTCTGGATTTTTTGATCTTCTCAATTGCCTGTTCCCAGAACTCTGTAGGAACCTCTCCCGCAACATCGGCTCTAAAGCCATCAATTTGATGCTCATCTACCCAATATTTCATTTCAGCCGTCATTGCTTCCCATAACTCCTTATTGTCATAATTAAGATCTGCCGTATCTGTCCATCCCCAGGATTCTCCCGTATTTGGATCAAGGGGATCTATAACTTCTCCTTTTTCATTTTTGGTATAGAAATCAGGTTTTTCAGTTAACCAATGGTGATCCCACCCGGTATGATTTGCGACCCAATCCAGGATCACATACATTCCATTTTCATGGGCGGTATCTACAAGGTTCTGGAAATCTTCTTTGGTCCCAAATTCCGGATTTACATCTGTATAATCTGATATTGCGTAATAACTTCCCAGATATTTAGCTCTTTCAGCCTCATCCTCAATATCTGCCACGAATCCGCCGCTGGTAGCTTTTCTTTTTGTTTCAGAGACAGGATATATAGGCATTAACCAGATAATTTTAACTCCCAATTCCTTTAATTGTGGAATATCCCGGGTGAAGGCTTCAAATGTTCCTTCAGGAGAATATTGACGAATGTTCGCTTCATAAAGGACCGCATTTTCTATCATTTTATTCTCAAACGGAGCAATAGCTTCCTGTTGTTGTGTTTCAACCGCAGTGCTTTCTTTAGGTTCATTTTTACAGGAAGTAAGCACAAATAATGCACTTACAAACGTGATTGCAATTTTTTTCATTTGTTGATTTTTATAGATTTTATAGGTCATTTACGAGGTTCTTATCCTTTTTATATTCTTTCAAGCAGCACAATGGTGTTTTCTGAATTTATCACAACTTTTCCATCTTTAACTTCTGCTGAAATTCCGGAGTATGCATCCTGAATTTTCTCGCCTTCTTTAAAAACAGTTGATACAGGTACAACTTTTCGACCTGCAGGTACATCCAGACCAATTACTACAGCATCAGTCAGGTTTTCATCCTTATAGATCCTGGAGAAGTAATAAGGAGCTACTGTGATCAATTTATGGTCCCCGGCTCCCACAGAAGGGTGTGCCGCTCTAAATTGCCCCAGTTTTTGCCAATGGCTTAAAACTTTTTTCGTACTCTCCCCGGAGTTTATTCCCTCCCAATTCATAAAGGAGCGCAGGGTCGCATCTCCCTGTGTGCCCGGAATAACTAGAGATCTGGCAGTTTCATCGCCATAATACACCTGGGAAGTTCCCGGACTTAATAAAAGTTTGGTGGCAGTTTCAAAAGGCTTTTCCCGGGCGGCATCAAAGGGTTGCCCGTCATCATGAGAACTCAGGTAATTAACGGTCCCATAACCTGCCAGATCACCGTTTAATACCGTATCCATTTTGCTGAACAAAGCTTCATTGTCCATTTCCTTCGCATTCCACTTAAACTCAAAATTGATAAGGCTGTTAAAGGCCTCATCAAAATAATTAACTTTTTTATTGCCAAAATCAAAATATTGGCCACTGCTTATACCGTAATTATATACTTCACCAAGCAGGTAAAACCCGTTATTATCTAAAACTTTTTCAGGATGGTTTTTCTTATAATCTGAAAACGCAAAATCGCATACGGCTTTAAATTCCTGCCACACATATTCTTCAGTATGTTTAACTGTATCTACCCTGTAGCCGTCAATTCCATAATCTGTAATATAATCTGCCAGCCATTTCATAATATAAAAACGTGGCGCCCGGGGATGCCCGGTGCGTTCAAAAAAGGCATCAAGTTCTTCAACCTCCTCTTCATATCTTCCTTCAGCTTTCCACTTTTCTACCAGGTGTAAAGGTAATTCTACCTCCTCATTGCTTTCTGTTCTAATATCAGGTAAGTTTTCTACCAATGTGCAGGTAACGGTAGTTTCATAATTTTGATAGGTACAGGCGGTATCATTACGCACCCATTCTTCAGGCCAGAGGGGATCTGCATCTGTCACCGGGCCGGTGTGATTAATTACTGCATCCAGGAGGATCCTTATTCCCTTTTCATGAGCTGCATTTACAAGCTCTTTAAGATCTTCGGCAGTGCCGTAATTAGGGTCAATGGAGGTCCAGTCTTTGGTCCAATACCCGTGAAAACCGTAGGTATTACCTGTGCCTTCATTGGTTGCACCGTGAATTTGTTCAACAACCGGTGTCATCCAAATTGCATTAATTCCCAGTTCATTAAAATAACCTTCTTTTATTTTTTGAGTGACCCCTTTAAGATCTCCACCTTCAAAACCACGCAATTTTGCAGTTTCTAGCGTCCTCCCAAAGTTTACATCATTAGATGGATCTGCGTTATTAAAACGGTCTGTTAAAAGAAAATAAATATTGGCAGCTTCCCATACAAATGGCATTTGAGTTTCGGCCAATGGAATAGATTTGTCTTCCGGGCTTATAAGGGTATTACATCCAACCAGCAAAAGGGCTGACACTACAATTACTATTTTTTTCATATAACTAAATTCGATTTTTAACCTTACAGGCCTTAAAATTCAAGTTTAACGGTGGTGATATTATTGTCAAATCTCACAGGAATAACCAGCTTACCGTTATGCATGAAATTCTTGCTTGTAAACCTTAAGGTATTAACCCAAACAACATTTACAGGCCGTTCCAGATTCTCTATAATCAATTCTATTAATTGAACTTCGTTGGTAACATTATTACCCTTTTCTTTCTCTATTTTAAAGTCAAGGGAATTGCCATTGAAAGCACTTTCAAATTTTATTTTTTCATAGGCTCCTTTTTCAAAAGCCTGGGGTGTGATCCCATCATCTTGGTATAAATAGCTCGTGCTTGTCTTTTTTTCAAGGTCATAATAATAATGAACTTCAACCACTTCACCTGAAAAATCTTCAGTGGTTTGAATTGGTTTTGCCATAGGTATAAACGCCCCTCCCCTTACATAAGTTGGAATATGGTCTTCTTTTAAAGCGATAGAATGCGTGGTGCTTCCTTTATATTTTTTTCCTGAATAAAAATCAAACCAGTTATCTTTCCCGGGAAAATAGACCGGTTTTTCTGCAATAGAATCGGTCATTATGGCTGAAACCAGAAAATTCTCCCCCCATAGGTAGGTATCTGTTATCTCATAGATTTCCTCATTATCAGGTTCTTCGAAGAACAAAGGCCTCATAAGGGGAGTTCCAAATTGGCTATTTTCCCAGACGAGATTATAATTATATGGTAGTAACCGGTAGCGTAACTCAATTGCTTTTTTAGCCAGCGCTTTGGTTGTAGGCTCTCTGAAAACAGGTTCAGAAGGTACTGCCTCCTGTGCGTGTGGCCTGTAAACAGGCTGAAAGACTCCGTACTGTAACCACCGGGCATATAATTTATCGTCCAGGTTATCTCCCGCAAAACCTCCCAGGTCTGAATGCATATAAGCCAGCCCCTGTAATCCCATTTGCAGGGAAATTTCAGGCTGAGACTGCAACCCACCCCAGCTGCGGTTCACATCTCCGCTCCAGGGGATCAACCCGAAACGCTGGGATCCGGCGGCTCCTGCCCGCATAAGGATGAAAGGCCGTTGGGCAGGAAAATCCTGCTCATAACCTTCGTAGATCATTTTTGCCCAGGAATGTCCGTAAATATTGTGCATTTCATTGGCAGATCCGGTTACATGCTGCAATTCTGCTGGGTGAACTTCAGGTTCTCCAAGATCTCCCCACCAACCTGAAATTCCCATATTGGCAAGGTCTTTATAAATATGCCAGAACCAGTCACGGGCTTCCGGTTTGAAGATATCTACCAGTCCGGTATTTCCAAAGTAAAAGTCATAGGTAAAAGGTTTCCCCTTTTTATTCGTGGCAAGAACTTCTTTTTTTACGGCATCTTCCCAACGGTTGGAAGTGGTAAGAATAAAAGGTTCAGTTACCAGGATAGTTTTAACCCCCTGGTTTTCTAAGCTTAAGATCATCTTTTTAGGATCTGGAAAAGAATCTCGTTCAAATTCCAGATTTCCCATGGTCCCCATCATTTCCTTTCCAAACCAAAATAAATCCAGGATCACTGCATCTACAGGAATGTTCTCTTCTTTAAATTTCTGAATGGTTTCAAGAACCTCTTTTTGAGAATGGTAGCCAAAGCGGCTTGAAAAATTTCCAAGAGCCCAACGGGGCGGCATAGGCTGTCTTCCTGTAAGCAAGGTGTAATTCCCAACCACAGTTTCCCAGGTTTCCCCCACAATAAGTTGGTAGGTTTTCCTGCCACTTATGGTTTCATAGGTTAAGGTATTATTCTTATTACTATCAAGATCGAGGAAGCCAATTGGTGCATTATCAAAATGCAGCATATATTTTTGAGAAGAAATTACAATGGGAAGTGTAAAATTAAGTAATTCTGATCTATCCTCATAACCATAATGAGCGCGGTTATAGAGTTCCAGACGGTTTCCCCTTCGGTTCATACCCAAAGCCCTGGCTCCGCCTCCAAATAACATTTCCTCTTCTTCAAGATTGAAAACCAGTTTTTGATGTTCTTTTCCTTTCGAAAACCCATCTTTTTCAGAGATCACAATTTCATCCTTATAATAATAAACAACCTGGAAAGGTTTTTTAATTATGGAAATATCAATTCCTTCGGAATCTATTTTTAAGGCGTTTTCTATTTCTTCTACCCCTTTCATCACTTTTGCAGGGGTCAAAACCACGGCATGAGATTCCTTTGAAAAGCTTTCGCCGGTGGGGATAAAGGAGGCCTCTACGATCTCTGGGGTGTAATAAACAATTCTATAATCGCCGTCACTGGTTTTTACAAAAACAGTATCTCCGCTTACCTGATGTCCCGAATACTTCCTGTCTTGATTTTGAGACAATCCTAAAAAAGGTATCAGAAAAAACAGCAGCAGGGAACTTATTCTTTTTATTCCCGGAAATTTTTTAAGTTTTGTCTTCAAAATTTATCAGTTTAGTTCAATTACCATAGGGGTTTTTCCTTCAACTTTTAAGGTAGTTTTCAGATCAACTTGCCGGTTGGAAAGAATTTCTTTTCCGGTGGAGGCAGCGTTCAAACCTTCAGCATAGCGACTAAGGTCAAGTTCCTGTGACTCCGGGTTATTATTCAGGATCACCATTACCCTGTCA
>CAXAZV010000122.1:0-9478 GCA_963973375.1 uncultured Antarcticibacterium sp.
AAATTGAAATAACCTATTCCCTTAAATTCTCCTTCTTCTACCAAAAGGGCACTTTTTTCACCTATTTCACGCCCCCGATCAATAACCAGCATGTTTTGATCGCTTAAACTGTAATTTGAGATCATTTCCAGCACCCTTTCATTATACTCTTCCACAGTTTCAGCTTCAACACAGGCTCCATTACAAGCTTTTATTGAGTGGCTCAGGCAAGTGTCATCCCCGCTATGCAAACTTGTAAACCGCTGGCAGAGTTGATAGGTTTCTATAATTTGCTGCAGGATTGTAGTGGCCTGTTGCAGCCCGTTAAAAGTAGTGATATTTTCCCTGCGCCTGTCTGCCCTTCCTATTTTAAGGTTGATATACCCATTCTCATCAACAATTTGGTACAACGCATAATTGAATATAGGCTTAGAAGAGGCTTTGTTGAATTTAGGTTTATTGTGCTTAATTTCCTCATTTTCTTTGAGAAGGGCAATAAGTTCATTACCTGTTGCCTCAAAACTTACAGAGGCTACCTCTTTTTGAACTTGTTTTGATCTATGATGATCTGTAGTGAATTGTTGATTTACTCTTTTTCTAATATTTCTGCTCTTGCCAATGTAGATGATCTCTCCCTCCTCATTATGAAGATAATAAACTCCCGTAATAGAAGGAAGGTCTTCCAGGATACGTACCAGTTTTGTGTCAAGATGTAGAGTTGGTTCTGTACGCACATGCTCTTTCAGGATATTTTTATCTACATCCTTTACCAGCAACATTTTAAACAACTGAATTGTTGCCAGTGCATCGCCGGTTGCCCTGTGACGGTCACTTAAGGGGATTCCCAGCGCCCTTACAAGTTTCCCCAGACTATAGGATAATTGTCCCGGTATTAATTTTTGTGAAAGTTCTACAGTGCAAAGGGTTTTACGGTCAAATTCATAACCAAGACGCCGAAATTCCAGCCGCAGTATTCTATGGTCAAATTTGGCGTTATGGGCCACCACAATGCAGCCATCTGTAATTTCTACAATTCGTTTGGCTACTTCATAAAATTTTGGGGCGCTTCGCAGCATATCATTATTAATTCCCGTAAGTCCAATTACAAAAGGCTGTATTGGCTGTTCAGGATTAATCAGGCTTATAAACTGGTCTACAACTTTATGGCCGTCAAATTTATAGATGGCAATTTCTGTAATTCCCTCTTCATTGTATTTACCACCGGTGGTTTCTATATCTAAAATTGCGTACATAAGCCTACCGTTCCCCCGTTATATGGGATATTGTTATCATATTCAAATTGTAATTTTTAATCTCTTTCATCTTCCCTTTAAATTTTATGCGGAATGAAAACCTATTTTAATGAGAATTGCGTTCTCCAAAAATTGAACTCCCAATCCTTACCATATTACTCCCGCAGCTTATTGCGATCTTGTAATCTGAACTCATTCCCATTGAAAGTATTTTAAAATCTGGAAACTCTTTTTTAAGTTCATCAAAATTTGTTTTTAAATACTCAAACTCATTTTTAACCTGGTCCATATCATCAGTAAAGGTTGCCATTCCCATAAGGCCGGTTACTTTTACATTGGTAAATTTCGAATAGGAATCAGATCGCAGGATCTCTCTTGCCTCTTCAACACTTAAACCAAATTTGGAATCCTCCTCGGCAATCTTTATTTGCAACAGGCAATTGATATTACGGTTATTTTTTAATGCTTCTTTATTGATTTCTTTTAAAAGCTTAAGGCTATCTACCGCGTGGATCAAACTCACAAATGGTGCCATATATTTAACCTTATTGGTTTGGACATGGCCTACCATATGCCATTCAATATCCTTTGGCAGCGCTTCCCATTTTTCTGTCATTTCCTGAATCTTGTTTTCACCAAAGATCCTTTGACCCGCATTATATGCTTCAAGAATATCGCTTACAGGCTTTGTTTTGGAGATTGCAACCAGAGTAATATCGGGATCTAACTCTTCTTTATAACTTTTAATTATATCTGAAATATTCATTCGGTAAATTTAAGGAAAACTGATTTAAAAGGAGACAATTAAATGCATATCAATTCTTTAGGAAAAAAACACATTTATTAAAATTCATAGATCGTTAATCCACTCCTTAATTTAGGTTCAATATAAGTGCTTTTTGGGGGCATGGTCAAGCCTTCATCTGCCACCTGTTTGATTTCTTCTACAGTAATGGGAAGCATACCAAAGCCTACGGCAAATTTCCCCTGGTCTACAAGGGTTTTTATCTCTATGAGGTCATTTTTGCTATGAACATATGCAATACGGCTGTCGTTGCGAAGATCTTCAATACCCAGTACAGGTTTCAAGATTTTCTCATAAAGTATGAATGTATCCAGGCTGCTTAAAGAATCTGTAAACTCATAATTTGTCCTTCTAAGATAAAGGGAGTAAAATTCCCCCTCCAGGTACATATTGAAATGATGTTTCTTTGAAGGATAATAAACATCATGCCCTCGGTTCTCAATTCGAAACCATTCATCAAGCTGTATAAGAAATTCTTCTTTGCTAAGCCCGTTAAGGTCTGTGACCAGCCTGCTGAATTCATGTATTTGCAATTCGCTTTCAGGGATCAAAAAGCTCATGAAAAAGTTATAGGGTTCCTGCCCGGTGTGATTTGGGTTGGCTGCTTTTGAATCTTTTGCAAGCAGGAAAGAGGAAGCGCACCTGTGGTGACCATCAGCAATATAAACCTGCGGCATCGCTGCAAATTCTGCCTTGATCTTTTCTATTATCTCCGGGGAGTCAATTTTCCAGAGATAATGCAGTTCTTTATTATAGGTTGAAAACTCATATTCAGGGCGTTTTTCTACCTCGCTGGCTATAACTTCATCTATCACTTTAGAATCGGGATAGGTGAGGAGCACCGGCTCTGTATTAAATCCCACAACTTTTAGGTAATCTTTAAAAAGATTTTCCCGCAGCGAAATGGTATCCTCGTGCCTTTTAATGTGGTTCTGCTCGTAATCTACAACACTGGTGGCGGCAATAATGCCACAAAATGTGTTATTCCTTGAAATAATTTTATAAATGTAATAACAGGGGGTTTCATCTTTAATAAAGATGTGATCCTCTTTAAACTCCAGAAATCGGTTTTTTACCAGTTGAAATCTTTTTTCACCCGTTGTGGTATGTTGAAATTTATAGCCTGGGTTTGTAATGTGTAGGAACGAAAAAGGATTATACTCCAGTTGAGCGGTAAGCTCACCCGCAGTATAATCTTCATATGGCCTGGAAGCCACAAGACCAGCCTTATCCCGGGTGGGTCTTACTGCTTTAAATGGAATAATTTTAGTCAAAATGTTGTGAGCATAAAAAAGTTAAAAGTTATAATTTTTTATAGGAAAGAGGAAAGTGGGAAGGGGAAAGGAAAACCATGCATATTATATTTATCCGATTTCTCCTGGTCATTCCATATTTCGGTACAATAATTTTTTCCACCACGATTTAAATCTCCAGGTAATAAAAATTATACCTTTAACCCCTAACACAAAACACCTAGACCCTAAGCCTTTTTAGAAAATTGTTTAGAGACATTTTCTGCCTTTCGGTTTTCTGAATAATCATAGAATCCCTCTCCGGATTTCACACCAAGTTTCCCGGCCATAACCATATTGGTAAGCAACGGAGAAGGTGCATATTTTGGATTTTTAAATCCATTGTACATCACTTCCAGGATAGAATGGCATACATCAAGTCCAATAAAATCTGCCAACTGCAAGGGGCCCATAGGATGAGCCATTCCCAGCTTCATTACCGTATCTATTTCATAAACCCCCGCAACCCCGTTGTAAAGGGTTTCAATAGCTTCATTTATCATTGGCATAAGGATCCTGTTGGCGACAAAGCCCGGGTAATCATTTACCTCTACGGGAACTTTATCCAGTTTTTCAGACAGGTTCATAATTGTTTTTGTAACCTTATCTGAAGTGTTATATCCTCTTATTATTTCAACCAGTTTCATTACCGGAACCGGATTCATAAAATGCATTCCTATAACCCTTTCCGGATTTGAAACTTCAGCAGCTATTTGAGTAATAGATATGGAGGAGGTGTTTGTTGCAAGAATTGTTTTTTCAGAACAGTTGGCATCCAGTTGCTTAAAGATCTGTAATTTCAATTTTACATTCTCTGTAGCAGCTTCTACCACAAGCCCCACATTTTTTACTCCCGAAGGAATATCTATATGGGTTGAAATATTGTTCAAAGTCTCTTTCTTGTCGGACTCGGTGATCTTTTCCTTGGCTACCATGCGGTCCAGATTTTTGGATATGGTATCCATTCCTCTTTGAAGGCTTTCTTTAGAAATATCAATAAGATTCACTTTATACCCAAATTGGGCAAAAGTATGGGCAATCCCGTTGCCCATGGTTCCTGCTCCTATTATTGCAATTTTTTTCATGTGATTTTAAATTATCTGCTCCCGCTGTAAATAGCAGGAATATTATTTAATTATTGGTTTTGAAACTTTCTATGATCTGGTTGGCTACTTTGAGGGCAATTGCCCCCTGCTCCAGGCTTACAATTGGAGTTGTGTTATTTTCAATGGCAAAGGCAAAGGATTCCAATTCATCCAGAATCGCGTTATTGGCATCTACTTTTGGGTTGTCAAAATATATCTGCTTTTTAACTCCTTCGGCATTCTGAAGGATCATTGCAAAATCATCCGGATCCTTGGGTGCATCCTTCATCTTTACAACTTCACATTTTTTCTCCAGAAAATCAACAGAGATATAGGCATCCTTCTGAAAGAACCTTGCTTTCCGCATATTTTTCAGGGAGATCCTGCTTGCGGTTAAATTGGCGACACAACCATTTTCAAACTCTATGCGCGCATTGGCAATATCTGGTGTTTCGCTTATTACAGATACACCGCTTGCATTTATGCTTTTCACCTTGCTGTTTACCACGCTTAAGATCACATCAATATCATGAATCATAAGGTCCAGCACTACCGGCACATCAGTTCCTCTTGGATTGAATTCGGCAAGACGATGGGCCTCAATGAACATAGGGAATTCTATTTTATCAGTCACCGCGGTAAATGCGGGATTAAAACGTTCAACATGGCCTACCTGGCCTTTTACCTTATGCTTTTTAGCAAGGCTTATTAGCTCTTCGGCTTCGGCATAAGTGGTGGTAATGGGTTTTTCAATAAAAAGATGCCTGCCCGCGGTAATAGCGCTTTTTGCTATTTCAAAATGTGAAAAAGTAGGGGTAACCACATCAATCACATCAACGGCCTGGATTAGATCATTGGCGGTAGCAAATCTTTTGTATCCAAATTCCTTTTCTACCTTGGCGGCTACCTCTTCATTCCCGTCATAAAATCCTACAAGTTCATATTTGGAGGACTGTTGGAGGAGTTTTAGATGGATCTTTCCAAGATGTCCTGCACCAATTACACCAGCTTTCAGCATATTTATTGTGTTTTCAACAAAAATAGCATTTATTGAGTAAAGGTCAAGATGATTTTGGGGGTTAATAAACTATTTAGAGAAGAATTCTTTAAGAGGAAAAGGAAATAAAGATTTTAAATTAACCTGAAAAATGATAGCCTCCTAACCGCCATTGATAAAACTGAAGAATAAGGTTGTCAGGCTTTTAAAGAGAGGCCCGGAAAGTATTTTAAATTTTAATTAACAGTTCGCTTGAAGCCTTTCATTTGTTTCCTTAATTTTATAGGCTCAAAGAAAATTTTCAAAGTGTTACGGGATACATTTAAACATAAAGGTAAAAGGTTACAATTGGCTGCTATAGTTGAAGGTAAAGGGGTGAAGGATAAAAAAGTACTGGAGGCCATAAAAACTATTCCCCGGCACTTGTTTATGGACAGCAGTTTTGAAGATCATGCTTACCAGGATAAGGCTTTTCCAATTGCTGCAGATCAAACTATCTCCCAACCTTATACCGTGGCATATCAAACCGAATTGCTGGAAATAAAAAAAGGAGATTCTGTCCTGGAAATAGGCACCGGCAGCGGATATCAAACCGCTGTGCTTTGCGAACTGGGCGCTAAAGTGTACAGTATAGAACGCCAGCAGGAACTATTTAAAAAAACCAAGATCTTTCTTTCCAAACTAGGGTACAGGCCTAAATTTTTAAGTTTTGGCGATGGTTATAAAGGCCTGCCGCAATACGCTCCTTTTGATAAGATAATAGTAACCGCGGGAGCTCCTTTTGTTCCCAAGGCACTTCTTGCACAGCTTAAAGTGGGCGGCCGGCTGGTAATTCCCGTTGGGGAAAATGTCCAGGTAATGACACTGTATGTGCGTACCTCTGAAAAAGGTTTCGATAAAAAAGAGTTTGGAGATTTCCGGTTTGTTCCATTGCTGGAGGATAAGAACTAATATTAAGAGATCAATCCAGCAAGCCCAGAAATTTTAAACCAAAAATGAAGGCTCCCTGCCTGTTCCCCTCAAATTCAGAAACAACATAATCCAGGCGCAGGAGTCGGTATTTTCCAAATCCAAGGTTATCTATTCCTATAGAATATTCAGAATATGGTTTGTTATTTTCCGTAGAAAGAAAATGAACGCCCAGGACAAGATTATAATTAAGTCTATTTATTCCCGGTATCTTTCCCAGGATCCAGCCCTTAAAATCATGTTCAAAATGCCCTTCCCCATAGCTACCGTTGGTGCTTAAAGCATAATAGGGAAGCAAGTTGAACTTGTCCATATAACTACCATTCCCAATACGGGTTTGATTGCCATTAAAATGTTGATAATCTACATATGCGATGTTCTCTGCATTAAGGAAGGTACCCCCTTTCAAATTATAACTAAATGTTCCTTTATTGCCAAGGCTTATATCCTGCCTAAGAGTTCCCGTGAATTTATCAAAGTTGTAATCCTGCATATCACCTCCAAAACCTTTTTCATAGCCCAGATAAACCGTAGGATATTTATCGTTTGAGATAGTATATTTCCCATCGGGATAGCTCATATAATTTTGCGAAAAATTTATCCTGGTGCTAAGGTTTAGTTTAAAAATCCTGTGTTCTTCAAAGGGCAATGATCCAAAATTTTGGGGTTGCAGCGGATTGTTGGAAGAATATTCAACTCCCTCTCTGTCTCTCCAGTACTGGGTTGAGGTGTTGAAGAGTGCATTGCGCTGCTGGTAGCTAAAATTTGAAAAGAGTGTGAACCCATTAAACAATTCCTGTTGATATGCCAGCTCTGCAAATTTTCTCTCGTACAATTTCAGGTAATTACGCTCAAAATATAAACTGGTAATGCTGTTTATTCTTTCTGAAATAGGGAGCCTGTTATTTATCTGTGCTGTTTCAACTCCGCCTGAAAGCGTTAGAATAGGACGTGAAAAATTGTTGAATTTCTTCTGAAAAAGGGCTTTGTATCGCAATTTTTCATCACTAAATCCATAATTTACCTCTCCTGAAATTCTCCAGTATTTACCAAAATTCTCATCCAGATTTTGCCTGAAGTTAAGGTTTAAAGAGGTATTCCAGCCTTGTACTGTATTGTAATTTGTGCCGAAAAGCGGGGAGGAAATACTAAAATTATTCTTCTCGAAAGAATTGCTGTAACTGTAGCCAAATATTAGATTTGAAAAGTTGAATTTATTCCGGACACGGTCCACCGAATCCAGGTAGGTCTTGGAATTTCTTAAAACCTGTATACTGTCTTTTTTTACGTAATCAAATAATTCTTCTGATGTTAGGGGAACAGGGCGTACGGTTTGCCAGTACAGGGAATCTTTTTTATTCGCTGCCTCGGCAAAGGACATGGCTTCGCGGCTAAAGGTGGTGTTATCAATACCGGGCTTAAATTCGTGATTGCTGTAGACGGCTGTAAACCTCCCGTCACCCGAGATCCCGAACATAGCAAAGCTGAAATCTACCGTTTGAGAGATCTTGATCCAGAATTCATTCGCTGGTGAATACTTGAAATTCTGGGTAAAAGTAAGGGTTTCAATAGGTTCAAATTGTATGGCTTTCCCGGTAACATTGAGCTCTACACCGTAAATTTGCCAGGAGTTTTCCACGATATAAATGCTGCCGTAAAAAACCCTGTCCTGTGGTCGTTTTGGGGTTACCGTGATCTTATTTATTAATTGCCCGGAATCATCATAAAAAACCCCTTCGAGTTTGTAGTTGTAGTAATTAAAGGCATAATCGGCAATAGGGGAAACTATCTTTGAGTTGATATCTACGGTGTTCTCATAGAATGAAAATTCAGATTCCCGTGCAGAGTTTAAACTAAACCCATTGTCATTTCCGCTCACTTTTGAAGCCAGGATCTTTTCCTTAAAATCATCTGGCGCTCTATAGGTTATCTCAGAGATGGTCTCGCTTAAATAAACAATGCCGCTGCGGGTAGAGTCCAGCCCACCTCCCAGGTCACCAATATCCTGCCCCAGGATCTTTTCAGGTGCGTTTTTTATGCGCCATAATCCGCGGGAATAATAGTTGGCGGTGTAACGCTCAATCTTTGCGAGGTTTTGTTTCCTGTTATCTATTGCCAGGCGTATGATCTTATTCGCCGGGTTTTCATTTGAATTTATGGTAACTGCATCCAAATTTGTAGTAGTGGGCGTAAGCCGGACATTTTCAACAAATGGAAAATTTTCTATAAGTATCTCTTTGCGGCGGGTTTCATACCCCAGGTATTGAAAAATAAGGAGGTGCGTACCTGTGGAGGAAAGTTTTAATGAATAATCTCCATCCTCGTTGGTGGTTGTCCCTGCCTTCCCGTCACCGGTATAAATATTTACATAGGGGAGCGGTTGGCCCTCCAGGTCTGTCACCTTTCCCGTTACCTGGGAAAATGTAAGATTGGTAAAAAACAGGAAAAGGAGAAGGAACTGAAGTTTTCCAATCATAAATAGGGGCTTAACTTCGGTTAATATAATTGATTTTAAAGAAATTAAAAGAGAGTTATTTGTAATCTTTTTTAATGCGGTCCAGCCTGCGTTTGTTGTCGCGGTCTTTTAGTGTCTCGCGTTTATCAAAGAGTTTTTTACCCCGCGCCAGAGCAATTTGAAGTTTCGCGAGCCCGCGCTCATTTATAAATAATCGTAAGGGAACAATGGTAAGTCCGGAATTCTTTACTTCCTTTTCCAGTTTCTTAAGTTCCCGCCTTTTCATTAAAAGCTTACGGGCACTTTTAGGATCGTGATTAAAGTGGGTGGCGTGAGAATATTCTTCTACCGTCATATTTATCACAAACAACTCATTATTCTGAAATTCACAAAAACTTTCAGCAATAGAGGCCTTCCCCTGGCGAATTGCCTTTATTTCGGTTCCTGCAAGTTTTATTCCGGTAACAAACTTATCCAGGATCTCAAATTCAAATTTCGCTTTGCGATTTTTTATGTTTATGGTGTTTGCGGTCATGCTATGTTTCTGAAAGCCGAAAATCTTGATAGGAAATGATTTCAAATATTCCTTAAATTTTCAGCACAGCACAAAAATAGGAAGGTTTCTTTAGAATAAGCCATAATG
>CAXAZV010000123.1:0-9397 GCA_963973375.1 uncultured Antarcticibacterium sp.
GATCAAAAAAGGGCAGCACATCCGGTTTCGAACCCCGGAAGCTTCTACTGAAAGTTTTGTGGCAGAGGTATACCTTGTAGGTACGGCAATAGATCCACAACGAAGAACAGTCCCGGTTCATGGGCATTTGCCCGATAGTATTGCTGCTCAATTTTCGGTAGGGATGTTTGTGGAGGCAGATATTGAAACATCGGCCACAGAATATCCTTCCTTACCAGAGGAAGCTGTTATTACCCGCGATGGTTATTCATATGTTCTGCATCTTGAAAAAGAGGAAAACGGAAACCTGGTTTTCGTAAAAAAAGAAGTTACTCCCGTAGTAACCTACAAGGGTTTTACGGCATTGGAAGGCATAACCAACTTTAAATCAGGCGATCGATTTCTTACCCGGGGAGCACATAATTTTATAGAGAATTAGTAAGAGCAGGGGAGCAGAAAAAGAAGCTTTATTTTAATTGAGGTTTTGGGTTAAATAATCCCGCATTCGCTTTGATTATTGTAATTAAGCTGTTTAATTTGCAATTCCAAAATCGGGATGTGGTGCAGTCCGGTAGCATGCACGGCTGGGGGCCGTGTGGTCGCAGGTTCAAATCCTGTCATCCCGACTTTTGTTGTTTCAAACAACATCAAATATCACCTAAATAAATGATTTTCAGCACTTTAATAAAACTGGAGATCATTTATTTTTGTTTAATATCATCTAAAATGACACCTATTCGGTTACCTATTCGGTTACCTTTTTTTTCTTAACTTTCCGTAGCCAAGTTGGCTTTAGAGTGATTTGACTTTCGTAGAAATCTGTTAAATCGGTTACCTAAAACAACGACGATGCTATCTAAACCCACTTTTCACATTCGGTTTTGGCTTAATTCAGCTAAAATTAAAGACAATTTTGTTCCTATTTACGCAAGAGTAACAATTAATGGCCGCAGGTCAGAAATTAGTTTAAGGCGTTATTGTGCCTTGGAATCCTGGGATGATCGATCTCACCGGATGAAGGGAAGAAATCCTGAAGCCACTATTTTAAATAATTTTCTGGATGCGAAATATTCCAAATTACTCCAATGTTATGAAGACCTGCTAAAAGAAGATTGTGTTATTACCGCTCAGGCAATAAAATCACGCTTCCTTGGAACTGATACTGCTTTCAAATCTTTAAAAGATATTTTAGAATATCATAAAACATATATGATGGATGTTCTTAAATATGGCACACTAAAGAATTACGGTGCCACGGAAAAATATTTACTTCAATACCTTACCCTTGAACACAAGATGACCGATATTTTTTTAAAAAATATTTCATTCCAATTCGTTACAGGCTTTGACAAGTTTCTTCGTAAACAAAAAGATAAAAAGGGTAAAAAACAGTTAAGTAATAATGGAATCATGAAGCATATGGAACGCTTTAGGAAACTTATCAATTTATCCATTAAATTAGGGTGGATTAACAAAGATCCTTTTTGTAATTATAAATTGAAATTTGAGAAATTTGACCGAGCTTATTTGAATCAAAGAGAATTAAATATCATTGAGGAGACCCAATTTTCACGAAATGCTCTGGAAACTACAAAGAATATATTTCTGTTTGCTTGCTATACCGGATTGTCTTACGTAGATGTAAAACAACTTACAAAAGAAAACTTAATAAAGGGTGTGAATGGGAAAGATTGGATTTCTTGTAGAAGGGAAAAAAGCCAAACCCCAATGAAGATACCGCTATTGGACAAAGCCCTAAAAATTTTATATACTTGTGGAAATCCAAATTCAGAAATCCTTTTACCGGTTTATAGTAATCAAAAAACAAACACTTACTTAAAGGATATTGCAAATCAATGTAAGATACCAAAAAAGCTTAGTTTCCACGTTGCCAGGCATACCTTTGCCACGACTATAACCCTATCGAATGGAGTGCCCTTAGAAACCGTTTCAAAGCTGTTGGGCCACTCTAAATTATCTACAACACAAATCTATGCCAGAGTATTGGATCAAAAGATAGGCGATGATATGGATCTTCTTCAATCTAAATTAATGTAAGTTTTTTGAAGAAATAATAAAAATGCTTAAAAGTGCCTGATTATTATAAAGGTTTGAGGCAAAGTAGATGCTGCTAATTAAACATATTATACATCTGAAAAAAAGAGGAGAGGCTTTTAATCTTAAAAAATGCAGACCTCTTTTTAACCAGACTCTGCGAAAAATTTTAATGATAGATTTTTCTTTTCGTTATCTTTAAGTAGATGTTTGAAAGGAAAATTTTATGTTTTTAGAGCAGATCGCTGTTTTGACACTTCAGATAAGAGAAAAGCTCCGGTCCTTAATTAACTACCTGCTTCGGCAAACAGATTCGCAAGTGGGCCAGATCTTTTTTACCTGTTGTCTGATTATTTTAACCGGTCTCCTTTTCTATACCTGGGCCATTCCCAATTTCCTTTGGATAAAATTGAGTTTTACTTTTATATACCTGGTTGCTTCCTTGTTATGTGGTTCTGCACTCTATTTCATTATTAATGGAAAAAGAATCAAAAACAATTCAAAGGTGTATTCTTTAAATGAACCTGATACTGAAAACTTTCAGGATTTTAATCTTGAGGTAATCCCATTAACCGGGGAACAGGCAAAGGCACTATTTAAATCATTCTCCGGAAATTACCTTTCCGGAAATTATCAAAGTTTTCAATCCCTGATTCTATTGAAACCAATTTCAGCCAAAAAACGATTGCAATGGAAAGATCTATCTTCCAAAAGACCAAAACAAGTTAACCGACAAACTTTATTGGAATTTTTAAGTCAGCTTTTAATCGGTTTCGAAAAGCTGGACAACAATCAAATCATTCTTTTTGTAGATCAATACTTTAGACTCAAAAATTCAGAGGGGATTCAGCTGTACCTATCTACCAAAAATATTTCAGACTGGCGAAAAAACAACGCGCCCTATCTTAAAGAAATTTCCAGAATTTTCAAAAGTAGTTTTTAGGTAATTACCAGTAGATTACCTGTTACCATATTGATTTACAGGGATTTTAATCGGTCATTTGTTTCTATAACCGGAGATCGGCAAACCTTGCTGACTTAAAAAAAATAGTACTTATGAATGATTTAAAATTAGAAGAGCGATTAAACCGAATTGAACAATTGCTAGTAGCAACCAAGGAAGTTCTCACCATGGAGGAAGCCTGTGATTATACCGGAATTTCACGAAGCTATATGTATAAACTTACTGCAGGCGGAAAGATTCCCCATTCCAAACCCCGAAGGAAGTCTATCTATTTCGAAAGAAATAAATTGAATGCCTGGCTCCTGGGTAACCAAAAACCATAATCTTATGAACGGCTACGAATTTTCCCGTGCTTGGTTTGAATTCAGCTTTAATCATCCCACTAGAACAAAACCGGTGCATACAGCGATCTACTTTTTTGCTATAGAACGATGCAACAGATTGGGGTGGAAAGAAGCATTTGGTTTCCCAACCGATCTGGTAATGGAGACCCTAGGGATCAGGAATTATAAAACCTATATCAACGCGCTGCAAGAATTAGTGGATTGGGGATTTATAAAGTGGATTCAGAAAAGCAAAAACCAGTACACTGCCAATGTCATTGCTTTGGTAAAAAACACCACAGCACCACCCAAAGCATTGGACGCGACATTGGACAAAGCGGTGTTTAAGCAGAGCACAAAGCAGGTCCAAAGCATTGCCAGTATAGATAAACAATTAAACCTTAAACAATTAAAACAAATAAACCTTAAAACTTTAGATAAAAAAGATTTTTTAAAAATTGATATATCTGAAATCCCAGAAACTCACCTGGGCTTTTATCACTGGACACTTAAATTTCAAAAGCTTTTTTTAAAAAACTTAAAAAATAAAGGCGCGCCAACAAAAAAAATAGAAAGGGCAAGCTTCCAAAATTGTTTAGGCCCAGTTCGGCTGATGCTGGAGAAGGATAGCGTTTCAGAGGAACAACTACAGCTCGCTTATGAACTGCTGAATGGTTCCGATGAATTTTGGAAAGGAATTATCCTGGATACCAAGAAGCTAAGGGAAAAGATAGGTCAACTGATCGCGCATGGAAAAAGACCGGCGAAAATCAAATCAATGGATCTCCAGGTTCAACATAAAATTCAGCGTTATGATTAGTACACAGTTCTCAAAGATTCAATCTGGAATTGCTGAACAAAAAAAGGGAAATAATTTTATCACTCCTTTGATTAGCAAAAAGATTTTTTGGAAGTTGTTTCAAGAAAACAATCCGGAATTTCAAATCACAGAAAAAAATCGGCAAATAATTTTCAGCATTTTCCGCTATTTTTTGAAGCAGCCCGATTTCAACGAATTTGGCGTAATTAAAAACAAGGCCGGACTTGAAAAGGGTTTGTTGGTCTATGGCGATTACGGCGTGGGTAAATCAATGCTATTTGATACCCTACATAAGCTTGGAAGAATAATCTTGGAACATACCGGAAATACGCAACTTTGGTTTCCGGTTACCTCCACCATTCATTTGCTCAATCAATTTTACGAAGCACAAAAGGATAACTCCAGCAATTTTAAACTGGAAAACTATTACCGCGGAAAATTGTACCTGGATGATCTGGGAAAAGAGGATAAGGCCTATAACCGGGAAGAGATCATCGAGAAATTACTTTTTGAAAGGCACCGCCGGAAATTAAAAACCTTTGTGACCACCAATGAAAATCCTTCGGCTATAGCGAACAGATATGGAAATCATATCGGCGACCGCTTACCGGAAATGTTCAACATTATTAAATGGGAAGGAAAAAGCTGGCGGGAATAAGAGATGTTTTACAAAGAAACAGAAGTCCTCACCACATTTTCCACGCCTTCGCAAAAGCTACAGCTTAGAAAAAAAAGGTTCGTCCAAAATAAGAAGAATCGGAAGTAAGCCGAAAATGAAAGTTAAACGAAATATTAAAATGAAAATTAGTCCCATCAGATTATCGATGAGTTAAACAACATCTCATTTCGGCTTACCTCCTCCAATATTTTTAATTGTTGAAAAAGTATTTAAAGGACAGTAGCGGAGCGGAGGGAATTTGAATAGCAAGAGGATAACACGCTGAGCGATGTTGTATTGTTTAAAATTCCTGTTTTTCAGCGTTTTATGAAGACATATTATTTAAACCGTGGCGCAAAAACACCTAAGATCATCTGCTAACTACTGAAAACACTGCAATAATTTACAGTATCGGCCAGTGTCTTAAATATTTAAAACGCTATTTTTTAGTTATTTATAAAATAGATTCCCACGTAATAAAATTGGCGAACACGCAAATAGCTATAAAAAGCTTTTGAAAGCCTTATTAACACTCAAAATAAATACTGTAATGGAATCAAATGAAGAAAGAAAAAGACCATTTTCAGCCATCAGCATCAATCGCATCACGGCAGAACGATTTCGTGGATTTTCTAAAAATATTGCTGATTCTCATTCGGCTACCCTGGAGGATATGATGGACTTTTTTGAAATCACTAAGATCTCGCCCAGGAATAAAATAATGAGGCACTATCTGGGCTTTTATAATTACCTGATATTCCGAATGGATTACATTACAGACCTCCTAAGGGAACAGGAGAAGAAGTATCATAAACCTATTTATGAATTGCTATCAGGACTTTTTGATAAAGCTGAAAGAATGGAAGTTAAAACCGGACCTCTGGCGGAAAGGAATGTTATAAAGTTGACCCGGGAGGAATGGGAGCTAAAAGAGGGGAAAGTTTCCAGGGAAAAATATGATCTTATTAAAATGGCCCGGAAAAAAGATCAGGAGGATTTTACAAAAATGCTTTCGGAAATAATTAATCGGATAGAAAAAGTGAATCCTACCTTTGGAAAACCATATCATAAAATTGAGATAGATTTTACCCAATTAGATATAATGAAAAGGCGTTATCAAAATGAATAGTCCAGATTAAAACTCATTGCGCCCTATGCTGTTTTTACTTCACGCTAAACTTCCCGTACGCTATAAAAACAGCATAGGATCCGGCGCAGGTAAGTTATGGTAGATTTTGGGGGCTGATTCTTAAGTTCTTTCAGTAAGGTTAAATTCGACACGAAATAAACTCCAAATTAGATCCCTGCTTTGCACAACCTATGCATTAATAATTTCATACTTTTGTGAAATATGAAATTTCTGGCAATCATATTATCGGTTTATTTCCTGGGACTAAATTTTACTCCCTGTGATGATGCTGTAACGTATGATAGTGAGGCAGAAGTTTCAGTAGTACTTGATGCAGATCAGGATCACCAGGAAAGTGGTGGACCAGATGACTGTACCCCTTTCTGCCTGTGTCACTGCTGTCATGTTCACGTTACACACTTCAATGGAACTTCTTATGAGGGATTTGAATCTACTGTTTCTACCCTTATCATTCAAAAAGGCGAAAGATTAGGCCAGGAAATTCCCCACACCCACTTCCAGCCACCCCGCGTTTAATTCAGTTTAGAGGATAATTATGTCCTTTTGGATTTGATCATTTCTTGATCAATCTCGAATATTTTTTAACTGAATTAAATTTCAATTTATATGATTAATAAGATCATTGATTTTTCAATCAATAATAAATTTATTATTGGGTTGTTTACTGTGGTACTCATTGGTGCCGGGATTTGGAGCATGATGCAGGTCCCTGTAGATGCCCAACCAGATATTACCAATAATCAGGTGCAGGTGATCACCCAGGCTCCCAACCTGGGAACGGAAGATATTGAACAGTTTGTGACCTATCCCGTAGAAATTGCTATGAGCAACCTGCCCAGTGTTCTGGAGATACGCTCGGTCTCTAGATTTGGACTTTCGGTGGTGACCATAGTATTTAAAGATGATATGGGCACTTATTTGCCCAGGCAGCTGGTAGCTGAAAAGTTAGATGCTGTAAAAGACGAAATCCCAGAAGGCTTTGGCCAACCTTCCATAGGACCAATTTCTACCGGTCTGGGAGAAATTTACCAATATACCCTTGAAGTTGAAGACCAGTTTAAGGATAATTATACCCCTACAGATCTTCGAACCATTCAGGATTGGATCGTAAGAAGGCAAATGGCAATGGTGCCAGGAGTAGTTGAAGTCAACGGGGTTGGAGGTGAAATAAAGCAATTTGAAGTTGCTTTAGATCCCGAAGAATTAAATGCTATTGGTCTAACAATATCAGATGTATTTACTGCCCTTGAGAATAACAACCAAAACACAGGTGGTGCTTATATTGAAAAAAATCATCAGGCAAATTTCATTCGGGGGGAAGGCCTGGCTCGAAGTATTGAAGATCTCAAAAAGATTGTAGTTGCCAATCGTGGCGGAGTTCCCATTACCGTACAGGATATTGCTGAAGTACGAATTGGTAGTGCCGTAAGATACGGTGCCCTAACCAAAAATGGAGAGGGAGAAACTGTTGGTGGGATGGTAATGATGTTGAAAGGAGCCAATTCCAACGAAGTTATTGATAACGTAAAAGAAAGGATAGTTCAGATACAAAAATCCTTACCGGAAGGAGTTTCCATCCAACCTTTCCTTGACAGGAGTGAACTTATAAGTGAAACCACATCTACTGTTACCACCAACCTTCTTGAAGGTGGATTGATAGTGATTTTTGTATTGGTAATTTTACTGGGAAACTGGCGCGGTGGTTTGATAGTAGCTTCGACCATTCCGTTATCCCTGCTTTTTGCTTTTATTTTAATGAATGTCTTTGATGTGTGGGCTAACCTTATGAGCCTGGGTGCAATTGACTTTGGAATTATAGTAGATGGGGCAGTAATCATTGTAGAAAGTACTGTTTATATGATTTCGCAGCGTATGAAGAAAAGCAACGAACTCTCAATTTCTGAAAAAAATGAGATCGCAGCTTTATCCTCAAAAAAGATGATGAATTCTGCCTTTTTTGGACAGCTTATTATCCTGATTGTGTTCCTTCCTATTTTATTTCTGGAAGGTGTTGAAGGGAAGATGTTCAAACCAATGGCACTTACCTTTATTTTTGCCATGTTGGGAGCAATGATCCTTTGTCTCACCTACGTGCCCATGATCTCTGCGCTTTTTCTGAAAGAACCCAAAAACACAAAAAGATCTTTTGGAGATAAAGTTATTATCTGGCTTCAGAATAAATATGAGCCTCTTCTAAATAAATCTTTAAATAGGGGAAAATGGATCCTGGGTTTTGCGATTGGTTTTTTCGCCCTTGCTGTTTTTATGTTCACCAGGATGGGTGGAGAATTTTTGCCGCAATTAGATGAAGGGGATATTGCTTTTCACATCATCTTAAATCCTGGTAGTTCTCTGGATGAGGGAATAAAAACTTCTACCACCATAGAAAAATTATTATTGGCTGAATATCCTGAAATTGAGCAGGTGGTTACACGCTTTGGGGTTTCAGATGTACCTACAGATCCTATGCCTATGGATATTGGAGACAGTTTTATTATACTGAAGGATAAATCTGAATGGACTTCTGCCGAAACAAAAGACGAACTTATTGACAAAATAAAAGAAACCCTGGAAATTATTCCCGGGGTGAGTTATGAATTTACTCAGCCGGTGGAAATGCGATTTAATGAATTGCTTACTGGTGTAAGAGAGGACATCGCTGTAAAACTATACGGTGAGGATCTTGATCTTTTGGCAAGTAAAGCACAGGAAATGGGTGCGATAATAAGTACTGTTGAGGGAGTTGCAGATATGAAAGTTGAGGCCACAGCAGGCCTGCCACAAATAACGATTAATTACAACCGCAACAAGACCGCCCAATATGGACTACAGATCAGGGAACTAAATACCCTTGTTCAGTCTGCTTTTGCAGGAGGAAAGGCAGGAGTTATATTTGAAGGTGAAAAACGTTTTGACCTGGTGGTGCGTCTTCAGGAGGAAGATCGTACCAGCATAGAAAACATCCAGAATCTCTATGTCACTTTACCCTCGGGAGCTCAAATCCCTTTAAAAGAAGTAGCTAACATCAACTATCAACCGGGACCAATGCAGATAAGCAGGGATAACACTAACAGGCGTACTTATGTTGGGGTGAATATTAGAAACCGTGACGTAAAATCTGTCGTTGCAGATATACAGGAAAAACTTGATGCAGAGTTTGAATTGCCTCCCGGTTATTACATTAGATATGGCGGCGCTTTTGAAAATTTTGAAAGGGCCAGTAATAGATTACAGGTTGTTGTACCAATAGCGCTGCTGCTCATTTTTATCCTTATTTACTTCGCTCTTGAATCTTTCAAACAAACCACAATGATCTATATCGCAATTCCGTTGGCGGCTATTGGAGGAGTATTTTCACTCTGGCTTCGGGATATGCCATTCAGTATCTCTGCAGGTGTAGGCTTTATTGTACTCTTTGGAGTGGCTGTTTTAAATGGACTCGTACTTA
>CAXAZV010000124.1:0-9392 GCA_963973375.1 uncultured Antarcticibacterium sp.
CGCATTGGCCTTCACCCAATGCTGATGTATTACGCCCTTTCAGGGCTAACCTGTCTTATTCATTTTCACCTTCCGCATTGGCCTTCACCCAATGCTGATGTATTACGCCCTTTCAGGGCTAACCTGTCATATTCATTTTCTCCTTCCGCATTGGCCTTCACCCAATGCCGAGATCTGAACAGGCTATATCTCACCTCGCAGAAATTCCCCGAAAAATAGCAGAATAATATGAGTACTTCGGGTTGGGTTTTTTATATTTGTTTCCAATTATATTTCCATGGAGCATTTTGTAGTATCGGCCAGAAAGTACCGTCCCCAAACCTTTAATGATGTGGTGGGCCAGCAGGCTATTACCAATACCCTACTTAATGCTATTAAAAATGATCACCTTGCGCAGGCCCTGCTATTTACCGGGCCACGGGGGGTAGGAAAAACTACCTGTGCCCGTATCCTTGCCAAAATGATTAATCATGACGGCACCCAACAACCAGATGAGGATTTTGCCTTCAACATCTTTGAGCTGGATGCCGCCTCCAACAACTCTGTAGACGATATTCGAAATCTAACAGACCAGGTGAGAATTCCGCCACAGGTTGGGAACTACAAAGTATATATTATTGATGAGGTGCATATGCTCTCTACCAGTGCTTTTAATGCATTTTTAAAAACCCTGGAAGAGCCGCCGAAACACGCAATTTTCATTCTTGCCACTACAGAGAAACACAAAATAATTCCTACCATTCTTTCCCGTTGCCAGATCTTCGATTTTAAAAGGATCACGGTAAATGATGTAAAGAACTACCTTACCTATATTGCCGGGGAAGAAGGCGTAACTGCCGATGAGGATGCACTGCACATTATTGCTCAAAAGGCAGATGGTGCTATGCGTGATGCCTTATCTATTTATGATCGTGTGGTAAGTTTTAGCGGGAACAATTTAACCCGCCAGGCGGTAACCGAGAACCTGAACGTTCTGGATTACGAAACCTATCTAAATATTACCGGGTTGATCCTGGAAAACAATATCCCGCAGCTGCTTGTGGAATTCAATGAGATCCTGGCGCGTGGTTTTGACGGTCATCATTTTATCGCCGGTCTTGCATCACATTTCCGCGATTTGTTGGTGTGCAGAAACCCAAAAACCATCAATTTACTGGAGGTAGGTGAAACTACCAAAGTAAGTTATTATGAGCAGTCCAGGCTTACCAGTGAAGCCTTTTTAATGCAGGGCATTGAACTGGCCAATGATTGTGACCTTAAATACAAAAGCAGCCGCAATCAACGATTGCTGGTTGAACTATGCCTTATGCAGCTCGCCTCCATCACCTTTGATGGAGAAAAAAAAAAGCCTGAGCACTTTATAATTCCCGCTGCAAATTTTAAATCCTTTACACCTGCAGCGCCTGCGGTAAAACTTTCTTCGGAAGAAAAAAAGCTTATTACCAATGAGGAATACGCTGTGGGGAGTTCGGCGCCCGAAGCAACATCGCAGATCCCCGATCCTGAAAAAGCATCTCCCGCTGAAGTGACTTCACCCAAAGAAGGCCTGCCAGATCCTGAAAAATCAAATTGCCTTACGCAGCCTGAAGAAGAAGTTACTGCCGCAGCGCCAGAACCTGTAGAAAACAAACCGGTTACTATGCCCGATCTAGGCCAGGAAAAAGTTTCCGGACTTTCCCTGAAAAGCATTCGCTTAAAAAAGGAAATGCTGGCAAGGCAACAGGGAAATGAAGAAAAAGCAGCCGAGGTAAAATCTGAAAAATTCAATGAAACCCAGCTGCACGCGGCCTGGGATGAATATATTCACCGCCTGAAGAACAAAGGAGAAAAGATCCTTGCTTCTATTATGGAAACTGATATGCCCACGGTACATGAAAATACTATTTCCATTGTACTACCGGCAGACACTATGAAGAAGGACCTGGAACGCGGGCAAAATCCTTTAATGGCCTTTTTAAAGAAAAAATTAAATAACACTCTCATTACTTTGGACATTCAGGTAAATGAGACCACTGCCAAAAAATTTGCTTTTACCAATATTGAGAAATACAATAAGCTGAAGGAGAAAAATCCTCTCATTGAGAAATTACGAACCACCTTTGACCTGGACCTATAATTATGCTTGGCCTAAAACTTCCTACCGACCCGCGATGGGCAAAAATTGCCGATAAGAACATAGAAGAAATTCTTATTGACCATGCCTGGTGCGAGCAAAAAGCTGCTTCTACCGCTATCTCGCTTATTGTGACCTTCCCTGAATTTCCTGAACTTGTGAATGCGATGGTTGCATTGGTGAGAGAGGAAATGGGGCATTTTAAAATGGTTCATGAAAAACTTCAGGCCCGGGGAATTGAACTTGGCTGGGACAGGAAAGATGAATATGTGATACGGCTTCGGGAATTTTTTCCCAAGGGTGGCAGCAGGATAGACCAAATGGTACACAGGCTCTTAATAGCAGCGCTAATTGAAGCCAGAAGCTGCGAGCGCTTCAGGTTACTTTCAGAAGAATTGGAGGATGCAGAGCTTCGGGAATTTTACCGGCAGTTAATGATAAGCGAGGCCAACCACTATACGCTCTTCCTTAATTTTGCCAGGCAATACGGCGAGAGGGAAAGTGTAGATAAAAAATGGCAGGAACTTCTTCAGTTTGAAGCCGAAATAATGAAAGACCTGGGCAAAAAAGAAAGCATTCACGGTTAATTGAGGCTTTCCTGGTACAGGGATTTAATGATCCCATCTGCCAGTCCTATTTTAGGCACATAGATCCTCCGGGCTTTGGTCCATTTCATCGCAGAGAGATAGATCTTTGCCGCAGGTATAATAACGTCGGCCCTATCGGCATTTAAATTAAGCTCTGTGATCCTCTCCTCGTAGGTAAAGGAATTTAAAAGCTGGTAATAGGAACTTAGATAAAGAAAACTAAGAGGTTTCCCAACAGATTTTCCGCTGCTCTTAAAAATATTATTGATGTTACCCCCAGATCCCAGAAGATCAATTTTAGGGTATTCTTTTGCGAGTTCTTTGGTCCAGGTTTCCACTTCTTCCCAAACTTCATCTTCCACAAGGTTTTTTAGTAAACGTACCGTACCAAGTTTGAAAGATTTGGAGGCAATTGTTTCTCCACCGGAATATAACGTAAACTCTGTACTACCCCCACCCACGTCTACATAGAGATAGGTCTTATCACTTTGTATAAAGGTGTGAAGATCTGTAGCCGCAATCATTGCCGCTTCATGATTCCCGTCTATAATGTCAATGTTGACCCCGGTTTTTTCAGCAATAGTATTCGCCACTTCCCTACCGTTTGCCGCTTCCCTCATTGCTGAAGTAGCACAAGCCTGGTATCTCTCAATTTTATGAGTTTTCATAAGAAGTTTAAAGGCCTGCATAGTATCAATCATCCGGGAGGTATTTTCTTCTGAAATTACCTGATGCATGAAAACATCAGCTCCCAAACGTATAGGAACCCTCACCAGCGAAGTTTTTTTAAAAATAGGCTCTTTTCCTTCCTGCTCTGTGATGGTTGAAATTAATAACCGCACCGCATTGGAACCAATATCTATTGCCGCAAATTTTCTTTGTTGGATCAAACTGTAATTTTTTCTAACTTTTTCTGGTAATATTCATACAGGGCAAACTGGGACCGTAAAGGTGGCTTATCATTTTTTCTGTAAGCATTATCCTGAGCCAGGGAATGTACCCTCGCTTTTACATTATCTTCCCAACTTATATTAAATGTTTCAAGGATCTCATTTTTAATACTCTCGTCATAGATTGGGCAGGATACTTCTACCCTGTAATCCATATTACGCGTCATCCAGTCGGCCGACGAAATATAGATCTTTGGGTCTCCTTCATTTTCAAAAATATACACCCTTGGATGTTCAAGGAATTTATCAAGGATTGAAATAGCCTCAATATTTTCACTTTGTCCCGGCACTCCAGGAATTAAGGAGCATATTCCTCTCACAATTAATTTTATCTTCACCCCTGCCCTGCTGGCTTCATAAAGTTTGTCTATAAGAGTGAAATCTGAAAGACTGTTTACCTTCAGTTTAATTCCTGCTTTTTTCCCTTTTTGAGCATTTTCAATTTCAGTAGAAATTAATTTGATAAGGGCGGTTCTTGTATAATGAGGCGATACCAGCAAATGCTTGTACCTGCTCACTTTGTAGTTAATTTCAAAGAAATCAAAGACCTTATTGAGTTCTTTTAAAATTTCCTGATGTGCTGTAAACAGTGTATAATCTGTATAAATACGGGAAGTGGATTCATTGAAATTCCCTGTGCTTATAAAACCGTATTTATGGAGTTTCCCATTCTCTTCCCTTTCAATAACGCAAATTTTGGAATGTACCTTAAGGCCTGTAACACCAAAGATTAGGTTAACACCTTCCTCCTGCATTTGTTCAGCATAACGTATGTTGGCAACCTCGTCAAATCTCGCGCGCAATTCAATTTGTACGGTCACTTTTTTCCCGTTTTTAACCGCATTGATAAGGGAACTGGCAATGTGGGAGATCTTTGCGAGACGATAAATTGTGATCTTTATAGATCTTACTTTTGGGTCCAGCGCAGCTTCCCTTAAAAACTTTACTACATATTGAAATGCCTGATAAGGGGCATAAAGTAAATAATCTTTTTTAGCGATCATTCCCAGCAAACTGCCCTGGAGTACCAATCCGGGAATTGGAAGTGGCTCAATTGCCTTGTAAAGCAATTCATCCTTACCCAAACTGGGAAAGCTCATATAATCCCTACGGTTATGGTATCTCCCGCCCGGGATGATACTATCTGTAGAATCAATACCCATTTTAGCCATAAGGAAACTAAGGGTATCTTCATCAATGTTCATATCATAAACAAAGCGTACAGGATCCCCTTTTATACGGTCCTTAACGCTCATTGATATCTTTTCTATAAAACTTTTACTAAGGTCACTGTCAATATCCAGCTCGGCATCCCTGGTAATTTTGATCATATGGGCAGATACGCTCTCATATTCAAAAATATTGAAAATGGTCTTAAGGTTGAACCTTATTAAGTCATCCAGCAGGATGATGTATTGTTTTCCATCCTCTTCGGGCAGTACTACAAACCGGTTAATGCTTCGGGGAATCTCTATCAAAACATATTTTCTATCCCGTACCTGCCGGTGCAGCAACTTGGAGATTCCCTGTGCAGGAACTTCTTCTTTCATTACCATCTTTACCGCGAGGTAGGCTGCACTATCTTTTAAACTTGGAATTTTTACCAGGTCATTTAATATGATGGTCACTAGCGCCGGACTCACCTTAGATAAAAAATAATTTTTCACATAGGCCTCCTGGCTTGGGGAAACCTGTTTTTCATTAATAATATAAACATTGTGGTCCTTCAAATTTTCCTGGATCTTATCCAGAACCTGAAGGCTTTCAGATTGTTGATCTATAACAATCTGGGTGATCTCCTCAAGCAGTTTCCCTGCTTTGATACCTCCCAGAACGCTTTTTGCATTCTTGCCCGCAAGATCTATCCTTTTTATAGTTGCATAACGCACTTTAAAGAATTCATCAAGATTATTGGAAAAAATTCCAAGAAACCTCAATCTTTCAATAAGTGGTACGGTTTCATCTTCGGCCTCCTGTAATACCCTGGCATTAAATTGCAGCCAGCTCAACTCTCTGTTTATGTACTTATAACTATTCATTAAATGTTATCGCAAATTTTTAGGAAACAGGTGCATAACGGTTTTTCCATTACCCAGATCGCTCCATGAAGGGGAATCAAAATCTATTACAGTTAGGCCGGTAGTAGGAATATTGTCGAAATGTTTATCTCCAAGTTCATTCACCAGCCCAGTCATCGCCGGGTTGTGGCCAAAAACCATTAGTTTAGGAACAGAATCTTCACACTTACTTATTTGGGAAAGCAGGTCAGCTTTATTGAATGTGTATAAACCCGGTTTGATAATAAAGTTTTTATCCTCGACCTTTAATTTGTCCTTGAAAATTTTAGCGGTTTCAAGGGCCCTTACCGCAGGACTGCTAAAAATAACCACAGGTTTATCAAAGAATTGCTCAAAAGTTTCCGCGATTAGTTCTCCATCTTTAAATCCGCGGGGTTTAAGCGGCCTTTTATCATCGGCAACATCATATTCCCAGGAAGATTTCCCATGTCTTATAAGTATCAATCGCTTCATTACGGTGCAAGTCGTTTTATATTCCAGTTCGAAGTTTCTTTTTCATAAAGAATACGGTCATGCAATCTATTAGGTCTACCCTGCCAAAATTCAATATTTTTAGGTCTTACCAGGTATCCTCCCCAATGTTCGGGTTTAGGAATTTCCATATCCTGATATTTTATTTCAAGTTCTCTAAGACTTTTTTCAAGGACTTCACGAGAGGCGATCTCACTGCTTTGATTGGAAGCCCAGGCTCCCAACTGGCTGCCCCTTGGCCTGGTTTGGAAATATTCAATTGCTTTTTCTTCTGAAAATTTTTCAGCTTTTCCTTGTATTATTACTTGCCTTTCCATCTCCGGCCAGAAAAATGAGAGACATAAATTAGGATTTATTTCCAGTGATCTCCCTTTTTCAGAAGTATAATTAGTATAGAACACAAAACCTTCTTTGCTATATTCCTTAAGCAGGATAACCCTGCTTTTTGGCATACCTTCACTATCTATAGTAGCAACCGTCATGGCATTCACCTCAATAGGATTTTTGATCTTTTCCATCTCGTGGAACCAATGATTAAACAATTCAAGAGGTTCCTGCGGAATTTCAGATTCCAGTAATACGCCTTTTGAATAAACCCGGCGGTAATGTGCTAAATTTTTATTCATATTCTACACTTTGCTGCAATTTACGAGTTTTGGCGTGATGAAGACAGTGGCATATGAAAATTTTTATGGAAATTTTTTAGGCTAACAGGAAAGCGAAAAAAGTATTGGATAATAAAATCGGGTCAAAATTAAACTTAAAGCAACACATATCTTGAGGCAGTTCGCAGGCAAATAATTATCAATATTATAATGGTATTTGAACGGTGATTAAACTAAAATTATGGCTTTATTTTTAATCAATACCTAAATGCTATCCTTAAATAGCATTCTTTATTTTTAAACCACAAATACTTGATTTCCAGTATTGATTTTAAATAAAACATTTATAGGCTTTATCGATTTTAATAAAAAAAATGGGGGTTTTCCCCCTTTCTTTTTCCTCAAAAGGTGTATTTCATGCCATAAAATTGGTATTATATCTAATAATTTGAAGATTCCTTTTTTAAGGAAGGATTTGTAATAATTTTACATAATAATTAATACAAAACCCAAATTGGTCCCCAAATCGATTTGTCATAGATTCCCCCGACAGCAATCTTCCGTATTAATTATAAAATGTCATGTTATTGAACATTTTGATGATTGTAAACCCTACTAATCATCCTTTTATCGTCTGAATAAAATTAAAGGAAACTATTCCCGTAAGGGCAAGTTTCAAAAATAGAATATATAATTCAAAGATGTAAATTATGATTTGGAAAACTACTCTCGCATTTTTGGTTGATAAAGTATTATTATTTTCTAACAAAAATAATAATGTCGAATCATCTGCATTTTTTAAAGCTCTCACCATTCTTTTAATTTTATTTGGCGGCTTTTTTAATATTTCGAGCGCTTACTCACAAGTATTTACACCTGATGGGGATTATAATGAAAGTGAATACGAAGGATCTTTAGAAACAGTTATTAATCCTAATGCCTCAGGAACTTGCGAAGTAAATCAAGTTTATGCTGTTGTTAACACTGTTAATATTAATGATCCTTACCTATTACTTGGATTCTACAACGGAAATGGTGGTAATTCCATCTTCAGATATTATTTAGATACTAATCCATTGCTTGACATGGTTTCTGAAACCTATAAAGGTACCACGTATCCTTTTCCAGGTGCAGATGTCGTTTTAGAGGTAAATGCAAATGATTCGCCACCATTAGTATACAAATGGAATGGATCAAGCTTGGAATTAAATACTACAAGCGGTCTTATAGCAAAAGCCGGTGATTTTATTTCGGGTGATGGGAAATTTATAGAGATTAAGGTGCCATTATCTGGAAGTGGTTCTGTGATTGATATTTGTAGTTTGGCTGAAGGAGGTATTATTAACCTTGGATCTTACTTATCTTTTTCGGGTGGTAGTATAAATGCTAAACCATGCGGGCAGGGGATTATCAATGTTGACATTAATGTTACCGGAACTATTTCTGGAGGAAAAACATATTGTTCTGGTAGTCCAAACTCTACTCTATTAACTCTTACAGGGAATTATGGAGCTGTTAAGAAGTGGCAAAAACAAGAAGATGGAATTAACTGGGTTGATATACCTAATACAGCTAACACAAACACCTATACAGCTACTGATGTAACTGTTACAACTAAATACCAGGCGGTAATTGTGAACAACACCTGTCCTAATAAAGAAGTTTATACTGGAGATGACAGTATTACAATTACAACAACGCCAGTAATTACTAATCCGGGAGCCCAATCTGGTTGTGACAGTTATACTTTACCTTCCATTTTAGGAAATGATCTAAGCGGAAACCAAGCATATTACAATAATAGCCAGGCTAATGGTGGAACTGTAATCACCGGACCCATCACTAATACTCAAACCGTGTGGATCTACGATGCAAACGGATCCTGTTTTGATGAAGTAAGTTTCGAAGTAACGATCAACGAGACTCCGGAAGCAGCAACAGTTGCAGATCAGGAAGCTTGTGATTCTTATTCATTACCAGCTTTAGCAGATGGAAACCAATATTTCACTCAAGCAGGTGGTCAAGGAACTGAATTGTTTGAAAGTGATGAGATCACTTCAACCCAAACCATATATATCTTTGCAGCGGCGACAGGATCTTGCCAGGCAGCAGAATCTAATTTCACGGTAACTATCAATGATACTCCGGTAGCTGATGCTCCAGGTAATGTTGAGCGTTGTGATTCTTATATACTTCCTGCTCTTACTAACGGTGCTTACTTCGCCTCTACTGGTGGAGTTGATCCTATCGCAGTTGGAGCTGAGATCACTGCTACTCAAACAATATATGTCTACACTGCAGCTCAAGGTTCTTGTGTAGCTGCAGAGAACTCTTTCACTGTAACTATCAATGATACTCCGGTAGCTGATGCTCCAGGTAATGTTGAGCGTTGTGATTCTTATATACTTCCTGCTCTTACTAACGGTGCTTACTTCGCCTCTACTGGTGGAGTTGATCCTATCGCAGTTGGAGCTGAGATCACTGCTACTCAAACAATATATGTCTACACTGCAGCTCAGGGTTCTTGTGAAGATGCAGAGAACTCTTTCACTGTAACTATCAATGATACTCCGGTAGCTGATGCTCCA
>CAXAZV010000125.1:0-9265 GCA_963973375.1 uncultured Antarcticibacterium sp.
ACTTTTTCCACCTGCTAAATATGCAGATGAAAATTTAAAATTTAAAAATTTTCAGGATGTGATTTGTCATTATACCAAAAACTCTTTGGTGGCAGACGGTATTAGTGCATCTAACGTCCAGGTAAAACTTATGGACGAGCAATATTATATTTATATTGAAGGTGAAGCTGAAAATGAAGCACTTGAAAAATTTTCTGAAAGACATATACAGGTATTTAGTAAAGATTATGCTCAGAAGGCCATTCGCGGAATGGAACTTTTGAAAGAAATGGGAGTGTGGAATCCTATGGAAGGATATCATGTAAACAGGAACCCTATCGATAAAGATTCCAGATGGAATTTATTTCCCCCGTTAGGACTAAATATAATAGGACAAAAAGGGATGCTTTTAATGCATTACCCACCCTGGGCAGTGTTGGTTGCCGGCACTTTTGATAATGCGATGACCATGCAACGCTGGAGCAGAATTTTGAAACACTCAGGGGTTGATGAAAAAGATATAGAAAAATATAAAACTTTTATTGATATAAATCCTATCGCAGCTCCCGGCTCTGGTGAAAGCGAATATCCAAATGATTATTTTCCCATTATGATGGCATCAGGATTTTTTGATGGCCCTTCAGACCGGGACTATATTCGGTCTATGTTAGAACTCTTTCTAAATCCACCAGATCTTCCCGAAGATAGCCAGTATACCTTACCCCTTTTAATTTGTGGCTCACCTTTATACGATCCACAAGCCCCCGGTTGGTTTAAAGTAGCTTATAAAGACGTTCTTCCTCAGGATGAGAACGGAATTCCTATGGTAAATGTATTACAAACTGGTAAATTCAAAATTAGACCTGATTCCAAAAAGGAAACCCCTTATATGATTTCAAACCATATGATAGCTGCAGGTGTTACGGGAAGGTGTACTAGCGATCCTTCAAAAATTCCTGATATACGACAATATGAAGCTCAGGACCTGGTATCGGCTACCTTTTTAAAACTGTATGCAGATAATCCCAATTTAGATCCCTATACTGCAAAAGAACAGGCTTGTATGCGATGGTATGGGAATAAAGATGGTGAAGGAGTTCCACAGCCACCAGATAATAATGATGCCAAAACATTATGTGCTCTTGCCCAGATGGATTTATATTTTGAACCTACTCCAGCACCTCATCCTAAATATACTTTTGAGGAGGCGGTTAAACTCTGCCAGGAATCAAGCCAGAAAAATAATCCCTGTGCAGATAAAATTTCAGGCAAATAAAGCTGATATAAAGCCAATCTCTGAAAAATTCCATTCAGAATAATTTAACCAGGCTTCCCCTTTGGGGAGAGGAATAATTCCCCCGCCACAGAGCTCCTGATAGAGGTACGGGCTATA
Organism: uncultured Antarcticibacterium sp.; assembly: GCA_963973375.1. Taxonomy (GTDB): domain Bacteria; phylum Bacteroidota; class Bacteroidia; order Flavobacteriales; family Flavobacteriaceae; genus Gillisia. Next base: position 1,373 of record CAXAZV010000125.1, read on the forward strand.
GGGTCTTTTCCTTAGTTGGTAGTGAAGCACCCCCCCTTTGGACCCTGCTGGCATAGGAAGGGAATAAGGCCTTTAAGGCCTCACCTCATCTGCCGGAACAGGCTGTTTTTTATTGATGACCAGGTAGTAGAAGTTCACACATACAATAGCAACATTGGTTATAATAATAGGCCAGGAATCAAGCAGGATACCGTATGCCACAAAGAACAAGCAGCCTATACTGTTCACATATCGCAGGGTGGTAATATTCCGCATTAAAAATGAAAGAAGAACAAAAAGGGAGGCGGCATAGCCTATCCATTCTACATATGATATTCCAAGAATTTCCATAGAGTTAATTAAATTTGGTCACGAATTTACTAAAATAAATAAAGCAGTCTTTTCAAAAAGAAAAGACTGCTTTTATATAATTATTCTTCCGAAGAACTTTAAGTTCTAATTGATCTTATTTCTCTTACGCTCATTCTCGGTAAGATACACTTTACGCAAACGAATAAAGTTGGGAGTTACCTCAACGTACTCATCCTTTTGAATGAATTCAAGTGCCTCTTCCAAAGAGAATTTAATTGCAGGGAAGATCCTTGCTTTATCATCGGCCCCGGAGGAACGCACGTTTGAAAGTTTCTTGGTTTTGGTGATGTTCACCGCGATATCATCCTGGCGGGAATTTTCTCCAATCACCTGTCCTTCATAGATATCTTCACCCGGCTCAACGAAAAATCTTCCGCGATCCTGTAATTTATCAATAGAATAAGGTATTGCTTTACCTTTTTCCATAGAAATAAGAGATCCGTTTTGTCTTTCAGGAATACCACCTTTTAAAGGCTGGTACTCTCTAAACCTGTGCGCCATAATGGCCTCACCAGCAGTAGCTGTAAGCAATTGATTTCTCAATCCAATAATTCCTCTGGAAGGGATCATGAACTGGATGATCATACGCTCACCTTTAGTTTCCATGCTTAGGAGTTCACCTTTTCTTATGGTTACCATTTCCACCGCTTTTCCTGAAACACTTTCAGGAAGGTCAATGGTCAATTCTTCTACAGGCTCACACTTCACTCCGTCAATTTCACGTATGATAACCTGTGGCTGGCCAATTTGCATTTCATAACCCTCTCTTCTCATAGTTTCTATAAGAACAGAAAGGTGCATGATCCCACGTCCGAAAACAAGGAACTTATCGGCACTTCCGGTTTCTTCAAGACGCAATGCAAGGTTCTTTTCCAATTCCTTGGTCAAACGATCCTTAATATGTCTTGATGTTACAAACTTTCCGTCCTGTCCAAAGAAAGGCGAATCGTTAATAGTGAAAAGCATACTCATTGTAGGCTCATCAATTGCAATAGTTTTTAAACCTTCAGGGTTTTCAACATCGGCAACAGTATCACCAATCTCAAAACCTTCAAGACCTACCAGAGCACATATATCTCCGGCTATAACTTCTTTTACTTTTTTCTTACCTAGGCCTTCAAAAGTAAAAAGTTCTTTAATTTTTGTTTTCTTAATAGATCCGTCACGCTTTACAAGAGCAATCTGCATACCCTCTTTAAGGGTACCACGTTGTAATCTTCCAATAGCGATCCTTCCGGTAAAGGAAGAGAAATCCAGGGAAGTAATAAGCATTTGAGGCGTACCTACACCTACCACAGGAGAAGGAACATGGTTAAGCACCATATCAAGTAATGGCTCAATACTATCAGTTTGAACTGCAGGATCATCGCTCATCCAGTTGTTTAAGGCAGAACCATAAACAGTTGGGAAATCCAGCTGCCATTCTTCGGCACCTAATTCAAACATAAGGTCAAAAACCTTTTCGTGCACCTCTTCAGGAGTACAGTTAGGTTTATCTACTTTATTAATAACAACACATGGCTTTAATCCAAGATTAATAGCTTTTTGCAATACGAAACGCGTTTGAGGCATTGGCCCTTCAAAAGCATCTACAAGAAGCAAAACCCCATCGGCCATATTCAATACTCTTTCAACCTCCCCACCAAAATCGGCGTGACCAGGAGTATCAATAATATTAATCTTGGTATCCTTATAAACTACAGATACGTTTTTAGATGTAATGGTGATACCGCGTTCTCTTTCAAGATCATTACTGTCAAGAATAAGATCTCCTGTATTTTCATTGTCGCGGAAAAGGTGGCAATGGTACATAATTTTATCAACCAAAGTAGTTTTACCGTGGTCAACGTGAGCAATAATTGCAATGTTTTTAATAGCTGTCATAATAAGCGCCTCATTTTTAAGGCTGCAAAGGTACGCTTTATTTTATGAATTACAGTACAAGGATTTAGCTATTAAAATTGCAGGGGAATTTGATTAATTTTCATCGGCAGAAGGACCATAAGAAGCCGGAACAGGAATATCCAGTAACCTGAAATAAACCCCTAACTGCGCCCGATGGTGAGGCAATTGATTGAGGGCCATAGATCGCAACATATTAATGCGCGGCATTTCTACCAATGTTTTACCCTCCCGGGTTAATTTCCACAAACCCTCATATTCGCTGTTCGGTTGACGCAGCGCCTTTTCAGCATTATTGGTATTTTCCTTAAGAAGTTTAATAATATCTTCTACAGAATTATATGAGGGTGACTTGTAGCCCGATATATCCATTACTTCCATTTGCATAATTGCTGCTATATAACCGGGAATTTCTGCCAGGTGATTGGCAAGTTCCCTAATACTCATTGACCTTGGATGTGGTCTCCAGTCCATTTTATCGCCAGGAATACGGTTTAAGAATTTTTCGGTTAACACCACTTCATATTGAAGTTCGGGGATCAATAAATCTTTCAATTCCATATTTTTATTTTAAGGTTAGACCAATTTAGCAAAATGGCATATGTATAATTATAAGTTTAACGTTATTTAAAGTTTTCCCTACGTGGAGAACCCATGCACAAATTGGTGTGGCCGGTTAAATGATTTATATTTGCTGAAATAATTTTTCTTATGAAACTTGAGAACATCCCAAATCTAAAACATATTGATGCCAATAATTTTTTCCTACTTGCGGGGCCCTGTGCTATTGAAGGGGAAGAAATGGCTTTGAGGATAGCTGAAAAAATTGTTACGATTACAGATAAACTTGAAATACCCTATGTCTTTAAAGGTTCCTTTAAAAAAGCCAACCGAAGCAGGATAGATAGTTTCACAGGAATTGGCGATGAAAAAGCTTTAAAGATCCTTAGAAAGGTTTCTGAAACATTTCATATTCCCACTATAACAGATATTCACGAGATAAGCGATGCGGCTATGGCAGCCGAGTATGTCGATATTCTCCAGATCCCGGCCTTTTTGGTGAGGCAGACGGACCTGGTTGTGGCAGCCGCCAATACAGGGAAAGTAGTGAACCTGAAAAAAGGCCAATTTATGAGTCCGGAGAGCATGAAACATGCGGTTACAAAAGTTGAAGATTGCAACAATGAACAGGTAATGATCACAGACAGGGGCACCATGTTTGGTTATCAGGATATGATCGTAGATTTTAGAGGAATTCCCACAATGCGGCAATATGCCCCGGTGGTGCTGGATGTGACCCATTCTTTACAGCAACCAAACCAATCCAGCGGAGTGACCGGGGGGCGGCCGGATATGATCGAGACTATTGCCCGGGCAGGTGTTGTAAATAATGTAGACGGTTTATTCATTGAAACCCATTTTGATCCTGCCAATGCAAAAAGTGACGGGGCAAATATGCTGGATATCCAATACCTGGAAAAACTGCTAAGCCATCTGGTAGCCATCAGAAAAACCATTAATGGTTTTTAATAAATTTCTTCCTAAGCAGGTAGTTTTATAAAATTCATAACCCCGGAAATAATAATTTTTCCGGGTTTTTTTTTAATATCCTGTTAAAAACAGTTGCCTGTTGGTCTAATTAATTCTGTTAGATTTAACAGGTTTTCTTTTAATAAAACTAAACTATTGTTAATAGAACCCCTGCTCTAATACATATTCCATAATTTAATTAATACTAACTAAAAACTATTTAATAATGGAAAATGAATTTGAATATTTTGGCAATCGGGTAGTTAATTTCCTCCCAGATCTCCTTGCCGCGTTGTTGATCCTTTTAATTGGATGGCTTATTGCAAGAGGTATTAAGGCTCTTATTGTAAAATTACTTAGAAAAACCCACTGGGATGAAAAAGTATTTGGTAAAACCACTGAAGGGGACACCAATGTTTTCCTGGCCAATATTGTGTATTATCTGTTGATGATTATTGTAATACTGGCTGTGCTGGAAGTTCTTGGAATTAATGAAGCCCTTGCTCCTCTGGGCAATATGCTCAATGAATTCCTCCTTTTCATTCCTAATTTAATAGGGGCGATCCTTATAGGTTTTATAGGATATTTACTCGCAAAATTTGTTTCCAACCTTGTACATATTGGCGGGAGTGTTCTCGATAAGTTTGTGGACCGCACAGGCTTTAAGGATACAGATAAACTGGTGCGCATCTTAAGAAAAGTAGTATTTATTGTAATATTTATCCCCTTCCTAATACAGGCGTTTAACGCCCTGGAAATGGATGCGATCTCACAACCGGCAAATGACATACTCTACGCATTTACCGAAATGATTGGGCAAATATTGGTGGCCGCCATAATTCTTATTGTATTTATTTGGGGTGGTAAATATCTTGCCAATTTCCTTGAAGATCTTTTCAGAAGCCTTGGTCTTGACAATGCAGCCGAAAAAATACAGATACATAATATGATTGGGGCCAATCAATCCCTTTCTAAGATCTTTGCCAATCTTATCTATTTCTTTCTGGTATTCTTTGGTATTATTACCGCTGTAGATATTTTGGGACTGGACAGGCTAAGTATTATTTTAAATGAGATACTGGAAGTAACAGGACAAATTATCTTTGGTTTGATCATTCTAGCCATTGGTAATTATATCTCGCTGCTTATTTACAATACCATGACGCGCTCCAGCAACAATACATTTATTGCAGGTATAGTAAGATGGGCTTCCTTGGCCCTGTTCATTGCAATTGCACTGCGCACAATGGGAATTGCAAATGAAATCGTAGAACTTGCATTTGGGCTTATCCTTGGGGCCATTGCTGTGGCAGTTGCTCTTAGTTATGGGCTTGGAGGCCGCGATGCTGCGGGTGAGCATTTCAGGGACATCATAAAAAAGGTACGCGCTGAGGCTTCCGAAATACCTGCGGAAAAAACTCCTGATCTTTCAAAAGACCGTCCTTTTGATACCCCAAACAGGGGAGATCAATTCAAGACCGGAGAACAGAAAAATTTTGATCGCCCCGAAGGACCAAACCAGGGAGGTATAACCAGGGATCCTCAAAATCCTGAAAAGCCTTTTAGAAGGCCAGAAGATGATGACACTTCAGGTTTCGATCCAAATGACCCTCGCAGAAGGGATGATCCTAATGAGCCGCTTTTATAAGCTGCATCAGATATTTTAAAAAAATCCCTCGCTGTTCGCGGGGGATTTTTAGTTATATCCAGATCTTAATGAAATTTCACCGGGTTGGAACAGCTGTGAGGTTTAGATTAATTGAACTGAAGTTCCACATAAACCGGCAAATGATCTGAAGGATATTTTAGATCCCAGGAATCACTTAACACTGCATATTTCAAAACCTCAAACCCTTCTTTTCCGGTAAATATATAGTCAATACGCCGGGTAACCGGGGCCTTGAAATTATAGCCATTAAATGTTCCTTCAGGGCCAAATACCAGTTTCGCTACACCTCGGGAATCATTCATTTTCTCTGCGAGGAATTTTATGCTTTCGTGGGTAGGCTCCAGGTTTAGATCGCCCATCATAATAACCGGAAGAGATGATTTATTTAATTCTTTTATTTTTGATAAAATAAGTTTCACACTTTCTTTTCTCGCCTTCTCCCCTACATGATCAAAATGAGTATTGAAAACCCAAAATTTTTCTTTGGTTTCAATTGATTCAAACAAGGCATATGTGCTTATTCGTTCCATGGCTGCATCCCAACCTACCGAAACTTCCCCCGGGGTCTGTGAAAGCCAGAAGGTGTCCTCTTTTATAACTTTGTAGTGCGTACTATCATAGAAAATTGCACTGTATTCACCCGCAGTTTTTCCATCTCCCCTTCCTACCCCTACATATTTGTAGTTAGGTAAGTTTTCGGCAAAATGTTCCATTTGAAGAAAAACAGCTTCCTGCACTCCAAAAATATGTGGCTCATAGAATTTTATCTGTTTGGTAAGAAAATCCTTCCGCAGGGACCAACTGTTCTCACCGTCTGTCTCATTTGCAAATTTGATGTTATAGGACATTACTGTTAGCTGGGCATTCATAGAAAAAACCAGGAACAGGTTAAAGAATACAAGAAAAAAAAGTTTACGCATATTCATTTTTTTTAGATTCTCCATCTACGTATTCCTGCAGATATTGAAATTTTGGGGTTAGTTTTCCGTTTTCGGTCATTTTTGCCCGGGCAAGTATCCCGTCCTTATCCTGGTTAAAAAACGCCGGGATAACGTGTTCCAGAAACATTTCTCCAAAACCTTCACTGGCATCCCGGGGTAATTCACAAGGCAAATTGTCTACCGCCATAACTGTTATGGCATTTTTTGCGCGAAAATCAATTTCGGCACCCGTCCCGGGATCATAACCGTAAAAAGGTGCTGCAATGGTAGAAGAACGAATCGTGCTGGCAATGGGACCATTGATATCACAGGAAATATCTGCAATGAGGTCAATATTGAAGTCGGGAGAATTAGCCTCTTCCTTTGTAAAGAAAAGTGGAGCACCGTCACCATAAAAGTGGCCGGCAATAAAGATATTGGTCACTTTTGCAAACCGCATGAAATTGGAGGTATACTCCTGAGGATTATTATAAAACTCATGGTTAGATCCGGCCTTACCATCCTTACGTTTATTGTAATCCATTACATCAAGGAGGCAATATACGGGGTGATCATAATTCTTGTGCAAATAATCCTCTACTTCTACCTGCTCTATATTTAAGTGGTCCAGGATCTCTTTGGCACCGTGGGCTACCTTTCCACTACCCGTTAAAAGAATCTTTTTTACAGGCAGTTTGATTTTGTCAAGTTGGGAAAGCATAGCTTCCAGGCCTGACAGATCTTCAGCTTTTGGTAGTTCAAAAATACCATCTTTTAAACCCAGTGCACGAATACCGTTATATGCTCCTACCAATCCTGCATAACGGCCAAAACCAATAAGCCTTTGGTTATTATCTTTTACAATCACCTCGTGGTCATACAACTCAATATTCTTTTCCAGCACTGCCCGTAACAAGTTGCGGTTATAGGGTTGTTTCTTGATAGTATGGGAGAAGAAAAAATATTTTTTATTTGGTATAAGCGCGTCAACAGGCACTTCCTTTACTCCAAGCATAACATCACAATCTAAAACATCATTTGCCACTTCAAAGCCTGCTGCGCGGTACTCCTCATCTTTAAAGATGCGCACCCCGGAAGCTTCCACTTTAAAACTGGCTTCGGGAAACTTGGATGCGGCTTCTTTAAGCTTTTGAGGAGAGAAAACCACTCGGCGGTCCGGCGGTGTTTTTCGTTCTTTGATAAGGGCAAATTTGATCATATTTGGTATAAGTTTTGTTTACATAAGGGAGTTGTCCAAAGATATAAATTTTAAACCGTATCTTTGCATCTTCGCCGGTGGAAGCGTGTTGTTAAAGGCAGGTTTAACCGGAGAAAAGTTCTTAAAATTATGGGGTCGACTTGGATTTGACAGCGAGTCTAATTGGGTTGTAAGCACGTAGAGCGCTGGGATATAGCTCTTAAATCTCATATTTCACACTTTTTAAACGGCGAGAATAACTACGCCTTGGCTGCATAACCGAATTATAGTAGGTTATACTTAATCTCTACCAGGTAGGGAGC
>CAXAZV010000126.1:0-9176 GCA_963973375.1 uncultured Antarcticibacterium sp.
GGTCTCCACCCCGGGGGTGATATTCTCCCCGCATTTTAAATATTGTGGATCACATCTTTCGCCATTCTCAAAATTCAGGGCTTCCGGGGTATTGATGACCAGGATATAGTAATCATCATAAAAATTCCGGGTGAGCACCCCATCAATACTTCCTGAAAACTGTGGAAGCAATAAAGACCTGAAGCTGGAAAAAGTACTGGTGCTAAGATTTGTAGTTGCGCCGCTTCGGCAACTTTCCAATTGGCGTTCCCCGTCAAACCTGTCAAAACTTTCAGCAGAAAATGTATACCTGTGTTCATCCCTTACCAAATTCCGGTTGAATTGAACCTCTTCTAACCTGATATATAAATTTTTATATTTTTCCTGAAATTCCTCTATTTCAATCTTTAAAGGAATAATTTTGGCCGTCTCATGGCTTCTTATAATATGATCATCTATTAGCGCCTCTGGAAGTGCTACAATATTCCCGCGGTTTTGCAATCCAAGTTGAAGTACCCCGTTATTGAAACCCAGGCTTAAACCATCAAGCTTTATGAATACTTTTCTGCCAAAATTGAAAGTATCAAAAAGAGTAGGGTCATCAATTAACACCTGAATTCCAGCTGTAGGATTTGAGGGTTTGTCCTGTAGGACCAACTTTTTGTAAAAATTACCACCTTCATCACTAGATATTACAAAACCTTCAAAATAAGTATTGGTATTTCTAAAGGTGTAAATTTCATTGTTCTGTAAATTAAAATGCCCTTTAACTGCCGCGATGGTAGTTAGGTTACCTTCCACATTAACTTCTTTATTGCCCGCCTCTGGCAGAGTAAAATCATCTGTCTTGACACAGGAAAACAAAATCATTATAAGAAACCAACTCAAAAAATATCTCCCTGTCACTTTCATAATTTGATGATTTAAGGTCCTACTTCCTTTATAACACAATTAAAATCTATAATATACATTGGCATAATATGAGGCACCGGTACCATACCAATACTTACTCCCAAATAAAGGCTGCTCCCGTTCTCTATCTTCCTTAAGCGCCGGGTAATTGGCATTTCGGGATTGCTCAAAGCCGCCTGTTTTATATACTAAATCCAGAATGTTGTTGAGACTCACAAAAAATCCCAGGTAATTATTTTTAATTCTCCAGGATTTCCCTCCAATGGCATTCACTAACATATATGAATCAAATTGCTCCTGTTTGAGCATTTCCTTCGCTGTACTTTCATCATAATTAATAATAGGCAGCCCGTCCACATCTGTCAAAAAATTGGAGGTACGGGTAAGCGGACTCACATTTAAAAATGCATGGGAAAAGAAATTAACCGTTGTTCCAAACCACCAGAAATTTGGATCACGGTACTCAAATCCAAGCTGGGCCGCTCTTTGCGGTCCACCCCCAACCCGGTAATTTTTAAGATTGGAAATACCGTAATTGATTGATTCCGTAAAACTGTCGGAAGTAAGGTATAAAAGGGGATTGTTGTTGTATGTAAACTGGCCCAAGGCAGCTGCTCCCTTCAATTTAATGGTAGGGGTGATTTGATACTCTACCCCGGTTTCTATCCCAAAATGTCTTTTATCAATATTTGTCATTACCTCCTGCACGAAAGCAGTTGCACCGGTCCTACCCATCTCACTCAATCCATCGGCATAATAAAAGGAAATTGAAGTGCCATCCTGCATTTCACTAAAATAGCCGGTAAACCTGACTCTTAATAGTGGCGTTCTAAAAATGTAACTCAAATCTCCCGAAAACAGCTGTTCGTTACTCAAATCGCTTATAATCTGATTGTTCATACGAGAATTGGAAAAGGAATTACGCAAAGTGGGTGGCTTCGTGTAATAACTTAGATTATAGTCCAGCAAGTGTCTTCCAGTGAATCTATACGTCCCTCCTGTTTTAAGCCCAATATTGGAAAAATGGAGCAGGTCACTTTTCCCAAGGGAATTATTGGGGTAGCTACCATTTTGAAATATTCCGTTACGTTGATATGTGGTTCTGGATATCTGGCCGGCGAAGTAGAGATCAAACCTTTTGGTTTTATACTGAAGTTGTGAATAGGCTTCCAGTACATTGGCCCATAGTTCAAAATTATATTTAAATCGTTCTCCCTGCCTGGCAATCCTGTTTCGGTTTCTAAGATCATTTTGGGCCCTGTCTCCAATAACGGAATTCTCATTGGCCTGGGCGAAAAAATCCACATCCAAATAACCGGAACCTCCAAGAAGATCTTTAACACTGGCAAAATTCTCACTTACAAGCTTTGTGAATGTGAATTTTGAGATCAATTTTAATCTTTCATTGAAAGTGGTAGTAAGAATGGAATTTAGAGTAAACTGGCTGTCGTCATTCCTGTCCTCGGCCAAAATATAAATTGAATTGCCACCATCTTGAACAGATGTTTGATTGGCAATATAAAGTTCATTCCAGTTAAGCTGTCCATTATTAATAAATTCCTGCTGTGCTATATATGCACCCATATAATTAGGATTGTTAACTGCACGAAGAAAATAACTGGGAAGTTTTTGATAATATGCCGGATCTGGATTAGCTCCGCCACCCACAAAACTTTCTTGCCCGTTAGGTTGAGTTACCAGGCGGGTTCCACCAAAATCTATACGGCTGTTGGCCACCTTTCCAAATTGAAAAGCAAGGTTAGTATTGATCTCGGTTTTGCGCGAAAGCTTCCAGAAATGATTCAGCATAAGCACAGGTTCCATGATCTCTCGGTAACGTGAATTGCGCATCTTCCCATTTTGATAACCCCAGAAGGAATTATATTGCAGGCCCTTGAGATCGTACACCTCCTGAGTGTTGGCAGATGATTTACCCCGAAAATTAGGGGTGTAAAAACCGCTGAAATTAAGCCTGTGGGAATTATTTATTTTTTTTTCTGCGGAAATAAATAAACTGTTAGCATCGTAGGCAGTGCCATCAATATAACCCTCCTGGGCAAATCGCCTTGAAGCCGAAACTGAATAAGCCCAACCTCCTTCGAGTTCGCCGGAATTATAGGTTGCCATCATCCTACCGGTGTAACTTCTGTTTGCCATGGCATAAGAGAGCCTTCCGCCTTTTCCATAGGTAGAAGCCCTCATTATAATATTGGTGGTTCCTGCAAGTCCACCAAAACCAACTTCTGAAGGTACCATAGCAGAAGAAACCACCTGGGTGCGTTGCACATCATTTAGGCCACCCCAATTGCTCCATTGTGGTCTTCCATTAAATATTTTATTCATTTCAACACCATTGATATAAACTTTTCCATAATCACTGTCCAATCCCCGGGGTCGAAAGAATGTCTGGCTGAAATCAAAAGCCGCTGCATTTAGGAAAACATCCCGGGATGCCTGGAGCAAACCCGCAACATTATCAACATTTCCTTCTTCTTCGCTTAATTGAGCATCAGACAAACTAATGGCTCCCATTAGCATTTGTTCCCTGAACATATCAATTTCCAGAGGAATAAGGTCCAAATTTTTATCTGTTGATTCGATTACATTAACCGGAAGTCGGAGTCTTGAATACCCAGATTTTGAAAACACCAGGATCTGGTTTCCTCCCGGAATTTCTTCGGAAGAAAATATAAAAGCTCCCGTAGCATCGGTTTGCACTTGAAAGGTGGTTCCATCTATACTCACCCTAATATTTTCTATAGGTTCATAGGTTGCGGCATCAACTGCAACTCCCCTGAGTGTGGTTTGCTGGGCCTGAACTTTAAAGACCGAAAGTATACCGCACAGAAATAAATATAGCCCTTGTTTCATTTATAACCCATTCATTATCTACCATTTAAGTTAATTATTTAATTTTATTTTGCATTATCTTGATGTATATTGAAGGCCTTTTTTCTTATAACTTTAATATAAATACCTCAGGATGTTAAAATTTATAAAGTGTTTTAAGGCCTTTTTTGTCACTATCATAATAAGCCTGTTGTGTACAAATAACAGCTACGCCCAGGTAGATAAACTTTACCTGCTTAGGACTGTTGCATTTTATAATGTGGAGAATTTATTTGATACGGAAAATGATCCTTTCATTTTTGATGATGACCGCACCTCAACCGGAAAGGACAAGTGGACCCCTCAAAAATATGAGCATAAACTCAAGAACCTTTCCAAGGTAATTTCTGGAATAGGAGGAGAAATAAGCCAGCTTCCTCCCGCGATTCTGGGCGTATGCGAGGTAGAAAATTTAAAAGTTTTGGAGGATCTCGTGAATCAACCCGCACTTATCTCGTATAACTATGGTATAATACATTACGATTCACCGGCCAGTCGGGGCATTGACGTGGGCCTTCTATATCAAAAAGACTTGTTTATACCTCAACAGTCACAATCCCGCCGATTGCTTATTTATGAGGCAGATGATCCCTCGAAAAGAGTTTATACCAGAGATCAATTGGTAGTTAGCGGCCTTTTTGAAGGAGAACCCATGCATTTTATTGTAAATCACTGGCCATCCCGTAGTGGTGGGGAAGCAAGGAGCAGTTATAAAAGAGAAAGCGCCGCCCGTTTAAACCGCAAAATTATTGATTCCCTGCATCAGATTGACCCATATGCCAGAATTATTATAATGGGAGATTTCAATGATGACCCAACCAACAAAAGTATAAGGAAGGTTTTGGACACTAAAGCTGAAAAAAGCAATACAGAAATTGGAGAACTATTTAACCCGATGGAAAGTATGTTGAGAAAAGGAATGGGTACTCTTGCATACAGAGATGGCTGGAACCTGTTTGACCAAATTATCCTTTCCCATGGACTTTTGGGTAATGATTACTCTACCTACCAGTTTTACCGGGCTGGGATATATAACCCTGACTATTTACTCACGCCATCCGGACAATTTAAAGGATATCCATTTAGAAGTTATGATTATGGAGGTTACACAGGTGGATATAGCGATCATTTTCCTGTGTATGTTTATTTAATTAAAGCAGTTAAAGTGGAAGAGGCTACTAACATGCTCCACAAAAAGATTTAAAATTATTCCTTGTGTTATAGCCTATATAAATTAAGGATGCGGACAACTTTTTAGAAGAAACACCGCTGGGTTTTAAACTTGTCAATCATTTTCTTAATTATTTATTAATTTCTAATTTATTAAACGTATTTTTCACAAGAAATAATAAACTATTAATAATTATGAATAAAAATTATTTTCTGCTTAGTTTGTCCATGATTTTAATTTCCTTGTCAGGATATGCTCAGGAAGAAACTTCCGGTTTTGACGGAATTCGGAAAAACGCTATTTCTTTTAATATACTGGGGACTACTCCCACCTTGGGAATTATCTATGATCGAATTGTTTCAGAGAAGGTTAGTCTGGAAATAGGTGCGGGTATTCCAAGTGTAGGCGTAGGTTTTAAATATTATCCCTGGAAAATTAAGGAGTCCAAACTTATATTTCACGTGGGCTTAACAGCATCTTATGTTTATGTTGAAGCATTTGATTTTTGGGGTACCAGCGATGATACCGGTTTAATTATGGGATATCTACCAATAGGTATGAGTTATTTTGGGAAACATGGATTCAATCTTGGAGTTGATATAGGCCCAGCAGTAACCGACCATTTAACCCCTTATGGAAATTTAAAACTAGGTTATAGATTCTAATTTCTCTATTTTAAAAAAGTTTCATTTGTCCATCCTTATATTGCTCGTGAATATCGCAATTAAGAACCGGAAGGCTTTTTTCCTTTAAATATTTTTTGCGGGCAACACTAAACTGCTGCGCGACTTGTTCGGCGATATTTCCTTCGCCTTTCATACGGCGGCCAAAGACGCTGTCGTTTAGATTTCCCCCGTGGCATTGGGCAATTTGATGCAGCACTTTTTCAGCCCTGTCGGGCATAGTTTTTTGTATCCAATCTGTAAAAATTCCTCCTATTGCACCGTTAAGGCGTACCATGGTATAACCCACAATTAAGGCTCCTCTTTCGGACACCGCCTTTACCAACGGCAATATTCCATGGCTGTTTATTGCCGGTATTATGGGGGCCATCATCACGCTTACCGGAATCCCTTCCGCAGTAAGTTTTTCAACTGTTTCCAGTCTTTTTTTTACCGTGGCGGTTCTGGGTTCCAGCATACGGCGCATGGTTTCATCCAGGGAAGTAATGGAAAGATTCACCTGTACGAGATTGTCTTTTGCCAGTTCCTTTAAAATATCAATATCCCGCTGGATAAGGGCATTTTTGGTAATAATCCCAACCGGATGCTTATATTTTAAAAATGTTTTCAGTAGGGAACGGGTGATCTCCAACTTCTTCTCAATAGGCTGGTAACAATCTGTATTCCCAGATAATATTATAGGGGAAGCCTCCCACCGCTTACTTTGAAATTTTTTCTCCAGCAATTCAATACAATTGCGTTTTACCAGGATCTTTTGCTCAAAATCTATCCCGGCACTATACCCCCAATATTCGTGGGAATTTCTAGCATAACAATATACGCAGCCATGCTCACATCCCTGATAAGGATTCAGGGAAAAACCCATTCGTAAATCCGGGCTATCCACCTTATTTACAATGGTCTTTGGAAAAGTATCTATAAGGACAGTTTGGGTTTTGAAGGGGTCTTCCCCTTCCAGAGCGCAGTAATTAAGAAAATCTTCGCGCAATTCATGAGCCTGCGCATCAAAACGGTTGTGCACATTTAGCTGTGCTCCCCTCCCGGCTATATATCCATCAACTTTCTGCATCAAACAAAAATATGGAATAATTCCTGAATTAAGGAATTATTCCATATTATTTATTTGGGTTCTTTATTCCCCTGGAAAGTCGGCCTTTCTTTTGTTTAAAAATGCAGTGGTACCTTCTTTAAAATCGGCAGTTCCAAAGCATCTCCCAAATTCTTCAATTTCTGTTTCAAAACCGTTTAAACCCTCTTCGTAATTGGCATTTACAGCTTTAATGGCAGAGCGAATAGCAACCATTGAATTCCTCATGATCCTCCCTGCTAACTTTTCAGTAAATTCCAAAAGGTCTTCCTGAGTGGTCACGTGATTTACAAGATTATATTGTAAAGCCTGATGTGAATCTATCATTCCCGCTGTCATAATCATTTCCATGGCTCTTCCTTTTCCAACTAGTTGCGGCAATCGCTGCGTACCTCCATAACCCGGAATTACTCCAAGGGAAACTTCAGGCAAGCCCATTTTAGCATTTTCGGAAGCAATCCTGAAATGTGCTGCCATTGCCAGTTCCAGTCCGCCACCTAAGGCGAATCCATTTACTGCCGCAATTACAGGTTTGGGAAAATTTGCGACAAGGTCAAACAATTTTCGCTGCCCTTCAGCAGCTAATTGAGAACCTTCTTCTACTGAAAAATCGGCAAATTCACTAATATCTGCCCCGGCAACAAATGCCTTTTCACCGCTTCCGGTAAGTATGATCACTTTGATTTCCTCATCCTCCCCTGCATTCTTTAAAACCCTGTGCAGTTCCTCAATAGTTTCTTTGTTGAGGGCATTCAATTTTGAAGGCCGGTTGATAGTAATTGTAAGGATCCCGTGATTGTTTTGCTCTAAAATATTCTGAAATTTCATAGGCGTTATTTTAATTCCACAAACTTTTATAGAAGATGGATAGTTTTTATTAGACATATTCCCATTAATTCCTGGGAAATTTTACTGTAAATATAGTGCCTTTATTTTTTTGGGAAGTGAAGGTAATGCTACCCCCGTAGGTTTCAACCAGGTTTTTAACCATTGCCAACCCAAGTCCCATGCCGCTGGTTTTAGTGGTGAATTTAGGCTCAAACACCTTTTCTTTATTTTCCTCGGTAATCCCTATTCCATTATCTGCCACTGTAATACTAACCATGTGATCCATCTCTTCCACCCTCACCAGAATCTTAGGATTTTCTACATCCTGTAAAGCCTGGGTGGCGTTTTTAACCAGATTGGTGACCACTCTTATTAACTGAGTGCGATCAAATTTCGCCAGAATCTCATCCTTATCAGAGGTGAAAACTATATAATTTTCATTAAAGATATCCAGGGCCAGTTTTACAATTTTGGGAACATTAAGGATCTCATTTTGCTGTGCCGGCATTTTTGCGAAATTGGAAAAAGCCGATGCTATGGCACTCATAGTATCTATTTGATGGATAAGTGTATTGCTGTATTCTTCCACCTTTTGATGAATTGCGGGATCTTCGGGATCAAAATTGCGCTGAAAACTCTGAACGCTTAGCCGCATTGGCGTTAAGGGGTTCTTAATCTCATGGGCCACCTGTTTTGCCATTTCCCTCCAGGCTTGTTCCCTTTCTCCAGTTGCGAGTTTTACGGCACTTTCCTCAAGTTCATCTATCATGCTGTTATAAGCTGCGACCAGGGTATAAATCTCCTCAGAGGCATTATCTATGTCTATCTTTTGATTCCGCTTATCCAGGCGGGTTTCAATGATCTTGGCAGAAACTAGTTTCAGGGATTTAGTAATGTACTTTGATAGAAAATAGGACAACAATATTGCCAGCACCAGCATAAAAAGATAAACCTCACCCATTTTCATTAAAAAATTATTGAGGTCCTTTTGCAGCAACTCGTCATCTTGTAAATAAGGCAGGTAAAGTATCGCGAGTGGCTTGAACTGGTTGTCATTTAAATAAGTGTAGGACGATTGGAATTTTTGACCGTTTACTTCAGACTTTTTTAGATACCTTTTATTGGAGGAACTCTCCAGTTCCTTAAGGATATTTAAGGGGATTTGTGCCACAGTGGTATCTCTGAAAAAGGTTTCATTGGATTTAATCAACAATTTTCCGCTCAGATCATATATGTGGATTCGCATATCATGAACCTGTGAGATCTCGTGGATCTTACCTCGCTCATTTAAGATCACCGCCATATTTGCGGTGTTTACCACATGAGTGGTGCTTTCCAGAACAAATTTAATATTTTCCCTTATTGCCTGTTCCTTGCGTTCAAGGCGCTCCCTGTGGTAGGATTCAGATTCTTCTTTGTATTGGTACACAGTAACTCCCGCTATAAGAATGGAGGCTCCTAAAACCAATAAGATCATTGAGATGAAAATACGGTTCCTTAAAGATAATTTTAAAAGCTTCATTGTATTTAGAGGAATTTTACTTCAGTAATCAATTTTCACACCACACTAGGCATTCGGGTTTTTACTTCTCATTCGTTTATACATTTTAAAACCCAGCATAAGTAT
>CAXAZV010000127.1:0-9164 GCA_963973375.1 uncultured Antarcticibacterium sp.
GGCAAACATTATTGTTATATTTGCAAACTTTTGAAAATCTATGAGGCACCTGATTTTAGTAATTTTATTGTTTGCCTGCTCCAACGCCGCCAAGGCACAAATGTTTGAAGTAGGACCCTTTATAGGAGGTGCAAATTACATAGGAGACGTGGGAAACACTACATACATAAATCCAAACGGGCTGGTTGTGGGAGGTATTGCAAAATGGAACCGCAGCCCAAGGCACAGTTTCAGGTTAAGCCTGTTGTATGCCGAGATAAGTGCCGATGATGCAAAATCTACCCAGGTATTGCGCAAACAACGTGGCTACTCATTTAATAATCATGTTGCAGAAGCTTCTCTTGGCCTGGAATTCAATTTTTACGAATTCGACCTTTCGGAAGCTGAACAGCAAAGCACCCCATATTTATACACCGGGCTCACCTATTTCAATTCGAAACACCATTATTTGAGTGCCGACAGGCCTGCACGCGGGATTTTAGAACCCCAGGGAGAAAACTGGGAATTTTCCATTCCCATGGTCTTTGGGTTTAAGCAAAGCCTTACCCAGCACATGATAGGCGCTATAGAAATAGGAGCGCGTTATACGTTTACAGATAATATGGACGGCAGCAATCCGCAGGAACTTTTGGGTCGAAGGGACCCACCCCGTGAATTCGGGAATGTAAATACATCAGATTGGTATGTTTTTTCAGGAGTAAGTCTTACGTTTACATTTGGAAGAAAACCTTGTTACAGTCATTTTTAAAAATCCCATGTTCAAAGAAAAATTAAACCTTAAGAGCCTCCCCAAACATATCGCCATCATCATGGATGGCAATGGCCGCTGGGCAAAACAAAAAGGCTTCCTTAGAGCTTTTGGACATGAAGAAGGAACCAAATCTGTAAGAGATGTGGTGGAAGGCAGTGCTGAACTTGGCATTGAATTCCTTACCCTTTATGCTTTTTCTACAGAAAACTGGAACCGGCCAAAACGTGAAGTAGACACTTTAATGCGCCTTTTGGTTTCCTCTCTTAAAAAAGAGATCAAGACCTTAACGGAAAACAACATAAGGTTAAAGGCAATTGGCAATCTTGATAGTCTCCCTAAGAAGGCACAAAAAGAGCTGCAGGAAGTAATGGCCAAAACCGAAGACAACCAAAGGATGACCCTTACCCTGGCCCTTAGTTACGGCTCACGGGAAGAAATGATGCACATGGTACGGGATATAAGTGAAAAAGTAAAAAATAACGAAATTTCCCCGGAAGCTATTGATGAATCAATTATAAATCAGCATCTTTACACCCGAAATTTACCAGACGTAGATCTGTTGATTCGCACCAGTGGGGAACAACGCATAAGTAATTTTTTATTGTGGCAAATAGCCTACGCTGAATTATATTTTACACAAATATTATGGCCGGATTTTCGACGGGAAGATCTATACGAGGCCATTTATAATTATCAAACCAGAGAACGAAGATTTGGAAAAACCAGTGAACAGATTAGTTAATACCCGCATGTCAAAAAGAATACTCAGCCTTCTGGCATTTTGTTTTTTATATACCCTCTCATTTCAGGCACAGGATCTTCCTCTTGGACAGGGCAAAAAATATACGATTGGGAAAATTGAAGTTACCGGTATGGTTAGCTACAATGAGCAAACTGTAGTCGCCTTTACAGGCCTTAAACCGGGAGAAGAAATATTTATACCCGGTGACCGGCTTAGCAAGGTTCTTAAAAAGCTGTGGGACCTCAACCTTTTTAGCGATATCAATTTCTACATTACCAATGTTGAAGGTGATGTGGCCGATTTAGAGCTTGAGATCGTTGAAGTTCCTGAACTTGCTGAAATTCGCCTTCAAGGCGTAAAAAAGAAAAGTGCCCGCGAGGAACTTATTAAGGAAAATAATCTAACCCCAGGGGTAAAGGTTACAGAAAACCTTATTACCACCACCAAAAACTACATTGAAAACAAGTACCGCAAAGACGGCTTTTTCAACTCCAAAGTAGCCATAAATACTATTCCCGTTGAAGATACCACGGGTGTAAACAAGGTAAACATGGTAGTAAATGTGGACCAGGGTGAAAAGGTAAAGATCTCTGAAATTGCTTTTTCAGGCAATGAAATGTTCAGTGACGCGAAACTGCGCAGAGCTATGTCCAAGACCAAAGAAAAGAATTTTTTCAGGGTATGGAAGCGCTCTAAATTCATTGCAGATGAATATGAAGCAGATAAGGAAAAGATCATCAACAAGTACAAGGAAAAAGGTTTCCGGGATGCGCGTATAATTTCTGATACCCTTATTAGAAAAGACCAGGAAACAGTTGCACTGCAAATTAATCTTGAAGAAGGCCGGAAGCATTACATAGGAAACATTGATTTTATTGGTAACACGGTTTATACAGATCAAATGCTTGCAATGGCTTTGGGAATTAATACAGGAGATGTGTATAATGGCGTTCTTCTTAAGGAAAGAATTGCAGATCCAGGAAATCCAGACGCGCAAGACCTTTCCAACCTATACAAGAACAACGGATACCTTTTCTCCCAGATTAACCCGGTAGAAACCCGTATTTACAATGATACTATAGATTTTGAGATAAGGATCATTGAAGGAAAAGAAGCATACTTCAACAACATAAGTGTAGTTGGAAATGACAAGACCAAAGACCACGTTATTTACAGGGAATTAAGAACCCAGCCAGGCCAGAAATACAGCCAGCAAAACGTTATAAGAACCCTTAGGGAACTTGGACAATTAGGTTTCTTTGATGCTGAACAAATAAGCCCCGATTTCCAGAATGTTGATCCAAACAGCGGTACGCTGGATATGCAATATTCTGTAGTGGAAGCGGGTGCCAGCCAGATAGAATTACAAGGTGGTTATGGTGGAGGTGGTTTTATTGGAACCCTTGGACTATCATTTAACAACTTCTCCCTTGCGGGAATCTTTGACAAAGAAGCTTATAAACCCTTACCAATGGGTGACGGTCAAACGCTTTCTTTAAGAGCGCAGGCAAGTATTTTCTACCAAACCTACAGTTTATCTTTTATAGAACCATGGTTGGGTGGTAAGCGCCGCGTAAGTTTATCTACCTCCTTCTCCTACACCCGTCAATTTTTCTTTGATCAAATAAGAAGACGTGCAGACAGGTCCAGAAGTTTTGATATTCTTGGTGTGAATGTAGGTCTTGCAAAAAGACTTAGATGGCCAGATGATTATTTTACCCTTTCACAGGCAATAGGTTTCCAGAGATATGACCTTAACAATTACCAAACGGGACTTTTCACCTTCCCTGACGGTTATTCAAATAACTTAACCTATACATTAGGATTAAGCAGGGACAGCAGGGGTATTAACCCTATTTTCCCAACATACGGATCTGAATTTGCTATTACCGCAAAATTCACCCCTCCATATTCATTATGGAACGGGGTAGATTATCCAAATCTTGACCAGCAAGATGAATTCCAGAGAAAAGATGAGAATGGAAATCTTATTAACGCCCAGGGCTTCAGGTTAAGACCGGGAGAAGAGCCAATTGGTGACCAGGCAAAAATTGACCAGGAAAAATTCAAGTGGCTGGAATTCTATAAAGTAAAATTTAAAGGTTCGTGGTTTACTACCCTTAAGAACTTTGGTGGCAACAGCAATTTAGTTCTAAGACCAAGTGTTGAACTTGGTTTCCTTGGGGCATATAACAACGAACGTGGAATTCCACCTTTTGAAAGATTCTTCGTTGGAGGAGACGGGCTTGGAGCATTTAGCCTTGACGGTAGGGAAACCATAGCGCTTAGAGGTTATCCAAACCAATCTGTAGTGCCCTTGGATAGAACCAGCATAAGCCGTGAAACCAATCAGGATGGTGCGGTGATCTATAACAAATACTCGCTGGAATTAAGGTTCCCTATTACCCTGAAACCTATGGCCTCTATTTATGCTTTGGCATTTATAGAAGGTGGAGCCGCTTATGACAATTTTAGAGACTTTAATCCGTTTCAATTAAACAGGTCCGCCGGTGCCGGATTGCGAATTTTCATGCCGCAGTTTGGATTGCTTGGCATTGATTTTGGATATGGGTTTGACTCTGTTCCGGGAAGTGTTGGACCTAATGGATGGGAAACTCACTTTATAATCGGGCAGCAGTTTTAATTTGGCACGATTATTTCTAATATCACAAATATGAAACGCCAATTTCTAATTCTCGCAGTAATTTTTGGAGGTGTTGCATCACAGGTTCAGGCACAAAAGCCGAACCGGATTGCCTACATTGATATGGAATACATTCTGGCAAATGTACCCGAATATCAGGAAGCTTCGGCTCAACTGGATCAAAGGGTATTGCAGTGGAAAAATGAATTGGAAACAGATCAAAAGAAAATAGAAAGTCTAAAGATCTCTCTTGAACAGGAAAGGCCTTTGCTTACAAAGGAATTGATAGAGGAAAGAGAAGCCAACATAGATTTTGAAGTTTCTAAGATCGCAGAATATCAACAAAAACGTTTTGGCACGAATGGTGATTTCATCCTTCAGAAGAAACGACTGATACAGCCTATACAGGATCAGGT
Source organism: uncultured Antarcticibacterium sp. (assembly GCA_963973375.1). Classification (GTDB taxonomy): domain Bacteria; phylum Bacteroidota; class Bacteroidia; order Flavobacteriales; family Flavobacteriaceae; genus Gillisia. The sequence continues at coordinate 4,554 of CAXAZV010000127.1, forward strand.
TTTTAATGCGCTTCAGGAATTAGGAGAACAAAGAAACTATGATTTCATCTTTGACAGAACCTCTAATGTTGGATTGGTTTTTTCAGCAGAAAGACATAATATAAGCGATCAGGTTTTGAGAATGATCACCAGGGCCGCAGGAAGAGAGCAATTAACTTCTAAGGCAGAGATCAATGAATTTGAGAAAGAAGAAAACCGCACGGTAGAACAGGATGCTGTAGTTACTGAAAGACAGCAGGCGGCAGAGGCTGTTAAAAATGAAAGAGAAGCATTAATAGAAGAACGCAAAAAGGAAAGAGATTCCCTGCGCGCGGCAAAACAAAAAGAATTTGAAGAGCGCCGGGCAAAGGTCCTTGAGGAACGCCAGCGAAAGAAAGATTCAATAGAGAACGTACGTAAACAGAAGACCGGAAATAATTAATACCCCAACAAAGCAGAAACTTTAAAAATTAACACTAAACCCTTAATACAATTATTAAAATGAAACAATTCAAAACATTTATTTTAGCAGTAGCCTTAACAGTTGGTGCAACCGCTTTTACAAATGCTCAATCTAAGATCGCACACATTGCCTCACAGGAATTAGTAGAAGGAATGCCTGCGTTTAAAGATGCTATGACGCAGCTTGAAAAACTTCAAAAAACATATGATACTGAAATAAAAGATATGTATACTGAAGCTCAAAAAACAATGCAACGTTACGAAGCTGAAGCAGCTACAAAAACTGAAGAAGAGAACCAAAAAAGAGCAATGGAACTTCAAAGTACTCAAAGAAGAATCCAGGAGCACGGTCAAAATGCACAACAGGATCTTCAAAAGAAAGAACTTGATCTTTTAAAGCCGGTGTATGAAAAAGCCCGTACTACTATTCAAAAAGTAGCAAGAGCTAAAGGATATGACTATGTTCTTGACTCTTCAAACGGAAGCGGAGTTATCATGGCCGATGGTTACAACCTTATGCCAGATGTAAAGAAAGAATTAGGTATCTAATCTTTTTAAGCAAATAAAATTTATAAAACTGCGCTCCATAAGGGCGCAGTTTTTACATTTGTACCTATGAGCAATGAGGCACCCATAGGTTTTTTTGATTCAGGAGTGGGCGGTACTTCTATTTGGAAAGAAGTGATCCAATTACTGCCCAATGAAAATACCATGTACCTGGCCGATAGCAAAAATGCCCCCTACGGGGAGAGGCCTGTTGAGGAGATCATTGCCCTTAGCAAAAAGAACACAGACCAGCTCCTGGAAATGGGTTGTAAATTAATAGTGGTAGCCTGTAATACCGCCACTACCAATGCTATTGAATATCTACGCGGCTATTATCACATCCCCTTTATAGGAATAGAACCTGCCCTCAAACCTGCAGCATTGAAATCCCAAACCAAGGTTATTGGGATACTTGCAACCAAAGGAACTCTATCCAGTAAGCTATTTCATCAAACATCAGAACTTTATTCCAGGGACATAAAGATCGTTGAAGTGGTTGGACAAGGCCTGGTGCGTCTTATTGAGCGGGGAGAACACAATACCTTTGAAATGGAGATACTGCTGCGACAGCTTCTTAAACCTATGCTGGAGGCACATATAGATTATCTGGTACTGGGCTGCAGCCACTACCCTTACCTTATGCCAATGCTAAAAAAGATCTTTCCTCCCGGTGTAAAAATTATAGATTCCGGGGAAGCGGTTGCACGGCAAACTAAAAAAGTATTGGAGGACCACCACCTGCAAAATGTGGGAGATAAAGTACCGGCGCACAAACTCTTCAGCAATGTGGACCCCCAAGTTCTGGGATTGCTTACCAATGCTGCTCTAAACAACTATGAAGTTTCCTATCTGGAATTTTGATTGATGGCGGGGCAATCGCAATCATAACGGGCCCTGTTCTCCCCAAAATTATAACCAAGGGTGATCTGGTGAAAACCGGAATTGCTCAACACCATAGAGTTCAATTGATGGGTAAATGTATAGGCGAAGAGAAATCTCTTGTATTCCATTCCCAGAAAAGGGGTTAGATATTGCAATCGCTGACTTTTAACTTCATTCCCATCTGTAGTATACTCGGTTCCCTCAAAACTAGATCTAAATGAAAGTCCGCCAAAGAGCGCTCCCATCTCCAGGCTTCGGTAGAACTTCAAGTTTGCATCAACTGTTCTCTCGGCTGTAGCTTCTCTCCATTGAAAAAGTACAGAGGGCTCATAGCTCCACCTGCTGTTCCGCGGGTTGATAACATAGCCAGTTGAAAAAAGATATTTTCGTTGGTTACTGGGAACCGCATCTGAATAAAACAATTCCCGTTTTACGGAGAGGATATTTTTAGCGGTGGCATGGGCAAAGAAATCCAGGTAATAATAGGAAAGTCCCACATCGGCATTGGCATAGATATCGGCAGGATTTCCACCGCCCAACAACGGGTCCCCCCCGGTAAATCCGCTTTGGTCAAGACTGTGCTGAATCAAACCCCCACTAATTCCAAAAGACAGCTGATTAAGGTCCAGTTCGCTTCGGGAAAACAGCAGGTGATATGCAAAGGTGGCATAGACACCCCGGGTGGAGTAATTCCCGTTCTGGTCATTAAAGACTATACCTCCCAGGCCTATCCTCTCCCCTGTTCTTGCATTTATGCTCAGGGTTTGTAAGGAGGGCGCATCCTTCACGTCAAACCACTGTTGCCTTGCGGTGAGCCGTATCTTATTCATATTGGAAGCGCCGGCCATTGAAGGGTGCAGCAGGTAAAGATTATCGGTTAAATAATCAGAATAAGTTGGTATAACTTCCTGCGCGTGGCCCTGAGTAAATGAACCCAACACTATAAAAATAAGTATGCCACGTAAAATCAATCTCATTAAAAAACTTTATAAATTAAAAAGGCAGAAATGAAGTTTAAGAAGCCGCAATGAAGACGAGCGAAGGAAAACCATTGAATACTACCCCAATATCCCTGTAAATATATCGATTACACTAGTTTCTTTTAGTAATTTTGCAAAAAATCTATTCGTATGAACACCTTTAATATAAATATACAACCCACAACCAATAATTCAATTGTAAAATTTGAGACCAATCAATTCCTTACAAGGCATGAAAGTTTCGAATTTAAGAACATTGAAGAAGCCGCGAGATCACCGCTGGCCCAACAACTCTTTCATTTGCCGTTTGTTAAAACGGTTTTTATAGCCCAAAATTTTATTGCAATTGAAAAATACAATATCGTTGAATGGGAAGATGTACAGGAAGAAGTGGCAGAGCAGTTAATGACCTACCTTAACTCCGGCGCCACCATCATTAAAACCGATGAAACGCCTTCTTCAAAACTTGTTCCCGTTACCGTGTATGCTGAAACCACTCCTAACCCAGGGGTTATGAAATTTGTGGCCAACAAAAAGCTGGTGATCTCAGGGGCCGAGTTTAAGAATATTGATGCAACTGCCGATGCTCCCCTGGCAAAGCAATTGTTCCATTTCCCTTTTGTGAAGGAAGTCTTTATGGATGAGAATTACATCTCGATCCATAAATATGATATGGCCGACTGGAATGACATTACCCTGGAGCTTCGCGAATTTATAAGGAATTACCTGCAGGAAGGGCATGAAGTGTTGAACAATGAAAGCTTTAAACAAAAAGAGGAGGTAGAGGTGAAAGCCGCTGCTGTTGCCCCGCAAGATCTTGACGAAGTTTCCCAACAGGTGGTAGATATCCTGGACGAATATATTAAGCCGGCAGTGGCAAGCGACGGTGGAAATATTGTTTTTGATTCCTATAATCCTGAAACCAAAACCGTAAAAGTGATCCTCCAGGGAGCCTGCAGCGGTTGCCCGTCTTCTACCGCTACCTTAAAGAACGGAATCGAGACGATGATGCGCGATATGCTGGAAGGCAAAGTGGATTATGTAGAGGCGGTGAACGGATAAACTCCTGTCATATAACAAACAAAAAAGATCGCCCTGCCGGCGATCTTTTTTGTTTTATAGAATTTCCCGCCTATAAATTAATAGACTGTTTTGCTTCCTTATTAAATTCCCTGAACAACTGCAGCAGGCTCATGGTAGAAGCAATGAGATCTTTGGTTTCAAGTAACAAACCAAAATACAACTTGGTGTTCTTAGGGCTGGTCTCGCTGGTCCTTATACGGGTGATCTGTTTTTCAATAAGCTCGGAAACATGGTCCAGCAGTTGCTGTTTTTCAGCTATTACCCCTTCAATATTATTAAATTTATGGGTGTCAAAAATATGTTGAATATCATCAAACAAGGACTGCAATTTTACATCGATCCCCTTTAACTCTCTAACCTGATTGAACTTTAAATTCTTATGGTTATTATGTACGTGATTATAACTGGTTCTTGTAATGAAACCTATAGACTGCACCATATCCTGCAAATAATCCAGAATTAGGATATAAAATTTGCTCGCCTCAATAGAGTCATCATCCAGGGATTTGATAAAATAAAATATGTTCCCTTTGAGCTCGTCAATTTCCTCTTCAAGTTTATCAATTCCCTTGCTGTTCTTCTTAAGCTTATTGAGATCGTGATAGCCAAGATTGTCTACCGTCTTGGTGAACATTTTGTTTATTCCTCCAATTACACTGGAAATATTCTCTGAGGTTTC
>CAXAZV010000128.1:0-9116 GCA_963973375.1 uncultured Antarcticibacterium sp.
AAGGACCTTTTCTGTTTCACCCTGATAATTATAACCTCCTATAATCTCGTATTGGTGAGTGATCTCACTTAATTCCTGGATTAGATGGGTATATTCCTCACTTTCATAATCTGTACGCGTGGCAAGTTGGTGATTAATGTGATCTATTTTCTTTTCAATAGCCTTGATCTCAACAAATGCCTGCTGCGCCTCTTCCAGCACAGTTCTACCCTGAACAAAATCAATATCCTGCTTTAAAAAACCTATTTTAAGTTCCTTGTCCTTTGCAATTTGCCCGGTATCGGGTTCCTGTTCCCCTGAAAGGATCTTAAGCATTGTCGATTTCCCGGCTCCGTTCTTCCCAATAAGCCCCACGCGGTCTCCCGCCCCAAGTCTAAAAGTTATTTCATCAAATAATGACTCCCCGCCAAATGATATCGATAAGTTATGAATGTTAAGCATTATAATGTTCTAAAATTTTTGCAAAGATGCTTATTTTTGTACTGGTAAAAAAATAGAAATGAGTTTCTTAAAGGGTACAAAGTTATACAGTATTGTCACCGGCACCTGCCCGGTTTGCCAGGAGGAAAGCATGTATAAGGAATCAAATCCTTATAAAATGCATAAACTTTTTGATATGCACGAGCGCTGCTCCCATTGCGGAACCAAATATAAAATGGAACCTTCCTTCTTTTTTGGCGCTATGTACGTGAGCTATGCCCTGGGGGTGGCATTTTCTGTAGCCGCTTTTATAATAACTTATTTCTTTTTTGGCGGCGGACTTATGACCACCTTTATTGCCATAACCGCCACTTTAGTAATATTTTTGCCGCTTATTATCCGGCTATCCAGAAATATCTGGATCAATATGTTCCTGCACTACAAAAAACCTGCCTAAGTCACTATAAAAATCTTTTAAGGTCAATTTCAGGATCAAGGGATTGCCCATCCTCAAGATGTGCCACAAAATCCTTTGCCACGGTGGGCGCTATTAACACCCCCCTGCTGCCATAACCGTTGCAGCAAAATAATTGGGAAAATCGCGGATGCTGCCCAACAACGGGTTTACGGTCATTGGTTGCCGGCCTGATTCCTGCCACCTGGTCTACGATCTCAAAATCACAGGTAAGCATTTTCTTTACCTGAGCCAATAATGTCTCCCGGGCGCCGGGAGTGGGGTTTGCTGAAATATCCTTATGATCATAAGTTGCCCCTATCTTATAAAGATCATCTCCCAGCGGTAAAATAAATACCGAAGATTTCACCGCAACATCCAACTTCAGCTCTTTTGACCTAATAACAAGGTATTCCCCTTTATTTCCATGAAGCGGTAAAAAATTGAACCAGGGATTATCTACCATACCATATCCTTCACAAAATATTATTTTACCGGCGCTTATCTCATTATACGATACCGAATCTTCTCCTATGACCAACTTACTGTGATCAAAATTGGTTGAAATTAGAGAATTTATCTTTTTTAGATAATCCCTGTATTTCCAAATTAATGTTGAAGTATCTATTCTCCCGGTACCTTTTACCCTGCCAAATGAAAAACTTGACGGAATATTTTCGTTGATTGAGCTGGTTAGATTGGCATCCAAAAAAGGTTCTACCAGTGGTTTATCCATGGCGTTGAACCAATTGTTTTGCTCTTCTATCGAATTAAATTTTCGATAAATTGGCAGCTCATCTATAAGGGGAACTTCAAGTTTCTTTTCGAGGGTACGGTAAAAAGGCAGTGCGGTTTCAAGCTGCTCTCCAGCATTCCAGGCAAGGGTAAAGCGTTTAAGGATCACAGGATTGAATATACCACCCGCAACCGTTGACGAATTTTGCGAGTTATTTTCAAAGACCATAATGCTTTTGCCTCTGCCAATTAACTCTTCGGCAATGCTAATCCCGCTTAGACCGGCACCCACTATAATATAATCCAGCATATCATATAATTATAAACGCCCCGTAAGACCGGGGCGTTTGAATATTTAAATAAAGAATATGTATTACTTCAAATTAATAATTCCACATATCCTGTTCAAAGTTACGTATCTGCTCCCGTATCCTTTCAGATTCCAGAAGTTGCATGAAAGCACTTTCAGTAATATAATCATTTACAGATCTGTCTCCCTGTACGTTATCTTCCTTATAGATAACCGCATTAAATCTCCGGGCATTCATAAGGTGATCAAAGGAAATATCCTGAGAGGAATTTCCACCGGTAAAAGCGGTAGCCTCAAACAGGAGTTCCCTGGCATCGGGAAACCACACCCAGAACAATTCAACAAGATCCGGTTCTTCATCATCCAGAAAATTCACATCGGGCGCTACCGGTGCTATCCCAAGTAACCTGTACTTTAGTTCAGCCTGGCGTTTATCAAAATACCACATTCCGCGAATGCGATACTCCATAATGTCTGCTGAAGAAAGGTCTCTTCTATCTATATATTGCTGATCAATTTCTTCCCCGGCATTATACTGCTCCCTACCAAGATCTGTTGTATCAATCTTTGAGATAGCTGCACTAATATCATTAAGGGTTCTTTTTTCAGTAAAATAAGAATCGGTATAAATGTTCTTGATCTTACCGCTTTTAATCCCAGTCATTAATATATCGTATAAAGACCTTCTGCTAGCGCCAATATTTACGGTATCAATAGGATAGTATAAAGGGAAGTTCACCCTTTCATCCAGATCTATGATCTCCCATACATTTTTGGACCAAAGGATATCTCTGTCTTCTATGTAACCATATTCCAATGGTTTCTTTTTTGTACGAACATCCATCTCGGCAGCAGATACCTGCCCAATCTGGTCAGGACTCTTTGCATTCAGGATATTTGACTGCGCGTAACTTCCGGTTGCCAAAAGCAATCCAAAAACGCCTGTCAAAAATTGATTCCACTTCATGGTTCTTCTTTCTTTTTAATTTGTTAACTCAACAAATACCGGTGATACCTTTTTAAGCATATAACTCGAATTATTAGCCAGGGATGCCTGTATATCAAATATTTGTACTGTTTCTCCTCTGCCTGCACGTCTTAAAGAAGCTTTAGCAGCCGCATCAAGAGTATTACCTCTTACAGTAACCGTAGGTTGTCCCGAAACTTTAAAGCTGAAACCGGTTACACGCAGTCCAAGGTCAAAATCAAAGTCTGGCAAACTTGCACCAACACTTGAGATCTCAAGACTGTTACGTTGCATTTTAACCGATCCATCTTCTCCACGAATTGTACCCATTGGAGCGGGGATATCTTTAATTCTAAATACCTTGCTGTCTGAAACTTTCTCACCACCCGGCAATTGCCCGGTTACGCTGATAGTAACTTCCCTTGCTTGTACAGTGGTAACATTCATGTTATATTTTCCTGCTCCCCCTGCCGGTGAAAGGCCGGGACCGCTAGCCGAAACCTGTCCAACTCCAGGAATGGAAATAGTCATTGGGTTTTGAACCCCACGGTATACCACGTTCATCTTATCTGCAGAAATTACAGCTGCATTTGGTTTAGGAATTACAGCATAAGAACTGCTAATAGGAATACTGATAATTGAATCTCCTTCTTTAAATTGAAGCTCTCCTTTTATCTCCTGTTCTCCAACATTTCCTGCCGGAAAGTTAAGGTCAACCTGGCCTGCTTTAATGGTGGTTACTTCTTTACCATTAACAGTTACTTTATCAAATTTCAAAGTTTGATCTACCCTACCTAAAACCACACGACCAGTAAAATTCTCCCCACTAAAGAAAGCAGTTTTATCTGGAATAACGATTGCATCATAATTGGTTAAAGATACCTCACTTTGTAACTGCCCAGATAACATAGCTGAAAGGATCTCCCCTTGAGTATTCTTAACATCAGCTTGTAACTGGGTAAGTTTGGTAAGGGAAGCAATTAAAGGATATCCCTGGTAGTGGTACTCAAGCCATGGTTTGGTAATTCCTGTTCTGTCTTCAACAGGCTCTGTTGCAAATTCATTCTGTACTTTAGAAGCAATAGGTTCAAGACCCTGTTCACTTTTAATAAGATCTACAACACCATCTCTGTAAGCCGCTATCTGTTGGATGAACTCATCTCCTTTTACGGTATTCTTACCACCGGTAAAGAACATTTCATCCAACTGGTCAGACCGGTCCATGGTTTCATAATCCTGTAGGTCATCTTGCTTTTCAGTAAGATTTGCCTTCAAGGTTTCTATATAATTATTAAAATTGGTTGAAAGCTCATCTATACGTACCGCCTTCTCCTTTAGAGGGGCATACTTTGCAGGCTGTTCTTCAACCTTCGCATCAAGACCGGCCATAAAGGCTGCATTTCTTTGCGTAGTTGTTTGATTTGATTCTGTTAATTTTTCATTTAATAAACCAAAAGCGGTAAGTACCTCTTTTGACATATTTAGAGCAAGCATAGCGATAAAAACCAGATACATCAGGTTAATCATCTTCTGCCTTGGGGATTGTTTTCCAGACGCCATTTAAATTTTTTTAGTTTCTTTAATAAGTTTAACTGTTAACAGGCTCAGGATTAAACTGCTCTTCCATTCATAGCGGTCAACATACCACCATATACTCCATTTAAAGAAGATAGGTTTGTTGCCAAAGATCCCATTTGTTCCTTTAACCTGCCGGCGTTTTCAGCAACCTGCTCATTTATCTCAGCTTGTCTTGCTGAAGATTCCACCTGTACTCTGTACAGATTATTTAGAGTTTCCATTTGAGCAGCAGCAAGAGTAAGCTCTTCACTGTATTTTCTCTGGGAAGTCATGGCATCAACGGTAGGAGCAATTCCTTTTGCAGCACCTTCAAAATTACGAATGCTGTCTCCCAGGCTATTCATAAGGTTTGCATCAATTTTAGCTTCTCTAAGCATTTCATCCAGTTTTTTGGAAAGGGAAGCTTCAGTTTCTTTATTCTCCTCGATTAGGGCTTGCTCTCTTGGAGAAGCAGCACCACCTGCAAGTTCAGGATATACCAAAGACCAATCCAGATCATCATCAACCGGTTCAAAGGCTGAAACGGCAAATACAATTGCCTCGGTAATAAGTCCAATAATAAGCATCAAGTTACCAAATGGCCAGTGCATGATTTTAAAAAGGGCTCCTAGAATTACCACAGAGGCACCTAGACCATACACCATATTCATTATTTTCATTCTGTTCTTATTGTTTGCCATAACTTTTAAAAATTAGATTTTTTGGTTTGATAAATAGGTTATTTATTAAAATAGGGTTTAATCTTATTTAGGTGGTTGATTTAATGTAACATCTGTACCAAGGTAATCCTGCACCGTTCTAAAGCCTATATAACTGCGGGCAGTATCTGAATATTCAAAATCACGAGAGCTCACCTGCAGGAAGTATGCCACATCTTTCCACGAACCACCACGTACAACCTTACGCGGATCTTCCTCGTTATTTACAGAAGGGTTCATAGAGGACATATATTCATAAGACGAAGGGTCATAAGAGGAATTCACCCACTCTGCAACGTTCCCCGCCATATTATACAAATTGTAATCATTAGGCTCATAAGATTGAGCTTCTACGGTATACAAAGCCTGATCTGCTGCGTAATCCCCTCTTAAAGGCTTAAAGTTGGCCATAAAACAACCACGGTCATTTTTCGCGTAAGGCCCACCCCATGGGTAAGTAGCAGACTCTAGTCCGCCACGGGCGGCGTATTCCCATTCTGCCTCTGTAGGCAACCTGTAAGTAGGCACATCATGGGTACTCTTGCTTCGGCGGTATGAATTATGGTACAATGTTCTCCACTGGGTAAATGCTTTTGCCTGTTTCCAGGAAACTCCCACTACAGGATAATCATCAAAAGCAGTATGCCAGAAGTAATCATTGTGCATAGGCTCATTATAGGAATAATTGAAATCTTTAATCCAAACTGCAGTATCAGGGTACACAGCAACTTCTTCAGTAATAATAAAATCGCTTCTCTTTTGAGTTTTGGATCTTGCAGCTTTTTGAATATCCATCCAACGATACCTGAATTTAAGATGTTTTACATCTATAGTTCGCTGCCCGTTATAGGATTCTTCAATTGGAATATACATGGTATCCATTACGCTGGCATAAGCCTCGTCCGGATAATCCCTGGTATCCCAAATAATATCAACATCTTTATTAATTTTTCTTCCTTGATAATCTTCACTCATGGAGTAATAATTATCATACATATACTTTTCATAAACGCTCATGCTCTCCGTATCTGTATCTACAAAAGCATATTCACCAATCCCGTCATCTCCGGGAGTGGCTCCTGTAAATTCAGCTTCAACAGCAAGTTTTAAACGCACTATAGAATCCCGTACCCAGTTGGTAAACTGGCGGTATTCTGAATTGGTGATCTCCGTCTCATCCATATAGAACGTACGCACTGTCACAGTCTTGGGAGGCGCATTTTTCATATCGGCTAGATCCGCATCAGCCTTTCCCATGATAAAAGCTCCACCGGGTATCAATGTCATACCATATGGTTTTTCCGGGTTCCACTTTTTTCCCTGCGCGCCTACTAATTGTCCCCGATCTCCCCGACTACAACTGGCAAGTATCGCTAAGACTGCAATAAGCGAAATAATTTTCTTCATAGTTCTCTCTGGTTATGACATTTCCTATTAGGCGGTAAACCTATCTATTTATTTTATAAAAAACAATAGTTTCGGTAAAAATACAGTATTTCTGGAATACCCCCCGACAAAATTTTATAGTTCGTTTTTTCTCTTGGTTTTGTACCAACGCTCCGGAATTACCTGGTTACAAGCTTCCAAATAATCCTCATGGTTGCAAGGTAATAACGTATGGCGTTTTAATTTAGTATTCGAATTTGAAATAAATGGAATTTCTATCCACCATCTTCCACTTACCGGGCTTTTAAAAAACACAAGTACCTCATCATCAATAGGAACCTGATATTTTATAAACTCCTTTTTTGCTGAAATAGTATTTTCATTGGTACGATAATTTACCCCTTCAATAAAATACCACATCATTTGAGCTATCAACATATTTCCTGCCTTTGGATATGCCGAATGGTACTCATATATCCCCAGGGAAGATACTTTATCACTAATACCGGCATAACGAGCCAGGGCACATATTTCCTTCCCGTCAAAGCCATTTGGTGAGGACTGGAAATTTCCCCCTATAGCCGAAGCATGTATGGCTCCAATGTCTATTCCCACAAGGTTGGCATCCCTCATAACAGGCTCCACAACTTTTATATTTCCTGAAACTTCTCCCAGCCTATAGGCATCAAAGAAAAGGCGGTCCATCAACTCGATCTCATCCTGTGAATTGAAATAGGTTTGATATCCCACTGCCGAATAATTAAATAAATTATAGGGCTTGTTCACCACGATCTTTCCTACATAGGAATTCCCTCCTATTGGTTTTTCAGCATCACCAAGGTCAAACCGGCTGTCTATGTTCACCAGGTTTACCATTTGGGCAAAGGAATCATACGCGCGGTACTGCGCGTAAATAAGATCCTGACTCCCACCCAGTATTACCGGGATCACTCCCTCTCTTAACAGCTCGCTTACCAGGTTTTGTAAGGCATAATACGTATCCTCTACACTTTCCCCTTTTTCAATATCACCAAGATCGGCTAATTTTAAATGCCAGTTTCCCGGAAACAGACTGTAAAAGTCCTTCCTTATCTGGTTAAAATTAATGTATTCATCTTCTCCTGCACCTGCCAGCCTGGTTTCTTTCACTCCAACAACAGTAATTTTTATGTTGTCAAGATCGGGTATACCTGCTCGTTGTGTATGCAAGATCACCTGTTTTCCAAGGTCCTGTACCTCTGTTGCTCTTATTTCCTCAACAAGGTTTTCATCCAGGGGGCTTAAATATTCAAAATCCATCAATTACTTCTTTTTTGATGTAGTTTTCTTCGCAGGCGCTTTTTTAGCCGTGGCCTTTTTGGCCGCGGGTTTCTTTGCTGCCGCTTTTTTTGCAGGTTTCTTTGCCTTCTTCTCAAGGATATCTTTCACCTCTTCTAAAGATAATTTGGTGGCATCAACGGTTTTTGGCAATTCTATCTTTGTCTTCCCCTTCAGTATATGAGACCTGCCCCATCGAGCCTTCTCCACCCGTATTCCTTCTTCCTCCCAGTGATGTATTACCTTATCCTTTTCCTTCTGCTTTTTATCCTCGATCAATTCCTCTATATCTTCTTTGGATAAATTATCGAAATCGTATTTCTTATTTACATTAATAAAGATATCGTTCCATTTAAGAAATGGTCCAAAACGGCCCACCCCTTTTTGAACCGGCTTATGGTCATACATATGTATGGGGGCATCTGCCTTTTCTTTGGCTTCAATCAATTCCAGTGCACGGTCCATATCTACGCTCATAGGATCCTCCCCTTTTTCCAGAGACACGAATTTTTTACCGTAGCGCACATAAGGGCCAAACCGCCCGTTATTTACCTCTACAGGCTCCCCTTCATACTCCCCAATTTCCTTCGGAAGTTTGAAAAGGTCCATCGCTTCTTCGTAGGTGATAGAATCCAGGGTTTGTTCCGGCATAAGTCCTGCAAACCTTGGTTTTTCGTCATCTTCCACAGACCCTATCTGTACCATAGGTCCAAATTTACCCAAACGTACGCTTACCGGTTTCCCGGTTGCAGGGTCTTCTCCAAGGATACGTTCTCCTACCTCACGTTCGGCATTCTTAGCAACATCCAGCACCTGCGGGTGGAAATCTGAATAGAATTCTCTCATCATGGTGGTCCACTCCTCATTACCTTCAGCAATATCATCAAAACTTTGCTCCACCTTTGCCGTGAAATTGTAATCCAGGATATTGGAAAAATGATTTACAAGAAAATCATTTACTACCGCCCCTACAGCCGTAGGAACCAGTTTTCCTTTGTCGCTTCCCACGGTTTCCGTAAGTTGCTTTTCTGAATATTTATCTTTCTTGAGAATTAACTGCTCATATTTGCGCTCGCTACCTTCTATAGTACCCTTTTCTACATAATTTCTATTCTGAATAGTTGAAATAGTAGGCGCATAAGTAGACGGCCTTCCTATTCCCAGTTCTTCCAATTGCTTCACCAGGGAAGCTTCTGTATATCTGTAAGGAGGCCGGGTGAACCTCTCGGTTGCGGTTATATAATTGTTCTC
>CAXAZV010000129.1:0-9099 GCA_963973375.1 uncultured Antarcticibacterium sp.
AACAAAACCAGCAACAATCAATGAACTCCCGCTTCCCAATAACCCCAAGGCCATCCCCTAAGCGGCTGCAAATATACACCGCTTTTTTTCTTACAAACAAACTTTATTTCATGTTTTTTGAAATAAAAATTTAACTTTCGGTTAACATATTGAAGGAGGGGATTTTATGACAATGAAATTTAGGCCTGCTTAAAGATAACCCAAGCCTATAACAAAATTACTGAGCTCGTCTGGTAGTAAAATCTCTGGAAAGTGTTACCGGTTTGGACTTCACTGTCCATTTATTCCTAAGTTCAAGAAAATTGAATTCAAGTGCACTGGGCTGCGGCTCTAAAACTTTGGCCTGGAAGGACCTTTGCAAAATATCCTCGATCAAAAAGTCCTCCTTATTGGCATGAGGCCTGTACTTTTCCTTTAGGGAAATATCAAAGAGACTGGCAGTAGAGTTATACCAAAAGGCTCTCCAGCCACTTTTCAATTCTTTAATAAGGTCAAAGGCTGTAACGCCGGTTTGCCTGTGAACAAGTTTCACAAGGATCTGCCCCTCGGTTTTCGTGAGCTTCTTAAGCTCGGCGGCGAACTGGTCTTCAATATAATCCTGTACGATTTTGGTATATTTCTTCTGGTCCCTTTTGGTCCTGATCTGGTCCAGCCTGGAGTTTAACTCTACCAATCGCTCTGAAGCCAGTTTGGCATATGGATACACCTTTCTGGTCTTCCTTCTTAATATCAAGTACTCCCTGCGCTCCTTTTCGGAAGCAAAGCTCAGCTTTTTAAGGATCACCACCTCATCAAGATCAATAGTTTCCCGCACAACGGTATCTCCTAAAACGATAAAATACTCCTTCTGCAGGGTGTCTTCAACCGGTTTTGTTTGGGCCGAAACTCCTGAAAAGATAACTATAAATAAAACTGTTATATGTAACCTCAAAATTGTTCAAATTATAATTCCAACATCTTAAACTAAAACCATTCCAAATTTACAATTATTGCTCTTGTCATCCATTTTATTCTTATTAAATTCGTACAAAATAATTTACAATGAAGCAAATAGAGATCCTTGATCAAAAATCAATAGACTTTCTTGAAAAGTACCTGAATAACGCCTCTCCTACCGGTTATGAGTGGGAAGGTCAAAAACTCTGGATGGATTACCTTAAGCCGTATGTAGACGAATTTATTACAGATACTTATGGAACTGCAGTAGGGGTTATTAATCCCAAAGCTAAGTTTAAAGTTGTCATAGAAGGTCATGCCGATGAGATCTCGTGGTATGTTAATTATATAACAGATGACGGGTTGATATATGTGATACGCAATGGCGGGAGTGATCACCAGATAGCTGCGTCCAAGCGGGTAAATATTCATACTAAGAACGGCATCGTGAAAGGCGTTTTTGGCTGGCCGGCAATTCATACCCGAAACAAGGAAAAAGAAGAAGCCCCTAAAATGGATAATATATGTATAGATGTGGGATGTACCAACCGTGATGAAGTTCATGAACTTGGAGTGCACGTTGGTTGCGTGATAACTTATCCCGATGAGTTTTTTATCCTTAATCACAATAAATTTGTAGGGCGCGCTCTTGATAACCGTATTGGCGGATTTATGATTTCACAGGTAGCAAGATTACTTAAGGAGAACAAAAAGAAACTTCCATTTGGACTTTATATCACCAACTCAGTCCAGGAAGAAATAGGGTTGCGGGGAGCACAAATGATTACCCACCGCATTCAACCTAATGTGGCCATAGTTACAGATGTAACGCATGATACCACTACCCCAATGATCGAAAAGAAAACCAACGGTTACGCCAAAATAAGTAAAGGCCCGGTGATCTCCTATGCACCCGCGGTTCAGAATAAATTAAGGGAATTGCTCATAGATACTGCAGAGAAGAATGAGATCCCGTTCCAGCGTGCGGCCTCCAGCAGTTTTACAGGAACCGATACCGATGCTTTTGCATACAGCAACGGCGGGGTAGCTTCTGCCCTTATTAGCCTGCCATTAAGATATATGCACACTACTGTAGAAATGGTACATAAAGACGATGTAGAGAATGTGATTCGTCTTATCTATGAAAGTTTACTGAATATTAAGGACGGCGAAACCTTCAGTTATTTCGATTAAATCCTTATTCAAACTTATATTTTTAGAAACTCTTTTCCTATAATGGGAGAAGAGTTTTTTTATTCCGAAGAAATTTTCACTTTTTTTTATTAATCCTTTAATCCATTTAAATATATCTTTTCCAAAAAAATGTATGACGCTTTCTTCTGAAGATGTGAATACCATCCTTGAAAATCCGCTGGATGCAATCCAAATGGCAAATCTTACATATGTTCAGGAAAGGGATCTTTCTATAGAACGAAAAAAAGCAGGAAGGGGATTCACTTATCTCGAAAAGGACGAAAAGGTCAAAGATCCCGAAATTTTGAAAAGGATTAACAGCCTGGTAATTCCCCCGGCCTGGAAAAATGTGAAGATCGCAAAATCTGGTAAAGGACATTTACAGGCGGTGGGACGGGATGAAAAGAACAGGAAACAATACATCTACCATCCGCTTTGGTCCAATTTAAGGAACCAGACCAAATTTTTTAAAATGTCCACCTTTGGAAAAAAGCTTCCAAAAATAAGACAGCGGGTAGAAGAAGACCTGGACCTGCCTGAAATGAATCAAAAAAAAGTGATGGCTCTCGTAATAAGGTTGATGGAAGAAACCCACATTCGTATAGGGAATGCTTATTACGCCAAGGAAAATAAAACTTACGGACTATCCACCCTGCGCTCCCGGCACGTAAAGATCTCGAAAAACAATATGAAGTTCGAATTTGTAGGGAAAAAAGGAAAGGAACATTCAGTAACAATCAAAAATAAAAAACTTATTAAACTGGTAAATCAATGCGAGGAGATCCCGGGTTGGCAATTGTTTAAATTCTTTGATGAGGCAGGTCAAAAACAAGCTTTGGACAGCGGGATGATAAACCAGTACATACAGGAAATAAGCGGACAAAATTTTTCAGCCAAAGATTTCAGGACCTGGAGTGCTTCCAAAATATTCTTTGAAACCCTTTACGAATTGGGCTATACCGAAGAAGAAAAGGAAAACAAAAAAAATATCCTTACCGCTTATGATGCTGCCGCCACCGGCCTGGGAAACACCCGTACCGTTTGCAAACAATATTATGTCCACCCATCCATTGTGGAAAGCTATGAAAATGGAGAGATAAAAACTTTTTTTGAAAAGGTAAAGCCAACCGGAGAAAAGAATTATTCCTCCTTATCTGGATCTGAAAAAGTGATGCTTAAAATGATTGGGGATTATGAGATTAAAATTTGAACTTTCCCCAATGTTTTGTTTTAAGTGAATATTACCCGAAACCGGGAGAATTATGCTTATATAAGTTTAATTTAAAAATATTATAAAATTAAAAACCCATTCCTTTTGAGAATGGGTTTTTAGCTATCATTGATAATGATTACAACGATGCAGGAAACAATGTAGTATATCCTGCAGCCTTCACCGGTGGTAAATTAGAACCGTATTTAGCATTTATGGCCTCAATAAATTTATTGGCGAGAAATGCGTAACCCCTTCCGGTGGGGTGAACCCCATCAAGAGAGAAAGCTCCTCCAAAAACCAGTTTGGCATTTAAAAAGAATTCATTAAAAGGAACCCCGCCCGGTGTAGTTGCAAGCTGGTTCATTATAGCGTTTACATCTACAAAGGCAAGGCCGTTAGCATCAGCAGCGGCTTTGATCGTTTGGTTAAATGCTGTTGTAGCCTCAAGAACATTCGCCTGTTCTGCAGGGGTTAAGACCCACTTATCTGCCAGTGGCACAGTAACACCGTTTATTAACTGGGCATTTCCGCCTACACTGGTACCAATAAATGTTGATGCCGTAAGTACAATAAGGTCATTAGCAGTTGCATGTCGGTAAGAAGGTAAGCCTAATGCACTCAAATTGGTAAGACTTTCGTCTTCTATTACAACCGCGTTCGAACCTGCTGTAAAAGCTATGGTTCTTGCTGCGGCCTCATTAGCGCTTATTAATCCTCCCGCAAGAGCAGCCTGCAAACCACCGTTATATTGTGCATATCCCTGGCCTAAAGCCCCAGCAGTAGCTGCGTCCAGAGGTACGGGATTATGAGGAACTGTTGTAAAATATGGTATCGTGGTAACATTTGGAATATTGGCCAATACCCCATCTGCCCCGGTCGCAACAAGACTATTTACTAAACCATTGTATACTTGAGCAAAAACATTTGGGTTTGTAATGTCGTTACCACCATAAGTGGATGAGTCAAGGTTTTCTTTTTGATATACCCCATCTCCACCGCTTGTAGCGTATGACAATACATCGTTATTTCCAATCCATAAAGAGAAAAAAGTTGGGTCTTGTGCAATTGCATCCCCAATCACCGTGGCATTCGCAGTACTTGCAAATCTGGCAAAATATGGATTGGCCTGCCCTGTTGCAACACCGGCAACATTTCCATAGCCTGGTGAAAGTAAGTGAAAACTTTTAGCTCCCGGAACACCCATGTTGTTAAACTGGCCGGTTAATTTTGTTGTTACCTCGGTGGTTGGAGTCACATTTAATCTCTGTGGACCGGCACCATTGAAGAACAAACGTGGTTCCTGAATTGGAATACCTCCAAGCAATAAACCTACGGTATTTCCACTCATTAATGGCTGAGTGAATTCTCCACCTCCTGCTAGTTCAAATTGTTGAGCCAGGATATTGGGAACGGAATTCTGCTGGGCTGCCATAAAAAGTGCTCCATCTGTAAAACCTGCTGTAAGACTGTTTCCCAGTGCAACATACGTTGAAAAATCGGCAGACCCGGAGGTATATTCTACCGGCTCTACAATTACCTCATTATCATCATCTGAACTACATCCAACCACTACCCCCGCAAGGAGCAATACGAACCATTTATATTTATTTAATTTCATATATATGTCTTTTATTTTTTATAAAATATTAGAATGACTATCTATTATAGGTTATTAAAGATAAGGGAAACGTAATACTGTTGGCCTATTAAACCGGTACCATAGGCACTGAAGTAATCTTTACCTCCAATATTGGTTGCACCTGCCTTGATCATAGATTTCCAGGATGGGATCTTGTAATTCACCTGGGCATCCACTACAGAGAATGAAGGTACCTGTCCATCAGCAAAAGTTGCCTGCCAGAAATAAGAGTCGCTCCAACGGTAATTGATATTGAATCCAAGATTTTTATAAACCTCAGGATTTCCGAAGGAAAGTTTCACTTTATGTTTTGGTGTATTGAAAGCAGTTCTGAAATCGGGAGCAGTAGACTGATCAAAGTCCTGCTCGGCAAAAGTATAATTCCCTTCCAGGTCATAGTTTCCAAAAACCTTGGAACTTAAACCTATAGATGCACCAAAGGATTTTACATCTGCAGGGGAATTGGTATAGGTTTGGTAAGCCCTGAAATCTCCCTGCTGTAAAGCCAACAATGAAAGAGAATTATCGCCAACAGTACCATATAAAGGAACCAGAACTGTTTCGTTTGAAATGAAATCCTGATATTGATTATAGTAAGCGTTAAGATCTACAATAACCCTACCTGCACGCCCGCGGTAACCAACTTCATAAGCTGTAACCTGTTCCGGTTTTACTATTTCAACATTAGCTGCTGCCGGTGCTCCAGACTGTACAGAATTAAGAGAGAAAGCATTTTCATATGCAGCTCTACCTGTAACCGTAGCTGTTGGGCTTCCTGTTACGGTAGCACCTGTTCCGCTTAAAGGAAAAGTTCTGCGGTCACGGTCCAGGTTAGACTCGGCTGAACCTACAAGAATAGCACGCCCTGCATCAAGTCCTATAAAAAGATCTTGTGTGGTTGGATATCTAAAACCTGTTTGAACCGAGGCTCTAAGGTTATGACTTCTTGATGCTCCTGCGGTATAGGCTGCTGAAATTCTTGGAGAAAAATTTCCCTCAAAAAGTTCAGATTCATCATAACGTAAAGAACCTGTAAGTTTTAATCTTTCTTCAAACAATTTCTTTTGGATCTGGGTGTATACTCCATATTCTTTATAGGAAATAGGGCCATCAAAATCTGTAAAGATCGTTCCGAAGGAATTTAAACGGTATTCACGGAAAGAACCACCCACCTGGATTTCGGCGATTTCTTCCGTTAAATGGGTAAGGTTATAATTGGCATCTACATGTCTTAGTTGAGAAGCATCCTGAAATTGAGACCCTGTAGCAAGATCGGGATCTGTGGTTACCTGATCAAAAGCATTCTGAAATTCTGCAGTTCCGGGTAGAAATCTACCGGTATCTGCAGTTTGTCTTGCAATTGCATGGGCTTGATCTGGATTTAATCCTCCAAGGGTTCCCTGGATAAATGCTCCGGCGTATTCCCCAAACCATTGCTGGTCAGATTTCCAAATCCTGTTAATGTTGATCGCAGTAAAACGGGTATCATAGGAATCTCCCGCATCTTCATCTGTTATATATCCTCTCACAAAGAAATTTGCATTTTGAACCTCGATCTTGTGTTGTTGTAAAAAGAAATCCT
The DNA here is from genome assembly GCA_963973375.1 of uncultured Antarcticibacterium sp. Taxonomy (GTDB): domain Bacteria; phylum Bacteroidota; class Bacteroidia; order Flavobacteriales; family Flavobacteriaceae; genus Gillisia. Next base: position 6,565 of record CAXAZV010000129.1, read on the forward strand.
TGATAGAATATCTGTTTGCCCCCTGATAAATAGTGGTTCCTAAACCTACTTTTCCAACATAGCTCACTTCAAAATCATTGGCAAAAGGCCGGTAATGTAATGCCGCGTCCAACTTTATACTTTCAGCATTATAATCCGTCAAAGCAGTTTCAGCATAACCTGTACGGCTTACAGAAGAATTTGGCAGAAGGTTTTCTGCTCCCGCCGGAACTCGTCCTAAAGCTACAAGTGCCTGCCCTACTCCACGAATGTTGGTTGACACCTCATCACCATAAATGTTCAAACCATCATAATTAGGATGAGACCTGTCTCTTCCCGGGTTTAAAACATCTTCTTCACTCACTGCCCACCAGTCTGTTCCCTTTAAATAAGAAAAGTTGGCTTTGGCAGCAAATTTATCTGAGAATTTATGGGCTACCCGCAATCCAAGATCGTAAAATGCATTTGTACCCGCAGCATCCTGTGAGGTTAATCCTTGCTTGTAATAGGCGCTTATTCCAGGGAAATCGAATGGATTTTTGCTGGTCATAAAAAGGATCCCGTTAAAAGCATTGGCCCCATAAAGTGCAGAGGATGCCCCGGGAAGTAGTTCAACTGAGTGTACATCGAGTTCTGTCATACCAAGCAGGTTACCCAAAACAAAGTTAAGTGCGGGTGAGGAATTGTCCATCCCATCTACCAATTGTACAAAACGGGTATTGGCAAAAGTGGCAAAACCCCGGGTGTTGACTGACTGAAATGTCAAACTGTTAGTATTAACATCTACCCCTTTCAGGTTTTCAAGTCCGCCATAAAATGAGGCCGCAGTGGTGTTTTTTATTTGAGCCAGACCGTATCTTTCTACAGTAACCGGTGATTCAAATAACCTTTCAGGGGTTCTGGAAGCGGAAACAACGATCTCATCAAGAGATGTTCCTTCTACCAATATTACATTCAAAACCTGGTTATTTGTGGTAATCCTGAATGTTTGTGACTCAAAACCTACGTTACTAACTTCAATGCTGAAGGGAGGTTCCTGGTCTACTGTAAGAGAAAATTTTCCATCAAAATCGGTGATAGAACCCTGGCTGGTTCCTACAGCAATAATGTTTGCACCCGGGAGCGGCATATTATTGTTATCAAACACGGTTCCCGTAACTGTTGTTTGGGAGAAGGTATTTAAAACACAGAAAAAGAATAAAATAGGTAGTAATGCTCTCATATATTTCTAAGTTGTTAATTAGACGAGGGCAATATAAACAATTTCTTAATTCTTAACAGTATTTAACAGTTGATAATGAAATTATTCCTACAATCATGAAACTTCCTTTTGGCACATCTTACCAAACCTTACTTATATAGGATTTCTTCATTATTAATTTTAAAAAACAAGCCAAAAAAAAAGAGCCCGCTAAGGCTCTCAATTATAATCTGAAAAGGATAAATATTAAAAATTCTGTTGGTCATACCATTCCAGCATTTTAACATAATCCTCTACGGTTTTTACTTTTACTTCTTTAAAATATTTGTCTATTTCTTTAGAGGCAGGTAAAGCGTTTTTAAAATCCTTGTCCTTTAATCTTACATTTTTTAAAGTCCCGTTATTTAGAGCAATGTAATACTCAATTACAACATTTAAATGAGCAGCTTTATCTTTCTCGTAACCTGTTTTTGCTTTTTCAGCGGGGGTGATGTCGGGCATTGGACGGCCATAAAATTTCACCTTTTCACCATCATAATAATTCATAAAATAACCTTCTAAAGTTTCTCCATTAGCTGTACGAAAAGAATCGAGGATATATGTATACCCATTCATTCTATAGGAGATGTTTTTTAATTTAGGAAGTACAAATGTATCGGGTTCAGTTAATGCAAGCTTTACTTCCACAACATCTTCCACGGTATTATATCTCAAAAAAGCCGGATGAGTTTTCCCATCGGTATCCATGATCACACCGTTTACAAAATTCTTTTCCACGTAAGGAGATCCCGTATATCCCTCCGGCGTATTATTGGTGGTAAGAATAAGTAGCGGAGAATTTCCTGGAATAAAATCGCTTACCTGGGAAAAGCTGTTTAAAACAATAAAAAGGGAGGCAAGAAAAGTAAAGTAAAATTTCATTTATAAAAGGTTTTATGTTTATAATTTAGTTGAGACAATTATTATACCACTAATTTGTTTGTGCATCCTCAATAATTTTATCAATTATCTCAGGATTCAACAAGGTGGACGTATCGCCCAGATCGGCGGTATCACGCGATGCTATCTTTCGAAGTATCCTTCGCATGATCTTACCACTGCGGGTTTTTGGAAGACTGCTTACAAACTGGATCTTGTCTGGTTTTGCAATGGGACCTATGATCTTTGAAACTTCTGCCCTTATTTCCTCTTTAAGACCCGGGGATGGTTCAACATCATCATAAAGGATTACGTATGCATATAGGGCGTTTCCTTTAATATCATGAGGAAAACCAACCACAGCGCTTTCCGCTACTTTTGGGTGTTCATTGATCGCGTTTTCTATTGGAGCTGTACCAAGATTGTGTCCACTTACA
>CAXAZV010000130.1:0-9056 GCA_963973375.1 uncultured Antarcticibacterium sp.
AACCGCCATTGTAGATTATGCCCATACTCCAGATGCCCTTCAAAATGTATTGGAAACTATCAATGCCATAAGGACCAAAAACGAAGAATTGATCACGGTTGTTGGTTGTGGTGGAGACAGGGATAAAACGAAAAGACCTCTCATGGGAAATATAGCTTCGGCTTTGAGTACCAGGGTGATCTTCACCAGTGATAACCCAAGGACTGAAGATCCGGAAATCATCCTGCAAGAGGTGGAAGCCGGAGTTGAACCTCAGAATTACAAAAAGACCATGAGCGTGGTGAACCGAAAGCAGGCTATAAAAACCGCCTGCCAGCTAGCCCGTCCCAATGATATTATTCTTATTGCCGGGAAAGGCCATGAAACCTATCAGGAAGTAAACGGTAAGAGAACAGATTTTGACGATTTTAAAATTGTCAACGAATTTTTAAAAGAATTGGAAAAGTAGGTTTCCTTTTTAGGAAGCCACACCATACTAGAAGATATGCTATACTATTTGTTTGATTATTTAAATGAGTATTACAAAGTCCCGGGAGCAGGATTGTTTGAATTTATCTCCTTCCGGTCGGCTATGGCAATTATCTTGTCTTTGGGGATCTCAACTATTTACGGTAAAAAGATCATCAATTATCTTTTAAGAAAACAGGTAGGTGAAAGCGTAAGGGATCTTGGACTACAGGGGCAGAGTGAAAAAGCGGGAACTCCAACTATGGGGGGAATAATAATAATTATCTCAACGCTTATCCCCGTTTTGTTATTTGCAAAACTTGAGAATATTTATGTGATCCTTCTTATCATTACCACCTTATGGATGGGTACAATTGGTTTTATTGATGATTACATCAAAACCTTTAAAAAAGACAAGCAGGGACTCAAAGGTATTTTCAAGGTTATAGGCCAGGTTGGCCTGGGGATTATAGTTGGTGGTATCATGTATTTCCATCCGGCCATTACAGTTAAGCAGGACACTAATCCTACTATTGGAAACACAGAATTTGTGGAACAGGTAGAGATCTCTACTTCCCAACCAACATTGGAAGAGAAAAGCACAACTACAACGATCCCATTTGTTAAGAACAACGAATTTGATTATGCCAGTCTTATCACCTGGATAAATCCGGCTTTGGTAAATTATGCCTGGCTAATCTTTATTCCCATTGTGATCTTCATTGTGACCGCAGTATCCAATGGGGCAAACCTCACAGATGGGGTAGATGGTCTTGCAGCAGGATCATCGGCCATTATAGTCCTCACCCTGGGGATATTCGCGTGGGTATCTGGTAACATCATTTTTTCAGATTATCTCAATATTATGTACATCCCGCGATCTGGAGAAATGACAATTTTCATAACCGCTTTTGCCGGGGCCCTGGTTGGGTTTTTATGGTATAACACCTATCCTGCCCAGGTATTTATGGGAGATACTGGAAGTTTGACCATTGGGGGAATTATAGCAGTGTTGGCCATTGCCACCAGAAAGGAATTATTGATCCCTATTCTCTGCGGAATTTTTCTCATCCAGAATCTATCGGTAGTGATGCAGGTGGCCTGGTTCAAGATTACCAAGCGCAGGTACGGTGAAGGAAGACGCATATTTTTAATGTCCCCTTTGCATCACCATTATCAGAAAAAGGGATTGCATGAAAGCAAGATCGTAGTAAGATTCTGGATCGTAGGAATCTTTCTAGCAATTGTAACAGTGGTTACGCTGAAAGTGAGATAGAAAATGAACAATTAGCAATAAATAATAAACAATTATCAATAAACCCTAAATACTAAATCAAGCACACCAATGAAACAGAAACAAAAAATAGCAATTCTTGGAGCCGGCGAAAGCGGGGTGGGAACTGCTATTCTCGCTAAAAAGCAAGGCTTTGAGGTTTTTGTTTCAGATTTTGGAAAGGCAAAGGATAAGTATAAAAAGGCATTGGAATCTCTGGGTGTGGATTGGGAAGAAGGAGGCCATTATGAAGCCAGGATCCTGGAAGCAGATATGGTGATGAAAAGTCCCGGAATCCCTGAAAAAGCCCCGATTGTGCAAAAATTGGTTGAGAAAGGAATTCCTGTGATCTCAGAGATAGAATTCGCTTCCAAATTCACTACCGCCCAAATTATTGGAATTACCGGAAGTAACGGTAAAACTACTACCACGAAATGGGTGTATCATATCCTGAAGAACGCCGGACTTTCAGTAGGAATGGCGGGTAATGTGGGAGATAGTTTTGCCAAACAGGTAGCAGAGGAAAATTTTGACTGGTATGTACTGGAGTTAAGCAGTTTTCAGCTGGACGGGATTGTTGAGTTTCGGCCGCATATAGCTGTTTTGACCAATATCACCCCAGACCATTTGGACAGATATGAATATAAGATCGAGAATTACGTAGAATCAAAATTCAGAATAACAAAAAATCAAACCGAAGATGATTTTTTCATCTATGACGCAGATGATGAATTAACCAATGATTGGTTGAAAAAAAACAAAATAAAAGCTCAAAAACTGCCTTTCTCCCTGCACACCAAACAGAAGACTGGCGCTTACGTAGAAGACAACAACATTAAAATAATTACACCAAATTCCCAATTTATTATGCCGAAATCCTCCCTTGCACTAGAAGGTAAACACAACACCAAAAATGCAATGGCTGCCTCAACGGTAGCCCAGTTATTAAGAATTAGAAAAGAAACCATTCGCGCGAGCATGGAGAACTTTCAGGGGGTGGAACACCGTCTTGAAAAGGTGCTTAAGATCAATAACGTGCTTTATATAAATGATTCCAAGGCAACCAATACCAATGCAACTTATTATGCTTTGGATAGTATGGAATCTGAAACTGTATGGATTGTTGGAGGGGTAGATAAAGGGAATAATTATGCCGAACTATTACCACTGGTGAATGAAAAAGTAAAAGCTATTATCTGTCTGGGAGTGGATAATGCAAAAATATTTGAGGCCTTTGGGAATTGTGTTGAGGTAATGTGGGAAACGCAGTCAATGACTGAAGCTGTGCAAATGGCCTATAAGCTTTCCGAAAAAGGAAATACAGTTCTGTTGTCTCCGGCCTGCGCAAGTTTTGACCTGTTTGAGAATTACGAAGAAAGAGGCAGGGAATTTAAAAATGCAGTTAGAAATCTTTAAGAGTTAAGAGTTAAGAGTTAGGAGTTAGGAGTTTTTAGTTTAGAGACAAGAAACAATAGACAAGGGACAAGAGAGATGAGAAAAGAAGTTGCAATTGAAATAAATAACGCTAACAACACCAAACCATAAACCAAAAACTATAAACATAAAATGGGTAACGTCTTTTCAAATCTTAAGGGAGATAAAGTTATTTGGGCAACCGCAGGGATGTTAGCATTATTCTCATTCCTGCCGGTATACAGCTCAAGTAGCAATATCGCTTATTTGTATGGAGACGGAAGTACATTCAATTATTTGGTGGTTCATTTCTTTCACCTGGTGCTTGGCTTTTGTTTATTATTTGCCATTCACAGGATCCCTTATCATTATTTTAAGGGGCTATCCATTTTATTGCTGCCCATTGTAGTTATATTATTGATCTATACTATATCCCAGGGAACTACTATTGAGGGTTCCAATGCAAGCCGGTGGATCCAGATCCCTGTGGTAGGGGTAACATTTCAATCATCTACCTTGGCTTCTGTCGTTTTGTTGATCTATGTTGCACGATATTTAACCCGGATTGCAGATAAAACCGTAACCTTCAAAGAAACCCTTTTACCCCTTTGGTTACCAGTTTTTGTAGTATTGGTATTGATTCTTCCGGCCAATTTCTCTACCACCGCTATCATATTTACAATGGTGATTATGTTGGTTTTCCTTGGTGGATATCCGTTAAAATATATTGGGATCATTTTGGGAGCAGGTTTACTTGTGCTCACATTATTTATACTTACTGCCAAGGCATTTCCCGGATTATTACCCAACCGTATTGATACCTGGACCAGCAGAATAGAGAATTTTTCTAATGATGAGGATACAGAGGCAGACTATCAAATTGAGAAAGCTAAAATAGCCATTGCACGCGGTGGTGTTACAGGTTCGGGAATTGGAAAAAGCGTTCAAAGAAACTTTTTACCGCAGTCATCTTCAGATTTTATTTATGCGATCATTGTTGAGGAAATGGGATTAATTGGTGCTTTTGGAGTGATGAGTGCCTATTTAATGTTATTGTTCCGTATAGTGATTGTGGCTACAAAAGCCGATACCGTATTTGGAAAACTCGTGGTCATGGGAGTAGGCCTGCCAATTGTGTTCCAGGCACTCGTGAATATGGCGGTAGCTGTTGAGCTATTCCCTGTTACAGGACAAACCTTGCCTCTTATAAGCAGTGGAGGGACTTCCATCTGGATGACCTGCCTTGCCCTTGGAATTATTTTAAGTGTGAGTGCAAAAAGAGAAGAAATAAAAACATCTCAGGAAAGAGAGATTGAGGGAGAAAATCCCCTTGATATTTTAAGTGAAGCAATATGAACAGGCAATTGAAAGTAATAATTTCAGGAGGCGGCACAGGAGGACATATCTATCCTGCCATCTCTATTGCCAATGAAATAAAAAAAAGATACCCCAATGCCGATATCCTTTTTGTGGGAGCCAAAGGAAGAATGGAAATGGAAAAGGTGCCACAGGCAGGCTACAAAATAGAAGGATTGTGGATCACGGGACTTGAAAGGAAATTAAGCCTTAAGAACCTAAGCTTTCCCATGAAAGTGATGAGCAGCCTGTTAAAATCAAAACAAATTATCAAAAATTTTGTTCCAGATGTGGTAATAGGAACAGGAGGATTTGCCAGCGGGCCTTTGCTTAAAATGGCAAATTCAAGGAATATTCCAACGCTTATACAAGAGCAAAATTCCTATCCCGGGATTACAAACAGGTTATTGGGAAAACAGGCAGATGTGATTTGTACCGCTTATGAAAACCTGGAAAGATTTTTTCCTGCTGAAAAGATTAAGATCACCGGAAATCCTGTGCGGGAAGACCTTTTAAAAGTGCAGGGTAAAAGAGAGGAAGCCTTATCATTTTTTAAGCTCAAAGAAACCAAAACCACTTTGCTAATATTGGGCGGAAGTCTGGGAGCAAGAAGGATCAATCAGCTTATAGAAGCACACTTAGCCTTGCTTGAAGAACGCGAAGTTCAGGTGATCTGGCAAACAGGATCCTTGTATTATGAAGAGTATAAAAAACACCACAAAGGATTGGTACAAACCCATGCCTTTTTAAATAGAATGGACCTGGCATATGCGGCGGCTGATATAATCATTTCCAGGGCAGGTGCGGGAAGTGTTTCAGAATTATGCATTGTGGGCAAACCCGTTCTTTTTATTCCGTCTCCCAATGTGGCAGAGGACCATCAGGCAAAAAATGCCCTTGCTCTTGCCAAAGAAGATGCTGCATTTGTGGTAAAAGAGGATAAGCTGGAAAAGGATTTTGAAAAAACAATTGTACTAATGCTGGAATCAGAAAAAGTGCGCAAACAACTTTCAGAAAATATACTGAAACTCGCAAAACCTAATGCAACGGCAGATATAGTAGATGAAATTGACAAACTGCTAGCAATAAACAGTAAACAATAAGCAATTAACAATAAACAATAAAACCAAAACGAATAACCGACAACTGATATCTGTGCAAAACCTTAACAACATACAAAACTTTTACTTCATTGGGATCGGTGGAATAGGGATGAGTGCCCTGGCGCGATATTTCAATGCGACAGGCAAGAAGGTTGCTGGTTATGATAAAACTCCTACCATCCTTACCCGAAGCCTCGAAGCTGAAGGCATCAAAGTGAATTATGAAGATGAGGTTGGGAACATTCCGCAGGAATTCACCACTCAGAATACGCTGGTGGTTTATACTCCGGCTATTCCAAAAGGTCATAAACAACATCATTATTTCATCAATAATAACTTTGAGATCCGGAAAAGGGCAGAGGTTCTTGGGTTGATCACTAAAAATATTTTCACCCTTGCGGTTGCAGGAACGCACGGCAAGACAACTACTACCGCAATCCTTGGGCATTTACTGAAGGAAACCGGAGCCAAAGTAACCGCGTTCCTGGGAGGAATAAGCGAAGATATACAAAGCAATCTTATCCTGAACGGCAATGAAGTAATGGTGGTGGAAGCAGATGAGTTTGACCGCTCTTTCCTAAAACTTTCTCCCAATATTGCCGCAATTACATCCATGGATGCAGATCATCTAGACATCTATGGCAAGCCGGAGGAACTTGTGAAATCCTTTAAGGATTTTGCTGCGTTGGTGCCGGAAGATGGAATCCTGTTCGTGAAGAATGGGTTGCCCCTGGAGGGTACAACCCTGGGAATTGAAGATGATTCCAATTATGCAGCTATAAACGTAAAAATTGATAACGGGTCGTATTCCTTTGATTTACGCACTCCAAACACAATACTAAGAAATTTAAAATGTTTTCTACCCGGCAAACACAATTTGCAGAATGCTATAACGGCCCTTGCGATCGCCATAGAATATGGCTCCCCCACGGATCAACTCGCAGGGGCCTTATATAGTTTTAAAGGGGTAAAAAGACGTTTTACATACAGGATCAAAACCAAAGATCTTGTATTAATTGATGATTATGCACATCATCCCACAGAGATTGCTGCCGTTCACCAGGCGGTAAGGGAGATGCATCCCGGTAAGAAAGTTCTGGCAATATTTCAGCCGCACCTTTTTAGCCGCACTAAGGATTTTGTAGATGAGTTTGCTGAAAGTTTGAGCCAATTTGATGAAGTAAGGTTGCTGGATATTTATCCTGCCCGTGAACTTCCGGTAGAGGGAATTACTTCGGGATGGCTTTTGGAAAAGATTGAAAACCCGAATAAAAAACTGGTTGTAAGAGAGGATCTTTCCGCAGAAATTAAGGATTCGGGCTGTGATGTAATAGTTATGATGGGTGCCGGAGATATAGGAGAAATGGTGCCTGAAGTTGAGAAAAATATGAGCCATGAAAATTAATTATAATTACATAAAAGCATTCCTGGTTTTAGTGCTGGTCATATTTCTTTTTGGCTTTGCTGAAAAGCGCAATGAAATAAGGCCTTTAGCCAAAGTTGAGGTAAAATTTACCGAATTTGAGAACCTCTATTTAACTGAAGAAGCGGTTAATAAATTGTTAATACAAAATAATGTCACTGTTACGGGTGTTGGTAAAGAAACTTTAGATTTGAATAGGGTAGAGAGGGTTTTGAACACTCATGAGATGATTGAAAATGCCGAAGTTTTTTTAACATTAGACGGGACTTTAAAAACCAGCATTGTTCAAAGAAAGCCCATAGGCAGAATTCTTGGTAACGAGATTTTCTATATTGACAGGATGGGTGAAAAAATGCCAATGTCCACCTATTATTCGGCCCGGGTACCGGTGATTATGGGAGTAGGGGCAAAGGAAATAAAAGAGGTGTACCCTTTGCTGGATCATATAAGCAAAGACAGTTTTTTGCAGGAACATATAACAGGAATTAGAAGATTGAGTGGCGGGGTTTATGAACTTGAAGTGAGAAAAATGGATTTTAGCCTGTTTGTTGGGAAAGTGGAATACCTGGATACAAAATTCAACAATTTCAAAGCTTTTTATAAAAAGGCTTTTAAAGACGATATATTAAATACTTACAAGATGGTGGACTTACAATTTGGTAATCAGGTTGTTTGCACTAAAAAATAAGGTATGGAAGAGAACGACATTGCAGTAGGTCTTGATATTGGAACCACAAAAATTGTGGCCATGATTGGGCGTAAGAATGAATATGGTAAAGTAGAGATCATTGGAATAGGGAAATCCAAAAGTATGGGGGTGCACCGTGGGGTTGTAAACAACATCACACAAACCATACAGTCTATACAGCTTGCAATACAGGAAGCAGAAGCAGATTCAGGTTTAAAAATAAAAGATGTGGTGGTAGGTATAGCCGGCCAGCACATAAGAAGTTTGCAGCACAGCGATTACATCACCAGGCCAAATCCAGATGAGGTAATAGATTCAGATGACATCCACACCCTTTGCAACCAGGTTCATAAGCTGGTGATGCTGCCGGGGGAAGAGATCATTCACGTGTTGCCACAGGAATTTAAGGTAGACGGGCAGGCAGAGATCAAAGAGCCTATAGGGATGTATGGCGGAAGGTTGGAAGCCAATTTTCACGTGGTGGTAGGCCAGGTTTCATCAATTAGAAACATTGGTCGCTGCGTAAAAAGTGCCGGTCTTGAATTATCAGCCGTTACTCTGGAGCCATTGGCTTCAGCAAACGCTGTTTTGAGTCAGGAAGAAAAAGAAGCAGGAGTTGCGCTTATTGATATAGGAGGTGGTACTACAGATCTTGCCATTTTCAAGGACGGGATCATTCGCCATACAGCGGTTATACCTTTCGGCGGAAATGTGATCACTGAAGATATCAAGGAAGGCTGTTCTATAATAGAGAAGCAGGCAGAATTACTGAAAATAAAATTTGGATCGGCCTGGCCGGGAGAGAATAAAGAGAATGAAATAGTTTCCATCCCGGGATTACGCGGGAGAGAGCCTAAGGAGATCACCCTAAAAAACCTTTCAAAGATCATTCACGCGAGAGTGGTAGAGATCATTGAGCAGGTATACCTCGAGATCAAGAATTACGGCCACGAGGAGCAAAAGAAAAAATTGATCGCGGGAATGGTAATTACCGGTGGTGGCGCCCAGCTGAAGCATTTAAAGCAGCTGGCAGAATATATTACCGGAATGGACACCCGTATTGGGTATCCAAACGAGCACCTTGCTGGTAACAGTGACAGTGAAACCACCAGCCCGCTGTATGCAACTGCGGTAGGATTGGTGTTGAACAGCCTTGAGCAGAAAAAACATCAGTTCCAGGAGCAGGTTAAGTTTAAGGAGCCGCAAAAATCTTCAGAAATTGAGCAGCCTGTAATGGAGGAAGATGAAGATGATGATGACAGAGATTACGGGAAAAAGGAGAAGCCCTTCAGAAAGAGCATTTTTGATAAATGGGCAGAGAAGTTTAAAGATTTTTTAGATAACGCAGAGTAA
>CAXAZV010000131.1:0-8982 GCA_963973375.1 uncultured Antarcticibacterium sp.
GATCCTGAAGGCGATAAATTCTACGATGATCACCGCACCATCAATAATGATCCCAAAATCTATTGCCCCAAGGCTCATTAGGTTGGCATCTACCCCAAAAATGTACATTAGGGAAAGTGCAAATAACAAACACAGCGGGATCACAGAGGCCACAACCAAACCAGAGCGGAAGTTGCCCAGCAGCAATACCACCACAAAGATCACAATAAGGCAACCCAGCACAAGATTCTCTGTAATAGTAAAAGTGGTCTTCTCAATTAAAATACTCCGGTCAAGAAATCCGTTTATATATACACCATCCGGAAGGCTTTCTGAAATTTTTGCCACTCTTTCCTGAACTGCGTTAATAACCTTTTTGGAATTTCCGTCCTTGATCATCATCACCTGGCCCAGCACTTTTTCCCCTTCCCCGTTCGCGGTAATTGCCCCATATCTAGTAGCGTGGCCAAAACCTACTTTTGCAATATCTTTAATAAAAACAGGGCTGGAACCAATTTTGGTTACCACGATATTCTCTATATCTTCCAGGGAAGTTACAAGCCCTTCACCTCTTATAAAATAAGCCTGGTTGATCCTTTCAATATAACCGCCGCCGGTTACACTATTGTTCTTTTCAAGGGCGCTAAAAACATCTGTCGCGGCTATATTCATAGCCATCAGTTTTTCAGAATTTATGGCGATTTCATATTGTTTTAGTTTCCCGCCCCAGCTGTTCACCTCAACCACCCCGGGAATACCTGAAAGTTGCCTTTTTACAATCCAGTCCTGGATGGTTCGCAGCTCGGCGGCAGTGTACCTGTCCTCAAATCCGGGTTTGGTATCGAGAATATATTGATAGATCTCTCCCAATCCTGTGGTAATAGGCCCCATCTCTGGTGTTCCAAAACCTTCAGGGATGTGTTGGGCCGCTGCATCAATTTTTTCAGCAATTAATTGCCGCGGCAGGTAGGTGCCCATCTTATCTTCAAAAACGATGGTAACCACAGAAAGACCAAATTTGGAAACGGACCTTATTTCCTTTACACCCGGTAAATTGGCCATTTCCAATTCTACAGGATAGGTAATGAATTGCTCCATATCCTGGGTGGAAAGATTCTGGGAAGTGGTGATTACCTGTACCTGGTTGTTGGTAATATCCGGTACAGCACCAATGGGGATCTGGGTAATGGAAAATAGTCCGTAAGCGGCCATAAAGCCGGTGAACAGCAAAATGATAAGTTTATTCTCTAAACTGAATTTTATAATCTTTGAAAGCATATAACCTTAAATCTAATGTATAATTCCCCACCCGGGGATTCCGGAATGGCGTTTTTAAACAGGGGTAGTTCTATGCTAAGCGCGGGGGCTGAAAAATGACTGTTTCCCCAAGAGAGGAATAGGTAGCTTTATAAAAAAATAATGCAGCAGAGGTAGTTTTAACGGGTGACTTAAAAACAGGGAATTCTGAAAAATCTGGAACAAACCAATTTAAACTGAAAGTAATATCCCCGCGAATTGGAAGTTTTTCATGCTCTTTTTTCTCCTCCTTGTCCTGTTGGTCATGCTGCTCTTTTAAGTCGCCGTAATGTTTTGCAATAAACACCGCAAAATTATCCCCGTGTTCTTCAGAATGAAACCGGGCATGTTCCAACAGCTCTCCTGTTTTGAAAAGATTTGATAAACCAAAATGCATTCCCTGAAATAACAGGATAAACGAAAGCGCTATGGAAATAATAAGTTGCATATGGAATTAAAGTTATCAAAAAAATGCCGATTGTTGACCCCTTCTTCCAATAATTAAAGCAGAGGCTCCTTAATATTTTTACTCACCGAAAATAATTGCGGATGAAAGGATATCATTACCCAGGCCCAGTTTTGTGTACGGGATGCATCCCCGCCTTTTAAAATTTCAAGTGTATTGCTGCCAAACATTTGGGAATACCCAAGGGAGGCGGTGAGATCCTTCCTTATTTTATGCGAGCCAAAAATGTCTATTTCGGTACCCAGATAGGAGTCCTCATTTCCTTCAGTATCCACTATAGAAACTCCGGAATAAAAAACATGGGGCATGACATGTAATTCAGCTTGATTGATGCGGAAGGATAATTTTCCGTAGAGATCCTTAAGGCCCACAGAATTAAAATGATTCCCCACATAAAAATAATCCATGGTCCCGTTAAAACCATGGTTCGTCCCAAACAACGGGCTAAAAGAACGGTTGCTCCCCTCGCCTTCAGAAATTTTAGTGCCTGAGAAATATTCGGCTCCAGCGCCTATTGCCCAGGTACCATTTAACCGGTAATTCATGTTCCCTCCCGCATAAAAGGCTTTCATATCTTTCCCCGCACGTTCCCCCGTTTGCCCATACACGCCAAGATCTCCAAACCAACTGCCGGAATTAATGGTATAATAACTTCCAAACGTTTGAATATATTGGGTTTTCCTCGTAGCTGCATCAAGGTTAAATTCATATCCCGTATTTAGGAACATAAAGCTCACTGCAGAAGTTCCCATTTTTATATTATAATGTGCCAGCTGAAGGTTTTTATAGGTATTTACAAGGTATGGATTACTAAAAAGGTCTTCTCCATCTTCATTCAACGCCCCCACCAATTGAAATTTATGATTAGCTGCAGGATCAATATTAATAAGCATGGCATCATGGCTTTGACCTTGCTGCGCCCAATCCAGTCCACCCAGGATCCGCTGGTTGTCATAGGAAAGTATTTGCCTGCCAAGTCTCACAAAAACCCGGTCATTTACACGATATTGGGCGTATGCTTCAAAAACTGCCACGCCGTTCTTATCAAATGTAGTTACGGGGCTTACATCTCCCCACGTCCTTACGTTTTGTAGTGAAAACCGAAGGCTTAAGGCTTCATTATTAAATCCTAACTGGATCCTGGAGCGTTGCGACACAAATGTTATTGCCTCCTGTTGCCTGTCCAGTAAAGTTTTAAAACCGTTTCTATATTCCAGCCTTGGCCGGAGTTGCAGGGAGGCTTCAAATTCCTGGCTGTGTAAGAAGGGTGAAATAAGGAAGAGAATAAGAAATCCAAAAAGGGAATTTTTCATGTGAAAGGATTATGGAATGTTTGAAAACTTATGTAAAGCAACAAACTGCCTCTTTTCCTTCATATGACTTGTATCATATTCCCAAGAATTTATTTTAAAAAAGTCATAGCCCCGGGAAGAACCTTAATTTTAATTTTTTTTCCTTTATAATCGTCATCCAGCACATCATCCACATGTACCCTGGAACCTTTCCATTTGATCTTTACTTTTTTTACCCGTGAGGTATAGGCCAGTTTTCTAAGATCATAAGCTGTTTCTCCATCTTTAAGAGATTGAACATAGGCCTCCAATTCCTCTCTTTTATTTTCAGGGATCAATACCAGGTCCAGATACCCATCTCCTATAGCAGCTTTGGGAGCCACCTGGAGATTTGGCCCAATGTAACGGGTGTTCATTACCTCGATCATTAAAAATGATCCTTTAATAGTCATTCCATTAAGCTCGATTTTGGCGTTTTGAGCCTTATATTTCTTCACTGTTTTTAAAAGTACCTTTAGCGTACGGTCCAGTTTTTCCTCTGGGGTTTCGCCGGGAACATCCTCCTTTTCCTTCATTTTGGCTATCAACTCTGGAAAAATTCCCATACCTACTCCTTCCAGGAAGATCTCATCGCCTGTTATTCCCTTCTGTTTCCCACAGTCAAATTTTCTTTTTGTTGATTTAGGATCAATTGCCTTAAAGGCATCTTTTTCATTAATTGAAAGCGTGGTAGCAATATTATTTGCCGTTCCCAGAGGCAAGAGGTGTATTGGCGGCCGGTTCTCCGGTTTTTCCTGTTTAAGAAGCGCAACACCTACAGAATGTACAGTTCCATCGCCTCCCGCCAGATATATTGCATCTGGGGTATCTTCAAGACTTTTTTCCCAACCATCATCATCTGTAGAAACATAGGTAGGGCTCATCCCTGTGCCTTTAAAAAGATCTATAAGATGCTTTTTGGAATGTTCGGCGTCACCTGCCGTAGGATTGTGTAAGATCAATATATTCTTCATGTCCCGCTGCTTGCTTTAATCCAAATATAAACATAGCGGGGGACGCGAAGATTTGGATTAACTATATGTTATGATTTATTCAGTAAACCGAAGACTTTATATTAAAGTATGTATAAAATATGCACAATTTAAAAACGAATGAAAATTTAAACGCCGGGATTTTATTAAATTCATATGTACAACGAAATTGTTGAATCTAAAAATAGAAGGATGAAAATACTTGTAACCAATGATGATGGAATATATAGCCCGGGACTATCCTGTCTTGCCCGCGTGGCTTCGGCTTTTGGAGAGGTAATAGTAATGGCGCCAGATGTAGAACAATCTTCCATGGGCCAGGCCATAACATCAGGTAAACCAATCACTTATAAGAAATCCCCTATTCATTTTGAAAATATAAAGGCCTACAGGGTAAATGGTACCCCGGCCGACTGTGTTGCGCTGGGAACACATCTTTATGAAGATATAGACCTGGTATTATCAGGGATCAATATAGGTTCAAATTTGGGTAATTCAGCCTGGCATTCGGGGACCCTCTCTGCCGCAAGGCAGGCGGTGCTTTTTGAGGTGCGGGGTATTGCCCTTAGTGTCTCTGTGGGAGAAGGGGAAACAGATTTTGATGCCCTGGAACCTTTTGTAATGGAGGCTTTGAAGGAGGTAATACATGAGGACGACCGGAAATTACTGAATATTAATTTTCCAAGATATCCCAATGGCGAAGTGGTATGGACCACCCAGTCTGTAAGGCATTATGACGGAAAGGTAGTAGCCAATAAAGACCCCATGGGAAGGCAACATTATTGGTTCACCGTTTTCCCCATTGAACCTGAAGATGAAGGATCTGATCGTTGGGCGGTAAAACAGGGTAAAACAAGCATTACCCCTATGATCCTGGATCTAACAGATTATGAGTATTTAAAGGAGCGGGCTAAGGAATGATAATACTTTTGAATTGATCTGGAATAAAAGCTGAAAGTAATCCTGACTTATATAACCCGTATGGCCTTTACAAAACGACGGGTGTAGCCCTGGTTGGAAAGACTGGTAATAACCACTTTCATTTGCCGTCCTGAAGTAGCATGGATAAAATCACTGTCCATTCCATTGGCAACTGTGACTATCCCAATATGACCAATAGTATTCCTGGTTGGGCTTAAGAACAATAAAAGGTCTCCCTTTTCAACTTTCTCAATAGGAATTTCACTTCCAAAATTTTCAAAAGCAGCTGAACTGCGGGGTACATCTATATCGAAATGTTGATACACAAAATATACATAACCCGAACAATCAACCCCCTCTTCCCCATTCCCCGCCGTGACGTATGGAGTTCCTAATAATTCCAAACCATATTGCACAATGCTGTCCTGCAAAGTAAAATTGGTTTGAATAGAACTGAATGTTATTTCCCCTTTTTCCAATTGGGTGGGAGTTTCGGAAGCCTTAGGTTTAAAATATGTTATATAACCCACAAGGCATAAAACCAGCACAAGAAAAATTAATTTTCCAATATTCTTTAGACTACGGTTGGTCATCTTTCAGGGGTTTAAGGTGGAATTTAATTTATTCCGGGATAAGGCCGGCTATTTCTTTGGTGTGATTTTTTTTGAGGTTGCTGTTTCCTATAACAGTAATCTTAAATCTTTTTTACTCAAAAATACAGGCTCACAGTGCAAACCATTCAAAGACCGGACCACAACACCATAATTCTTCTTGCGCAAGTCTTGAAAAAAGCTGCGGGCGCCGGAGTTAACCTTCACAACAAAAGGAAACACCTACGCCCGCAACCTGCAAATTTCAATAAAATGTTTTTATTTTATTGATACAACCATAACCTCACGATATTTAATAATTTGTCAATATTCACAGGCTTGGTAAGGTAATCATTGGCACCTGCTTCAAGGCTTTTGGCCTTATCTTCCGGCATTGCCTTGGCGGTAAGGGAAATAATAGGTAAATTTTTGTATGCGGCATTTTCCCTTATCTTCATAGTGGCCTCATAGCCGTCCATAACCGGCATCATTACATCCATCAACACTATGTCTATATCTTTTTCCTTTTCTAATTTCTCGATCGCAATTTTACCGTTTTCAGCAACTACGACCTTCATACCCGCCTCATCCAGGGCTTTGGAAAGCGCGTAGGAATTACGCCCGTCATCATCTACAAGCAGTACTTTTTTGCCTTTTAGCACGTGTTTGGGATGATGAAGATCTGTCATTATCTTTTTTTGTTTGGAAGAGAGCTTGCTTTCATCACTATGTATAAATAATGAAACCTCATCCAGTAGGACCTCCGGCGTGGAAGCTCCTTTAATGACAATACTATCTGTAAACTTATAAAGGCTCTTAATCTCAGTTTTAGTAAGTTCTTTCCCTGTATAAACAACTACCGGCATTTTTACCTCATCTTGCCCGGATTTTAGCTTTTTAAGAATATCAAAGCCTGTAATGTCCGGTAGATCAAGGTCAAGAATTATGCAATTGTAATATTGGGATTTAAGCTTCTTTAAAGCATCTTTCCCGGTCATAGCAGTAGTTATATTCACCTCCTTATTCTGCAACATTTTTTTAACTCCCTTCATGGTGGCCTCATCATCTTCAATAATAAGGATCTCCTTGGGATGTAAATTATGTAGCTCCTCCATTTTAAGTATAGCATCCTCAAGATCCCTGGCCGAAACAGGTTTCAGGCTAAAACCCACCGCTCCTTTATTAAGTGCCTCCCTGTTTTGATCTTTTGTACCCATCAAATACACCGGAATGTGCCTGGTCTTTAAATTAAATTTTAAATGATCCAGTACAATAAGGCCTTTCATATCCTTTAATTGCTCATTGAGCAGGATACCATTGGGCTGGTATTGCGCAGCCAGTTTCATCCCTTCTTTCCCATCCCTTGCAAAAAGAAGTTTATAGCCATATGTTTGGACTATCCTCTTTAATGTTTGAGCAAAGGATTTGTCTTCATCAATAACCAAAAGCGAGTATTCAGATACTTTTAGATTTTCCCTGTCATCCGGAATATAAGCTTCCATTAGATCGGCGCCTACACTGTCTGCCAGTTCTAAAGTACCATTGCTTCTGGATTGGGGATATTTTGGTTCACTGTAAGATGAAATTGCTTCATCCAATTCTTTTATGGGAGCACTGGTAAGATCTGTAGGAATAAATACCGTAAAGATGCTTCCTTTATCCTCTGTACTTTCTATATGGATCTCACCTCCCAATAATCTTGAAAGTTCCCTGGAAATTGTTAAACCAAGCCCTGTACCTCCATATTGGCGGCTGGTACCTCCTTCTGCCTGCTGAAATGCCTCAAAGATCATCATTCGCTTGGATTCAGGAATTCCAATTCCGGTATCTTTTACCGCTATTTCAAGCACCTCAGATTTTGACAGGGTTATTTCCCTGAAATTAACTCTGGGATCTGGTTTCCCTATAGAAACACTCACAGAGCCTTCCTGCGTAAATTTAATAGCATTTGAAAGCAGGTTCTTGATGATCTGTTCCAAACGCTGCCCGTCTGTAATTATCCTGTCTGGCGCATTAGATTTACTCTGTATGGTAAACTTCAGCTTTTTAGATTTTGCAAGGGGTTCAAATTGATTTTGAAGGTTATTTACCAAATTATCAATAATCACTTCCTCGGGATGTATTTGTAGTTTACCGGCTTCAACTTTGGAAAGATCCAGAATATCATTAATAAGATTCAGAAGGCTCAATCCACCTTCATAAATGATACTGGCCGATTTTTGCTGTTCTTTTAAAAGGTTTCCTTTTCGGTTATCACTAAGATCTTTAGAAAGGATAAGAAGACTGTTCAATGGAGTCCTGAGTTCATGGGACATATTGGCCAGGAATTCAGATTTGTACTTACTCGCAAGTTCCAGTTCTTTCGCCTTACGTTCTACCTCAACCCTGCTGAATTGCAGATCTTCCTTCTGCATCTCAAGATCCTTTGTCTTGGACTCCAAATCTTCATTGGCCATTTGCAATTCCTTACTCTGGATCTTAAGCTTCTCTTGTTGTTTCAACAACTCTTCAGACTGTCGCTGAGACTCCTCCAGCAGGTCTTTCATTTTTTCCCTATCCAGGGAAGAATTGGTGGTAATTGCAATGTTTTCTACTACGGAACGTACCAATTCCAGCTGATTATCATTAAACGGCCTGAAAGATCCAATTTCGATAACACCCTTAACTTCCCCATCTATAATAAATGGCTGGACCAAAATGTTTTGTGGTTTTTGTTCGCCCAGGCCGGAGGATACACTTATATAATCTGTAGGAATGCCGGATAGCACGATGACTTCTTTTTCAAGGGCAGCCTGGCCTACAAGGCCTTCACCAAATTCAAAGGTTGTTTTAAGGGATTTTCTCCTGGTAAATGCATAGGAACCGGTCATTCTCAACCATTTCTTATCATTATTTTTTTCAGCAAGATAAATTACCCCAACCTGGCCACCCAGATATTTGGTAAGATAAGATATGATGTTTTTGGACAAGGTTACCAAATCCTGTTCCCCACGCATTCTATCGTTAAGTCCCGCCTGTCCTGTCTTGATCCAGGCTTCATTCTCATTCTCTTCAGATATTCGCTTCAGGTTCTCTGTCATCGTGTTCAGGGCGATACCCAGTTGATCTGCCTCACTACGAAGCGGCATCTCAATGGCAAAGTTTCCTTCAGCAATAGTGTTTGCAGCTTTTACAATGGTCGTGAAACTGTCTACCATCGCATTGATGTTATTCTTAAGTTCCTGAACTTCCCCTTTCACTTCCACATCAATCTTTCTGGAGAAATCACCACGCGCAAGTGCGGTAGATACACCGGCGATATCCCGTACCTGTGAGGTAAGGTTACTCGCCATCTGGTTCACATTATCTGTAAGATCTTTCCAGGATCCTGCTACGTTAGGCACTTCTGCCTGGCCCCCCAGTATCCC
>CAXAZV010000132.1:0-8877 GCA_963973375.1 uncultured Antarcticibacterium sp.
AAAACCTGGTAATGTCACATGCCTGCGGGACGGGAAGCCTCATTGCAAAACCTATAATAAGGTTGATGCTGTTATTGAAAATTCAGTCATTAAGTTATGGCCACTCCGGTGTTTCTCTTCAAACGGTGCAACGCCTTATAGATTTTTATAATGAAGACATCCTGCCGGTAATATATGAACAGGGCTCTCTGGGAGCATCAGGAGATTTGGCACCATTGGCACACTTGTCTTTACCATTAATTGGAAAAGGGGAGGTCTATTTTAAAGATGAAAGATTGCCCGCAGGGGAGGTGCTTCAAGTGTTTGAATGGGAGCCGGTCAAATTACAGTCCAAGGAAGGTTTGGCTTTGTTAAACGGGACACAGTTTATGAGCGCTCATGGAATTCATGCACTGCTTGAATCTTATAAGCTAAGTTATCTGGCAGATGTTATAAGTGCGATATCAATTGATGCTTTTAACTGTAATATGTCTCCTTTTGATGAACTGGTGCAAATGGTAAGGCCACATCGTGGACAGGTGAAAACCGCCGAAAGGTTACGGGGATTTCTTCAGGATAGTGAAATTGCGGCAGAAGAGAAAGATATTGTTCAGGATCCTTATTCTTTCAGGTGTATTCCACAGGTGCATGGTGCTACAAAAGACACCTTATCTTTCGTAAGAAGAACATTTAAAACCGAGATCAATTCGGTAACCGATAATCCAAACATTTTTGTAGCAGAAGATAAAATTATCTCGGGAGGTAATTTCCACGGGCAAACCCTTGCCCTGGCGTTGGATTATATGGCAATAGCAATGGCTGAACTTGGTAACATTTCTGAAAGACGCATTTACCAGCTGGTATCAGGGCTTAGAGGGTTGCCCATGTTTCTAGTAGAGAATCCGGGTCTTAACAGCGGCTTTATGATCCCGCAATATACCGCGGCCAGTATTGTAAGTCAGAATAAACTGTATGCCAATCCTTCGAGTACAGATTCTATTGTATCCTCAAACGGGCAGGAAGATCATGTGAGTATGGGAGCCAACAGTGCTACCAAAGTGCAGAAGGTTATTGATAACATCTCCACCATTCTGGCAATTGAATTATTCAACGCTTCCCAGGCGCTTCATTTCAGGGAACCGTCTAAAACCTCGCCTTTTCTTAACCAGATGCTGGATGCTTTTCGCGCTGTAGTTCCTATTGTAAAAGAAGATCAGGTAATGGCAGTTCATATTCACAAAGCAAAAGAATTTATAAACTCCTTTAGCATTGAAGAAGAATTGCTTTTCGATTAATACCTGAGCTGCGATTGAACCCAGGAAACAGCCTCATCAAGAGTTGCGAAAACTTCAAAGGAATTACTGTCTTTATAAAACTGGCGTTCCAAAACTGCATTATTACGACACATGTCATTTGTGGAAACCACGGCAATTGCCTTAAGATTTGAGATACTTGCCGAATCCAGGTAGACCATAGGATTCACTGCATATGAATTTACACGGTAAGAAATGTATCCATAGGGATCGTCTCCAAAATTCTTTTTTCCAATTTCCAGCAATTTTCGGTTACTCTCTACATCCAGCAAAATACCTTCGTCGAGTTCGGCAATTAGTATATTATCTTTAAACCAGACTTTTCCAAAGTCAAGTTTTAGAATCTGTTCTATCATAAATTTGTAGGGAAATTATGTGGGGCAAAGCTACGGTATTTTACACTGTGATTTATAAAATTACTTTGACACATCTTATAAAAATAATCAGTCTTTTTTAAATGAAACAACTTCCCAAATCTTAAGATCGGGGAAGTTGTTTAGAACAAAAAAGAGTTAAATTAAGATTCTTTTTCTTTTTTTACTGCCTTGTCAATTTTAATGGTCAAAGCATCTTTTCCTTCATCAAGATCCATAAAGATCTTATCTCCTTCAGTAAGGTTTGCTGTAATGATCTCCTCGGCCAGTGCATCCTCAATGTATTTTTGGATAGCCCTGTTAAGAGGTCTTGCACCATAATCTTTATCAAAACCTTTTTCAGCGATATAATCCTTGGCCTTATCGCTCAATGTAAGGGTGTAGCCTATTAAACCTATGCGCTCATAAAGTTTGGCCAACTCTATTTCAATGATTTTGTGAATGTCTTCACGTTCTAGTGAATTAAAGATCACAACATCATCTATCCTGTTTAAAAATTCCGGCGCAAAGGCCTTTTTAAGAGCGCTTTCTATTACACTCCTGGTGTTTTCATCAATTTGGGAACGCTTTGCTGCGGTTCCAAAACCAACTCCCTGGCCAAAATCTTTAAGCTTTCTTGATCCAATATTGGAAGTCATTATTATAATGGTATTCCTGAAATCGATCTTACGGCCTAAACTATCTGTTAGATAACCATCATCCAATACCTGAAGCAGCATATTAAATACATCCGGGTGGGCTTTTTCAACCTCATCGAGCAACAGCACAGCGTAAGGTTTTCTTCTTACTTTTTCTGTTAACTGGCCTCCCTCTTCATAACCTACATATCCCGGAGGTGCACCTATCAATCTTGATACAGCAAATTTCTCCATGTATTCGCTCATATCAATTCTTATGAGCGTATCCTCATTATCAAACAGTTCCTTTGCAAGGATCTTTGCAAGCTGGGTTTTACCCACTCCCGTTTGACCAAGGAAAATAAAGGATCCAATTGGCTTGTTTGGATCTTTAAGTCCCGCGCGGTTACGTTGTATGGCTTTCACAACCTTGTTTACAGCTTCATCCTGGCCAATCACCTTACCTTTAATACGTTTAGGCAATTCAGCAAGTTTATTGATCTCTGTCTGGGCAATTCTGTTAACAGGGACACCGGTCATCATGGAAACCACATCTGCGACGTGATCTTCAGTAACTATTTCCTTATGCTTTTTGGATTCCTCTTCCCATTTTTCCTGGGCTATTGCAAGTTGCTTTTCAAAATTCTTTTCGTCATCCCGCAATTTGGCGGCCTCTTCATACTTTTGTTTTTTAACAACTGCATTCTTGCTCTCACGCACTTCCTCCAGTTTACGTTCAAGTTCAAGGATTTGTTTGGGCACTTCTATATTGGTGATATGCACACGGGCTCCGGCTTCATCCAGAGCATCTATAGCTTTGTCCGGAAGAAAACGGTCTGTCATATACCTGTTAGTAAGCTTCACACAGGCGTCAATAGCTTCCGCAGTATAAGAAACATTGTGATGCTCTTCGTATTTATCTTTAATGTTATTTAATATCTCCAGAGTCTCATCTACTGTGGTAGGTTCAACAATCACCTTTTGAAACCTTCTTTCCAAAGCTCCGTCCTTTTCAATGTATTGCCTGTACTCATCTAAGGTAGTGGCACCTATACACTGGATCTCTCCCCGTGCCAGGGCAGGTTTAAACATGTTACTGGCATCAAGGCTTCCTGTTGCGCCACCAGCACCTACGATAGTATGGATCTCATCAATGAAAAGAATAATATCATCATTCTTTTCTAGCTCGTTCATTACCGCTTTCATTCTTTCCTCAAACTGGCCACGGTATTTTGTGCCTGCTACTAAGCTGGCAAGATCTAAGGTTACAACCCTCTTGTCAAACAGGATACGTGATACTTTTCGCTTCACAATACGCAAAGCAAGACCTTCTGCAATTGCAGATTTACCCACACCGGGTTCTCCAATAAGTAATGGATTGTTCTTTTTACGCCTGCTTAAAATCTGGCTTACCCTTTCAATTTCCTTCTCTCTTCCCACTACAGGATCAAGTTTATCAATTTCGGCCATTGCGGTAAGATCCCTCCCAAAATTGTCCAATACCGGGGTTTTGGATTTTTTGGTAGATTTTCCTCCTGAACTTGTAAAGGGATTATCCTTGGTTACATCATCTGTATTGTCCTCATCTGAAAAGGATTCAGCACGGGGAGCCTCAAGGAAGTCATCTTCGTTAGTAATCATATATTTAAATTGATCTTTAACTCCGTCATAATCTATTTTAAGTTTATTCAGAAGTTTGGTGGTTGGATCATTCTCGTTTCTTAATATACAGAGCAATAAATGCGCTGTATTAATGGAAGAACTTTGAAAAAGTTTTGCCTCCAAAAAAGTTGTTTTTAAAGCACGTTCTGCCTGCCTTGTAAGGTGAAGGTTTTTCTTCTCATTTGAGATTCCTGTTGGGGCGGGGTTGGCGGGGCTTAGAATTTCTACTTTTCGCCTTAAATGACTAAGGTCTATATCAAGGGCGTTCAATATATTTATGGCTTTACCGTCTCCATCACGAAGAAGGCCCAGCATTAAATGTTCAGTTCCAATAAAGTCGTGGCCCAGCCTTAGCGCTTCCTCTTTGCTATAAGCTATGACATCTTTGACTTTGGGTGAAAAATTATCATCCATCTTATTTTCCTTTCTCTTTAAATTGTATAATGCACAAGGTTCAAAAATTGTACCTAACAATATGTCGCAAGCTAATTGACAAAATTACTTCCAATATACAAAATTGAAGGTAACTAACTTATTAACCAAGACTGCCTAAATATTTGTTAATAAAATTTGTCAAAACATGGGGATATACCCCATAAAACATTGGTAAAAACCGTAAATTGGCACGTTAGATTTTTGAACTAAATTAAACTAGTAAATATGGCTGAAGGAGAAAGATTAATTCCTATCAACATTGAAGATGAAATGAAATCGGCTTACATCGATTATTCGATGTCGGTCATTGTGTCACGTGCCCTTCCTGATGTACGCGACGGGCTAAAACCCGTTCACAGAAGGGTTTTATTCGGGATGCATGAATTGGGAATACGATCAAACACTGCACATAAGAAATCTGCCAGAATAGTCGGGGAAGTTTTAGGTAAATATCAC
Source organism: uncultured Antarcticibacterium sp. (assembly GCA_963973375.1). Taxonomy (GTDB): domain Bacteria; phylum Bacteroidota; class Bacteroidia; order Flavobacteriales; family Flavobacteriaceae; genus Gillisia. Next base: position 4,837 of record CAXAZV010000132.1, read on the forward strand.
CCTCACGGTGATACTTCTGTTTATGACACCATGGTGAGGATGGCACAGGAATGGAGTTTAAGATATATGCTGGTTGACGGGCAGGGTAACTTTGGATCTGTAGATGGAGATAGCCCGGCTGCGATGCGATACACTGAGGCAAGAATGCGAAAGATCGCAGAGGATATGCTGGCTGATATTGATAAGGAGACGGTTGATTTTAGATTAAACTTTGATGACACCCTGGAAGAACCTACAGTTCTTCCAACCAGAGTTCCTAATTTATTGGTAAATGGTGCCAGTGGGATCGCGGTGGGAATGGCTACAAATATGCCTCCACACAACCTTTCAGAAGTAATAGATGGTACCGTTGCTTATATTGATAATCACGACATTGATATTGACGAGTTAATAACTCACATAAAAGCACCCGATTTCCCTACCGGTGGAACTATTTATGGGTATGACGGTGTAAGAGAAGCCTTTAAAACCGGCCGGGGCCGAATTGTTGTAAGGGCCAAATCAAGTCTGGAAGAAGTTAACGGAAAGGAATGTATAATAGTTACTGAAATTCCTTATCAGGTAAATAAGGCAGACATGATCAAGAAGACTGCCGATCTTGTAAATGAGAAAAAGATCGACGGGATTTCCATGATCCGTGATGAGTCTGACAGGAACGGAATGAGGATTGTTTACATCCTTAAAAGAGATGCAATTCCCAATATCGTTTTAAATACTCTTTATAAACATACTGCGCTTCAAACCAGTTTTAGTGTAAACAATATAGCCCTTGTAAAAGGACGTCCGGAGATGTTGAATCTTAAGGATATGATCTTCCATTTCGTAGAGCACCGGCACGATGTAGTGGTAAGAAGAACAACTTATGAATTAAGAAAAGCCGAAGAAAGAGCACATATACTTGAAGGTTTGATCATCGCTTCAGACAATATTGATGAAGTGATCGCATTGATTCGCTCTTCTAACAATGCCGATGAAGCGAGGTCTAAATTAATTGAGCGTTTTCAATTATCTGAACTACAGGCTAAGGCAATTGTAGAAATGCGATTGAGACAACTTACCGGCCTGGAGCAGGATAAGTTGCGTGCAGAATATGATGAACTTCTTAAGACTATTGAAGACCTAAAAGACATTCTTGCCCGTAAAGAGAGAAGAATGCAGGTAATTAAAGACGAATTACTCGAAATTAAAGAGAAATATGGAGATGCCCGTAGGTCTATAATTGAATATGCCGGGGGAGACCTTAGCATAGAAGATATGATCCCTGATGAGCAGGTGGTTATAACAATTTCGCATGCCGGTTATATTAAAAGAACTTCACTTAATGAATATAAAACCCAGAACAGGGGTGGAGTAGGCCAGAAAGGTTCTACAACCAGAAGTGAAGATTTCCTCGAGCATTTATTTTCAGGAACAAATCACCAGTATATGTTATTCTTTACGCAAAAAGGAAAATGTTTCTGGATGAGGGTTTATGAAATACCGGAAGGAAGCAAGACGTCTAAAGGTAGAGCTATCCAGAACCTTATCAATTTAGAACCGGACGATAAAGTGAAAGCATTTATTTGTACTCAGGATCTGAAAGATGAGGAGTATATCAATAATCATTATGTGATCATGGCCACTAAAAAGGGTCAGGTTAAAAAAACTTCTCTTGAGCAATACTCCAGACCAAGAATAAATGGTATCAACGCGATCACTATTCGTGAAGATGATGAATTGCTGGAAGCAAAACTTACAGATGGAGACAGCCAGGTGATGCTTGCTGTGAAGAGCGGAAAAGCAATAAGGTTCGAGGAAAGCAAAACACGTCCAATGGGTCGTAATGCATCCGGAGTAAGAGGAATTACACTGGCAGATGATAATGATGAAGTGGTTGGAATGATCGCGGTGAATGATATGGAGGCCAATGTTTTGGTGGTTTCTGCAAACGGATACGGTAAGAGGTCCAAACTTGATGATTACAGGATCACAAACCGGGGAGGTAAAGGTGTTAAAACAATTTCCATTACTGAAAAGACCGGAGAACTTGTAGCTATCAAAAATGTAAATGATGGAGATGATCTAATGATTATTAACAGGTCCGGGCTTGCAATAAGGATGAGTGTAGATAATTTAAGGGTTATGGGAAGAGCGACACAGGGAGTGAGATTGATTAATCTTAAAGGGAACGATTCTATTGCCGCTGTTGCGAAAGTAATGCAAAGTGAAGAGGACACAGTTGACCTTGAGGATGCCATAACACCTGATAGCAGTGATGAAACAGGAGATGGCACAACAATTGCAGACAATACTGAAGAATAAATAAACCTAAAACCAAAATCAATGAAAATCAAGTTATTTACCATAGCATTATCACTTTTTTCGGTAGTAGCTATAGCTCAAAAGAAAGAGATCCGGGATGCCGGAAAAGCAGTAGAAAAGGGAAGTTATGCTGAAGCAAAATCCCTACTTACGCAGGCAGAAGCCAGTTTAGGCAGCGCCAATGACAAGTTAAAAGCAGATTTTTACCTAGTTAAAGGCCACGCTTATCTTGGAAATGGTGAAAACACCTCTGTACAGGACCTTATGGCTGCTGCTGAAGCTTACAAACAAGCCCAGCAATTAGGAGATAATGAAGCTGTTAATGGATTAAGTGCGGTTACAAATGCCTTGGTTCAAAGCGCTATTAAAGATCAAAATTCTGAAAATTATAGTGCGGCTGGAGATAAATTATATGCCGGCTTCCAAATGAACCCTCAGGATACCATTTATTTATACTATGCTGCTTCTAATGCGATCAATGCAAAGGAATATGAGAAAGCTCTTAAGTATTATGAACAACTGAGAGACCTGGGATATGATGGAAGCGAAATTGATTATATCGCTGTAAATAAAGCGACAGGGGAAGAAGAAATTATGAATAAGGCTCAAAGAGACCTTATGGTGAAGGCAGGTCAATATATAAAGCCTGAAGACAGAAAAACTCCACCAAAGAAAGGTGAAATAATGAAGAACATAGCCTTGATCCACATCGCTAATGGAAATGAGGAAAAAGCTATTGCTGCAATGGATGCTGCAAAACTTGCAAACCCAGATGATCTTTCTCTTTTACAATCTGAAGCAGATATGTATTATAGAATGGGTAAGAAAGATAAGTATAAGGAGATAATGGAAGGTATTGTAAAAAAGGATCCTAATAATGCGACCCTATATTATAACCTTGGTGTTACTTCTTATGAAATAGGAGAAAATGCAACTGCTGTTGAATACTATAAGAAAGCATTGGCAATAGACCCCGATCTTAATGATGCCCGTTTAAATATTGCTGCCGCAGTTCTTGCCAAAGAGGCTGTAATTGTGGAAGAAATGAACAGTTTGGGAATGAGTAAGGCAGATACAAAAAAATATGATGAGCTTGCAGCACAACGTAAAGAGATATACAAAGAAGCATTACCGTATCTAGAGACTGTTATGGAGAAAGATCCAAATAACAAGGAAGCTATGCGTACTACAATGAATATCTATTATCAACTTGGTGACAATGCGAAAGCTGAAGCAATTCAGGCAAAATTAGATGCATTAAACGAGTAATTGATATTTACTAATAAACAGAAAGGCTGCCATTGGCAGCCTTTCTTTATTTTATAAAATCCCACTAGATGATCTTTTTTATAACTCTTAATTTATGAGTGTGCTTGCGAAGATCGATATTAAAGATACCGGAATGGTCTATTCTGTCAATACGTACTTTTCCATCGGCATGAATAATATAATTATCGGGCATTATAAGGCCTACATGAATTATATTTCCTTCAGCATCATCAAAAAAAGCCAGGTCACCCGGTTCACTTTCCTCAATAAAACTTAAGGCTTCCCCTTGTTTGGCCTGTTGTGCCGAATCCCGTTGCAGGGAATAACCATTGAGCCTGTAAACCATTTGTGTGAGTCCGCTGGAATCAATTCCAAAAGGGGTTTTACCGCCCCATAAAAATGGTGTGTTAAGGTAGAGGATGGCTGTATCAATCAACCTGGATTTAGAGCCAAGCCCGTTAACGGAATGCC
>CAXAZV010000133.1:0-8850 GCA_963973375.1 uncultured Antarcticibacterium sp.
CTATGGAAAGATCCATTCATAAGGCTTATAAAACTTTTTCTAAAGAAGATGAAAGGCCAAATTTTTCCATGATACACGAATATCCCCTGGGTGGGAAACCCCCAATGATGACCCATATTTTTGAGAATGCCGAGGGACAACGTATAATCGCAGTTAAAGGCGCACCGGAAGCGGTAATTAATCATTCCGGATTAAACCAGGCTGAAAGGGAAAAGGTGATGAAAGAGGTTTCAAAAATGGCTTCGAAGGGGTTTAGGGTGCTGGGCGTAGGAGAAGCTACTTTTGATGGTAAAGATTTCCCTGAAAAACAGGAGGATTTTAAGTTTGAATTTTTGGGATTGGTTGGATTTTATGATCCTCCCAAGGAAAATATTAATGAAACCCTGCAACATTTATACAACGCAGGAATCAGGATAAAATTAATCACCGGAGATAATCCTTCCACTACACGTACAATTGCTGAACAGGTAAATTTTAAAGGGAGCGGTGATGCCGTAACGGGGGAGGAGTTAATGGACCTAATTGAGGAAGAATTTGATAAGAGGGTTTCTCAAGCCAGCATATTTTCAAGAATCTTCCCGGAAATTAAAGTGAAAATAGTTAATAGCCTTAAACGGCAGCATGAGATAGTGGGAATGACAGGAGATGGAGTGAATGATGCTCCCGCCTTAAAAGCTGCCCATATAGGTATTGCGATGGGCAGGCGGGGTTCTGACCTCGCTAAGGAATCTTCCTCCTTAATTCTATCTGATGATGATTTCGGGAAAATGGTAGATGGGGTGGCCATGGGCCGTAAGATCTATTACAACCTTAAAAAAGCGATCCAATATATAATTTCAATTCACATCCCAATTATTTTAACGGTTGCATTACCGGTAATCCTTGGCTGGGTCTACCCCGTAATCTTTAGTCCGGTTCACGTTATTTTCCTGGAACTCATCATGGGGCCTACATGTTCAATTATTTATGAAAATGAGCCTCTGGAAAAGAACAGTATGCTTAAACCTCCGCGTGCGATGGATGAAACTTTTTTAAGGTGGAAGGAACTATCTGTAAGTATTTTTCAGGGGTTGGTGATTACTGCGGTATGTCTTGCAATATACCAGTATTCGGTTCAAGACATGTATAGTGAAGATCTTACCAGGACTATGGTTTTCAGCACCCTAATTGTAGCCAACATTTTCCTTACGTTGGTTAACCGGTCCTTTTATTTTTCAATATGGACTACTTTTAAATATAAGAATCCGCTTATCTGGGTAATAATAAGCCTGAGTTTCGTGATCCTGCTTCTTATGATATATCATCCCGGTTTGGGTTCATTTTTTAAACTGGAACCCCTGCATGCAAACCAACTCTTAATGGTTATGATAGCCGGTTTTACAAGTGTTATTTGGTTTGAAATTTATAAAGCTGTGCTAAGATTAAGGAAGCCGTTAAAAATTTATCCTTCAGAAAAATTAAGAACAGGAGAGAGGATAATCCGTTAAAATTAAGAGGTAAAAATGGCACATAAGAATAAAATTTTACCGGTGCTTACCGAAGAGAAAAAATTCCTTTCAGGTCCCCGATCGCGTTTTCGAAATCTTTTATTTATTCTGAAGGTCTCCTGGCATTTTATACGGGGTTTTAGGAAAATGCACTTTCTGGGGCCTAGTGTTACTGTTTTTGGATCTGCCCGGTATAAAGAATCCGGCAAATATTACAAAAAGGGTGTGGAAGTAGGCGAGGCTCTTGCAAATCTTGGGTTTACCGTAATGACCGGTGGAGGTCCCGGAATTATGGAAGCCGCGAACAGGGGGGCATATGAAGCAGGGGGATACTCTGTAGGCTGTAATATTCTATTGCCCCAGGAACAAATTCCAAACCCCTATCTACATAGGCAAATCACCATTCCCTATTTTTTTGTGAGAAAGGTTTTATTGATCAAATATTCCTTTGCATTTGTGGTAATGCCGGGCGGTTTTGGAACTATGGACGAATTCTTTGAATCCCTCATGTTGATTCAAACCAAAAAGATCAAAACCTTTCCGGTAATATTGTTTGGAACCCAATATCATAAAGAGCTTATTGGTCATTTGAAGCTAATGGCAAGAAAAAAGACCATTGATCCCCGTGATATGAAAAACCTTTTGATCACAGATTCTGTAGAGGAAATGATAGAACATTTAAAAAAACATTCTATTATAAAATATAAATTGATCAAAAAAAACCAAAAGAGGGAAAGGTTGCTGGGTGAAAGCGGGCTTAGGAAGCCTCAGTGAGCTTTAATCCCCAATATTTTAATTTTCTTTTTCCTCCCTTAACTGTTGCCTTTCAAGTTTTCTGAAATAACCCCTGAAGAAAAAATTATGTTTCAGGGCTTCCATATTCTCATTGAATTTTATACTGGCTTCCTCTACATTTTGCAGGGTATTATCCAAATTGTTGGCAAATGTGGTATCCTTCATTACAAAATTCAATGCACCTTCTCCATCTTTTAAAGTAACTGAAAAATCGTTTAAATTTTCACTTATTGAATGTATTTCCTGCGATGATTTCTCTAATTGGGTAATAATGGCGGTGATCTTTCCCGCAGCCGCTGTATCACTTAATAACACGTGTGCAGCACTTTCTTTATAATTAACTTCTGCAAGTATCCTGTTTAACCTATTAACCGAGGTAAGAGCTGCCCGGCTGGTTTGATTAAGATTGGATATACTTTGTTTAAAATCTGTGTACATAGTGTCATCTTTGATCAATGCACCCAGAACACCTTCTCCTTTATTTATGGCGGTGGTGATCTTCAAAAGATCTGCTGTGAGAAGCGCGGCATTTTCATTTGTTATATTGAGCGTTGTCAACATATCGGCGGTGGCAATTTTGCTAATAGAGGGTATGGTATCTCCGGCTTTAACAAACTGGGTTTCCCCATCATTGCCGGGAATTATATTAATTATCATACTCCCCACCAGCCCGTCTGATCCTATAGTGGCCTGTGAGTTTTTCCTTATAAGGACAATAGTCTTATCGTCAATTACCATATCTACCAAAATAGAAGTATCATTTAAAATGGTTATTCCTTTTATGGTTCCCACGTTTACCCCTGCATACCTAACATTATTACCCAGTTGAAGGCCATTTACATTTTTGAAAACTGAATGTATGCGGGTTGTATTTCCAAAGAGATTTTGTCTTGCTCCAATAAAATAGACTCCCAGGACAAAAATTATCATCCCGGTGATTACGAAAATGCCTAAAAGCACGTTTCTGCTTGTATTCTTTGCCATAATACTATTATTTAAAAAAGGCCTTGATCTTTTGATCTTCAGAGGTGGACAACTCTTCAAAAGTTCCTTCGGCGTAATTTATACCATCCAGTAAAAGGATCATCCTGTTGGAAATCACCCTGGCACAATCAACATCATGGGTTATAATAAGTGATGATGTATTGTATTTTTTTTGAATTGTTTTCATCAACTCAATGATCTCCTTTGAGGTAATAGGATCAAGTCCTGTTGTGGGTTCATCATATAAAATTATTTTAGGTTGCAGGATCAAAGCCCTTGCAAGTGCTATTCTTCGTTGCATTCCTCCGGAAAGTTCAGCCGGCATAAGGTCTATTGTATTGGGCAATCCCACATTTTCCAGTGCTTCATGTACCAATGCATTTGTGTTTTTAAGATCAAATTTCTTTGTATGCCTGCGCAGGGGAAATTCCAGATTTTCCCGTACAGTCATGGAGTCATATAGTGCGCTCCCCTGGAATAAAAAACCAATTTCAGTACGAAGCTCATCCATTTCATGTCTTGCCATTGTTGAAATATCATTTCCCAATATTTCAATGTTTCCCTGGTCCGGTTCCATAAGGCCCACAAGGCATTTTATCATTACCGATTTCCCTGCGCCAGATTTTCCCATCATAACCAGGTTTTCTCCTTCAAACAACGTAAGATTAAAACCTCTCAATACCTCCAGGTCACCAAATCCCTTATGCAAATTTGTAATTTGCAGTACAGGTTTTTTGCGGGGTGTATGTTGTACTTCTCCCATATTGCTTTAGTAAAAAATATCTGCAATAAAAACTGCTATAAAATCTATGACAAATAATAACATTGAGGTATAAACTACAGCGGCATTCGAGGCTTTTCCAACCCCCGCCGTACCCTTTTTACTGTTGTAACCTTTATAACATCCTACCAGCCCAATCGCAAATCCAAAGAAGAATGTTTTAATTGTGGCGGGGAAAAGATCCTGGTATTCAAGCGCATTGAATACCTGATTAAAATACAGCTGAAAAGAAACACCACCTTTTATGTTTTCAATCAATGCCGATCCAAATAAAGCAATCGCATCACCAAATACCACAAGGACGGGCAACATAAGTATAGCTGCTAAAATACGTGTAACTACAAGGAATTTAAAAGGGTTAGTGCCGGAAACCTCCATAGCGTCAATTTGTTCGGTTACCCGCATAGACCCCAGCTCGGCACCAATACCTGAGCCTATACGGCCTGCACAAATAAGTGCTATAATTACAGGGCCTATTTCCCGCACTATGGCTATACTAACCATAGATGGCATCCAGGCAACCGCCCCAAATTCAATTAAGGTAGGCCGGGATTGTAATGTGAAAACCAAACCGAGAATAAATCCGGTAACCCCAACCAGCAGGATTGAACGGTTTCCCATATTGTAACACTGCTTCAACAATTCCCTAAACTCGAAGGGCCTGGAAAATAATTCTACAAAAAACCTACCTGCAAACCGCGCAAGCTCCCCGGCCTCTTCAAAAAAAGACCTTAAATTGGCGTATAAGGGAATGGATGTTCTCATAGAAAACAAGTTAATCCGGTATAAATTTAATTCACAAACTACGGGGTAAAAATGATATCAGTCAGTCTTTAAGACTCTTATGTGGGGAAATAACTATTATTTTTTACAGCATAAATAATCTTCAGTAAAATTAAAATTACCGAAATTCTTATTTTTCTATTATAATTTTATACTTGCCTAGTAAACCTGCAATATTTGTCTGGGAAAATCTTGCGCCGGTTATACTATTCTCTTCAGGATCAATATTAAAATTGTGGGCCGTGCTAAAGTCTGCCTTCAATAAAATGGTTTTATTAAACATTGCCCCAATAAGATCACAGGTATCAAAAACAGAATTACTCAGGTTGGTTTCAGTAAAATCTGTTTCCCGCATTCGGCAATTGTAAAATTGTGTCCCTTTAATTTTAAGTTTATAAAAGGAAGAAAAATCCAGAATGCAATCTCTAAAACTAAAAGACAGTAAAAAGGGATCACAGGCGTCAAATCTCAAACCCATCAATTTGCAATTGATAAACTTGACATCTCTAAGCGTAGTTCCCTTAAATTGTGCTAAACTAAAGTCGCTATTCTCAAATTGGCATTCTACAAAGGTGAATGAACCAAGAATTTTTTGAGAGAAATTGCAGCTTGTAAAGTTACAGGATTCATATTCTCCCGGAGGTAGTTCTTCCCTGCTAAAATCCCTGTTTACAAATTCCTCATTTTCTATTAATATCGACTGCATTCTTTTCTTAATTGAAATTTTTTTATAGTCAAGTCTGTTCATTCTTTCCCAAACTCGAAGCGTTAACCTATTTAAATATACAACAATTTGCTACGACTTGGAATAGCTGTGGGCGGTCTAAATATAATTTTGCATTTCCGGGCTGGATATTTAAGTCATCCTAATGCTACTTTTTAATCCCGTCTTCAGTAATTAATAGAATATGTAATTAGAAATGGTGAATGGGCTATTCTTTATTACCACAACTCGCTCTTTATGGAAAATTGGCTTAAAATATTTGAGCTACCACGAATTATGAACAATTAATTCGTGGTAGCTCAATAAGGTTCTAAAACCTACTATTATATTTAAAATTTACACTCCCACCGGCATAATGGTTAATCCCATCATCTTGTGCCTTAGGTTCTCCAGCTCCCCGGCCAGTGAATTTACATCACCTAACAAGGAATCCCTTTGTGTATTAAAAAGAGTATGGTAAAATGAAATGCCTTCAAGCAAGTTTGCCTTGAACTTTTCCATTTTCTTTATTTGAGGTACAGTGGGTTCATCCCATAGTTCCTGCAGTTGATCCTGAAAATAATCAATGTAGATCCTTAACTCTTTTATAAACATATTAGGCCTGTCCTTATGTTCAATTACGTTGGTATTGCCATAAATATGTTTTACCATATTTGAAAGGGAAACCACTTTAGAGAAATAGGCCATGTTGGGTCCCGGGCAAATTGCAACTCCCTGTGCCTGACCTTTAATACGCAAATTATTTTCCAGGAAAGCGGTATTTCCAAGTCCCACACAAAGGCAGGATTTCTCGGTTATGCGGCTTTTCCTTTTTTCATAAATTCTTTTTGCCAGATTAACTTTTTCGATCTCAAGTTCCTCAAGTTTAATATCCTGAAACTTTTTGGATGCTGAACAAATCCCTTTTGGGTTGTCATAATCCTTGCTCAATGCCAGGAATTTTTTAGGGCAGGAACTTCCACCGTTATTCTCTGAAATTCTGCTTTGTTTTATAATTTCATTGGTAGTACCTCTTACGGTGTTAAAAGGAATTCCCAAAGGAGAGATATGACTAAGATAAAGATCTTCTTCTTTAGCTTTTGACAATAGCTGCCTGGTTTCAATATCCACACTGGTGGCTTCCGGTACCAGAAGAAAGGGAGATCCCCAGCCTACCGAGGATACCTGAAAATGATCAAGTAGAAAATCATGTTCTGCCGCGGTACCAACCCCGCCCTGAACTGTGATCTTAAGCTCAAGAGGTTCAGCCGGTACAGGCATTTCTTTTTGTATCAAAGCTTTACTCATTAACTCATAAGCACTTTTAACAAGCTCCTCTTTTTTAGATTTGAATTCTTCAAGAATGGGTCCTAAAAGAAATCCATCTGTAGCAAAGGCATGTCCCCCGCAATTAAGTCCAGATTCAATGCGATATTCTGAGATCCAAATGCCTTTTTTCGCAAGATAATTCCCCTGAATCCATGCCGACCTGAAATCGCTTACTTTAAGAATGATCTTTTTTCTTAAGTTTCCGGCAGCATCTGGGAAAAAATCCATGAAACTTTCAAAATAACTATAAAGCCTTGGGTTCATTCCGGCGGAAAGTACAATAGAGGAACTTAGATTAGAATTTGCAAATCCACGAAGCGCCGCATGCGCATCGTTGAACTCTACCGGAAGCTGCTCATTTTTTACAAAATTATCCTTGTCTATCTTAGACATGATATTTACATCGATACTTCCGGGATGAATATGATCTTCGATATATTTTTGAATATTTTCTTTTGCAATATTGCCGTTTTCCAAAAGGTTTTGAAGTCCCAATTTAATTTGTGACCTGTTTGGCAACATAGAAATATAATTTTCCATTGTTGTCCTGCTTTCCAGAAGTTCCTTCTTGAAATCTTCAAATTTGTCTTTTACAATTTTATCAACCAGGTTGAGGTAAGAGGTAATTCTCAAAGCTCTGTGGTCTTGTATTTTTCCACTTATTTCCTGGTAAGCAAGATTGAATTTACTACTGTAAAAAGCATTCATTCTTTCAATTAACTCATCATCAATAATTGAGATAACAGACGAGATTCCATAATGGGCAACCCTTATTGGGCTGTCTATGGTAAATGCTGTTCCCATTACCGGAATGTGAAAGGAATGCAGAGATTCTTTTTGAGTCATATGTTTGATTTTTTCAAATGTTTAAATTGCAACTGGTTTATCAAGATTACGTAGCGCTGTGGCCGGCTTATTAAACCCAGTCCAACAATCTTTTTTCACCTTCAATATTTTTAATATCTGTAATATCCTGTGACATTTCTATAACCCCCTTGTAATTCTTTTGGGCATCCCTTACAGCAAAATACCTTATGTAAATAAGCCGCCCTTTAAAATTGATCCAGAAGGAAGATTCGTTTTGAGTTCCTTTCCTGAATTCCTCCAGGATCTTTAAAACCGTTCCAACGCTTTTTGGTGGATGACAAAATTTTACTTCCCGGCCAATGATACCTGCACTACGGGGGAAAACCCGTTCTTCACCCCGGTTATAAAAGATAACCTTGTCATTTTCGTCTACATAAGTAATATCCAGTGGCATGGTTTTAAGCAAAAGATTTACCTGTTCTACAGTCATATAACCTTCATCATAGTGAGAGGTATTCTCTATAGAAAAAGAAAGTTCCCGTTTGGTATGATCGTTTGCAGGGTGAATATATTCCTGCTCGGGATAGTTTTGTGGTGGTACCGGCAACATCCAGCCTATTTCTTCTTCACCTTTGCGCATTTCAATCCAGTCTTTTTCAGTAAGGAGTTCCAGTGCGTTTGGAAATAAAACTGTTTCTTCTGTATATAATAAGCGTTGGATGCCGTTAATTAAATAGGGCGTATCTGTTAGAACCTGATCATAATCCCTCGCTTCAATTTTCTTCCGAAGCAATCGAAATTGATCCCTTAAATTGTCATGAAAGGACCACATTCCCATAGAAGGACCATTCCACCCACGTTTTTCCAGGAAAGGAAACAATTGATTTTCTTTTCGCTCAAACCTTTTTTCTATGGTTTGAAGCTGGTTAAAAATATTGTAATATTTCTGGTTATCTTCCAGAGGATTTATGGCTTCCAGTTCTTCCAGTAGGCTATTGATCATGTTAGTTTCCTCCCGGTAAACCTCAATAGGGTGACCCTTGGGAAGAATAATTTTTTCAGTTGTATCTTGTATGCTCATAAGTAAGATCCCGTCTTTTTGGTTTCACATTATAAAATGAAAAACAGCTCCAGATGCTTAAACATTTGGGCTATAAACATTTGGGGCCCCTTTCATTTTA
>CAXAZV010000134.1:0-8765 GCA_963973375.1 uncultured Antarcticibacterium sp.
GTTGGCTTTTGCTTCCCTAAGACTGGCTTCGGCCTGCGCGTGCCCTGCACGTACATTTTGAAGTCCTGCCCTGGAGCGTTGTAAACTGGACTGGTAAAGATCTGGATTTATACGAACCAAAAGATCTCCTTTTTCAACCAGCTGACCTTCCACTATAGGAAGTTCAATGATCTCTCCTGAAACTTCTGAAGATAGTTTCACTTCAGTTTCAGGCTGGATCTTTCCGGTTGCTGCTACTGTTTCTACAATTTCCAGTGGAGCGATCTCTGTTACCTCGATCTCCCGAAGGTTAGGAGAAGTTCCATACCAACCGGCTTTTTTTCCTACTACCAGAAGTACTATAATAAGTACCGCAATTACACCAATAATGATAAGTGTCTTTTTCTTCATTTTCTAAAATTTAAGATCGGTTACCGGTATTCCAAAATACAGCTCGATCACTTTTAATTTAAATATATAATCGTATTTGGTCCTCACCACTTCGGTTTGGGAATTTTCGTATCTAAGTTTGGACTGACTAAAATCAAAGGCATTGGTCATTCCAACATCAAATCTTTGAGAAGCATAATCAAAAGCCAGTTCCTGCGCTCTTTGAGCAGCCTGGGCAGCTTCATAAGCTTTCAACGCTCCTCTTGCTTCTACATAGGCTTGATAAACATTGGATTCCAGATCCAGCTCTGCCTGCTCCAGTTGATATTCTGCCCGCAGTACATTTATCTGGTTTCTCTTTACCTGGTTCCTTGTGGCAAACCCGTTTAACACAGGAATGTTTAGCTGCAAACCATAGGAGGTCCCGTCATTCTCATATAACTGGGTAGTAAAATCCCTGCGGAAGGGGTCATTATCTGAATACCGTGTATTGTAATTAAAAAAGGCATTAAGCGTAGGATAATAGGCTCCCCTGGCCAATTGCACGTCTTTTTCAGCTATTTTCTTATTCTCTTCGGCTATACGTATCTCATAACGCTCTTCCCTGGCTCGGTTAATAATATCTGCCGGGGATTTCAGTAAAATTTCTTCGCCATACACATCGTAATCGTTATCTACAATGTCAAAAGTGGCGTAATCCTTTATAAGCAGGGTTTGGGCAAGGCTAATAAGGGAGATCTCTATATTGTTTTCAGCAATCACTATGCGCTGTTGTTCATCGGCATTGGTAGCTTCAATTTCCAGGAAATCCCCTTTTGGAAGCACACCTGCGTCTACCAGTTCCCTGGTGCGGTCCAACTGGCCGCGGGTAACTTCATTTTGAGCAAGCAATACCTGGAGCGATTGTTTATTGAAAAGCACCTGTAAATAGGAGTTGGCCACAAAAAGGGCAATATCATCCTTCATTTTCTCCAGGGAATAACGGCTGGACATTTCAGATAGCTTTGCACGCTGCATTTCCCTTATATTCCTTAACCCGTCAAAGAGGGTAAGGGCTGTGGTAGCACTTCCTGAAAAGGATGTGAATCGCGTAGTCGCAAACTGGTTGGTGGTAGGGTTAATGGTTAAACCACTACTATTAGACAGGTTGGAATTTATATTTAGGGATGGAATAAAATTTCCCAGCGCGTCCCGTTTAGCGATCTCTGCAAACTGTAGGTCAAGTTCACTTTGTTTTACTGAAATATTATTTTCTAAAGCATAGGCCACACATTCCTGCAGGGTCCACTTTTGCTGTGCCTGAATATTTATGAAAGCTAATAAAGCTATTACGAGTACTATTAATTTTTTCATAATGGTTGTTGTATGAGATAGGTCTATGAAAAGGAAAAGATGTTACAATTCAAATGAAATTTCCTTTCAATTTATTCTAAACTTTATCTCCATTTTCAATTCTCCGGAAGGTTTAACCGCCTTTTAATGATGAATACTTTCTTAAGCATCCAAGGAATTAAGTGATTGAACCTGCTAGTGGGTAAGACCCCGGGCAACAGAATTTGTTACAACAAGGAATGTTATAAAAAAGTTAATTTTTAACTAAAATTTAAGAAGAAGGGTTCTTTTTTGAGCGGAAAGCCCTGTAGATAAAAAAAGCAATTCCACCCATAAGAAGATATGGAAAGACCATTAGATACACGATCCCGTCATTAATTCCCTGCGCGGCCGCCTGGGAATCTTCACTTTCAAGCACCGCCCGGCACATCGCACATTGTGCCTTAGCCAGGGTTGGCAATAAAAGAAGGAAAAGAAATATACTAAGCTTTAATTTCATTTTATAAATCCTTAAAAAAGGAGGTCAAATTTACAAAACCAATAGGGTATTTACAATTACAACCTGTTAATAGTAAGGGAGCATCAGGACATATACCAGCACCCCGGTAACTGCCACATATAACCAAATGGGAAAAGTCCACCTCGCAATTTTCTTATGTTTTTCATATTGACCCGTAAGCCCGCGATACATAGTGAACAACACCAGGGGAACAATAATGGCAGAGAGTACAATATGGGTAATAAGGATAAAAAAGTAAAAATATCTAAGGCTTCCATCACCTCCAAAGGGTACAGGATCATTGCTTATTTTGGAAATTACATAACTCACCAGGAATATGGCCGAAAGCACAAAAGCAGCGATCATAAAATTACGATGCAGTTTAAAATTCCTGATACTCATGAAATAATACCCGGCCAACAGCAGTAAAGCGGTAGAACCATTTATAACAGCGTGAAATAAAGGAAAGGTGCCGGATTGGGCTCCAAAAATATTATAGCGTTGCGGCAGGTACATCAAAATAAGCACCAGCACCGGTACAACTATGGATAAAGTTATAATAAGCGGTACAGCGACCTTGTCTTTGGTACGTAATTCCATTTAAAGCAAGTTATTTATATCTTCCATCAAAATATCTATTTGGGGCGTCTCCTCCCCTTCTGTGATAGATTTGTTCTGTTCTATGTAACCTCTGTAATAGATAATAGGATTTCCCTGCGCATCTGTTCTGGAACGCACATAACCTTCTTTATCTATAAGTGCAAATAAGCCCGAATGTGCAAAGCCTCCCGGGGCAGTTTCTTCTTTCCCCGCGTAGATCCCAAAGCCTGCATTTGCCATCTCATAGATCTTCTCCTTGTCTCCCGTGAGAAAGTTCCAGTTAGGATTGGTAACCCCGTAATTTTCGGCATATTCACGCAACACTTCCGGAGTGTCAAATTCAGGATCTATAGTAATAGAGGCAATCCCAAAGTCAGGTTCATCTTTGAACTCATTTTGAACATCAATCAGGTTGCGGTTCATAATAGGGCAAATGGAGGGGCAGGTAGTGAAAAAGAACTCTATCACGTACACCTTTCCAAGGTAATCGCGATTGGTCACCGTATCCCCATGCTGATTCACAAAACTGAATTCAGGCACCCGCTTCTTTTCGCCATATTGTTCAATGTAGACCATCTTCCCCGCGTCACGGGTTTTTTCCTTGTCCTTTACATTCAACCTGTCTTGTTCTACAATGTCGTTATTGCGAACCTTATCAATAATTCTTGGAATAAAAATGATCCCGAAGATCAAAATTATAAGTGAAACCCCTATATATGATTTATTTTTCATGGATACTTATTCCTTGTTAAGACGCTCGTTATTTTTCTTAAGTGCAAGGCGGTACTCGGCAAGGATCACCTTTACATCATCATTCATTTTATTGTTAAGTTCTGAAACCGAACGGGAATCATAACCATACAGGGTGCCTTTATCTTCGTCGTCATTACGACCCCTTAAATTACGGTCCTTATCAATTATAAATACATAGGGAGTTTGCAGGTTGGCATCCAGTTTTATATCTGTTTGAAATGAATCAAAAACTTCCTGTACCTGTTCAGGCGTTCCAAAGGCA
Source organism: uncultured Antarcticibacterium sp. (assembly GCA_963973375.1). Taxonomy (GTDB): domain Bacteria; phylum Bacteroidota; class Bacteroidia; order Flavobacteriales; family Flavobacteriaceae; genus Gillisia. Next base: position 3,816 of record CAXAZV010000134.1, read on the forward strand.
AAGTTCCAGTAACCGGAATTGGTGACCCCTTCAAATTCAGCAACATATTTTTGAGATTGTGCCCGGGCCTCTTCGGGAAGAATAATGATGAATTGAAAATCCTTAAACTCATAGAATTTGGAAAGGATCTTACGGTCCAGGTTAAAGGTATTTCCTGCGAGCGCCTGTGGATCTGTCCCAAAAAAAGCAACAATATTGATCTTGTTGTTAAAAGTTACGGCGGTATCACCTGCGGTATCAAGATGTTCTATATCTCCAACATCTTTGGTTAAAACGGGAAGCTTGGCGAAATTATTTATACCGGAGGCAAAAAACAAATAAGCGATTATAGGTAAGAGAAATAAAACTGCGAGAACAAGAAACTTCTTCATAAAACCGCCTTTCTTAAGGGAGTACAAAAATAAAAAGACGGTTTTTAATAACCGTCTTTTCAATCACATTTAACTTATATATTTTTTAAAAATCCCAGGCTACCTTGTTGCTCTTGAAAACTTCATAAATATAATCCCCTTCTATTAAAAGGATGAAAAGCAGGTAAGAAATAAGGAAAACCGAAGTCCATACAATGGCCCTTCTAAGGCCTTTGGACTCCCCTTCAAGGTGCATAAACGCCCAGGCGATATAATATGCTTTGTAAAGGGTTAAGATTATAAAGATCCAGTTAAGCAATTTCATGCTTAAAAAGGTATAGTCTACAAGGAAATCGGGTTTTAGGATCCCCAGAATAACTTCTACCAGGGTAACTACAGAAAGGATCACAAATACCAACCAGATCCTTCTGGTGTTTGATTCGTGTGTATGTGTTGAACTATGTGCCATTTTCAATTATTTCAGAATTAAACCAGGTAAAAGAATGTAAATACAAATACCCAAACCAAATCTACAAAGTGCCAGTACAATCCTACTTTTTCTACCATTTCATAATTTCCGCGACGCTCATAGGTTCCCAGTAGCACGTTGAAAAAGATGATGATGTTGATAAGCACCCCGGTAAGTACGTGAAATCCGTGGAAACCGGTGATGAAGAAGAAGAAATCTGCAAACAAAGGCACCCCGTACTCATTTTGAGATAGGTTAGCACCTTCTACAACTCCAGCTCCTTCAGCTTCAAGTTTACGTTCAGATTCTGCTCTTGTAAGAATGGTCTTTTCACCATTGGCATCAAGAGACTGAGTTCTTATAAGAATATTCTCATTGGCAAGAAAACTTGCCTTTACATCTTCAATAGAATACGTGGGAAGCGCTGCTTCCTCAGTAAACCAAAGACCGTTTGATCTCTCGTGCTGCACTCTTGTTGCAGCAGATTCAGTAACAAAATCAGCAAGGGCTACTCTTTTTCCGTCTTCATTTACAAACTGAAGGATATTTCCTCCATTAGTAGTAACAGCACCATATTCACCTTTTATAAAATTCTTCCATTCCCAGGCCTGTGACCCAAGGAAGATTACCCCTCCAATAATGGTGAGGCCCATATAAAATACCACCTTGGACTTTTTCATCTGGTGGCCGGCATCTACTGCCAATACCATAGTTACAGATGAAAAGATAAGGATAAAGGTCATTAACGCTACATAATACATTGGAGCGTCTACCCCATGCATAAATGGAAAGTGATTGAAGACCTCATCGGCAATTGGCCAGGAGTCGATAAATTTAAATCGAGAGAAACCGTACGCGGCAAGGAATCCTGAAAATGTAAGAGCATCAGAAAGGATGAAAAACCACATCATCATTTTACCGTAACTTGCCCTTAATGGTTCATTTCCACCGCCCCAGGTTTTACCTTCGGTGCCTGTTCTAATAACAGTAGCTTCCATATGGAATAATTGAATTTAAGTGATGAGCAAAAATAGACAAATTTATTATCTAAAGAAATATAAAAATAAAAACAGGTAAACCCACAGAATACCCAAAAAGTGCCAGAACGTTGCACCTAGCTCCATTCCAAGCATTTGACCCGAATGGTAGCGTTGTTTAAAATGGTTATAAATTACCACCAGAAGCACGATGAGGCCTGCCAGCAGGTGGGCAAGATGCACCAGCACAACCACATACACAAATGAAGTGGTCACGTTACTTTCACTTCCGGTAAAATAATAGCCGGCAGCTATGATCTCGGCAAAACTTTTAAACTGAAGCACCACAAACACAATTCCCAGCACCAGGGTTGCAAGCAGGAACAGGGTCGCGTTCGTCCTATTCTCCTTTTCAACACTTCTTTTTGCAAGAATAAAGGTGAAACTGCTTATAATAATAACCAGCGTGCTCCAGTAAAGCGAAGGCGGCAGGTCAAAACCCGAGATCCAGTCTGGCCGGTTCTTGCTCACCACATAGGCACTGGTTAATCCTGCAAACATCATGACCATACTTATAATGCCAAACCAAAGCATCATTTTCTTGGCCCGGGCCACTTTTTGTTCCCTGGTTCCTTCGGTTAAATCCATTCTCTTATAAATTTATCTAATACATATATTATTTGAAGCAAAGTGATGTAAGACACACTCGCGAACATTAATTTTTTTGCTGAAAACGCATCCCTTTTCTTATACAGGTTAAAGGCATAATACAACATTCCAAGGCCAAGGAACAGGATCAATACGCCAGAAACCGGGGTAAGGTACAGTTTACCTGTTACGCCCAGCACGGGTATAAGCGACACCAGGATGGTCCAGATGGAATACAGTATAATTTGTATGGCGGTTCCTTTATCGCGCTTCCCTGTAGGAAGCATAAAGAATCCCCCTTTTTTATAATCGTCAAACAACCACCAGCCAATAGCCCAGAAATGCGGGAATTGCCAGAAGAACTGAATCATGAACAGCGTACCGGGTTCTATGCTGAAATCATTGGTGGCAGCCACCCAGCCCAGCATAAAAGGAATAGCGCCGGGAAAAGCCCCAACAAAAACCGAAAGCGGGGTTTTGGTCTTTAAGGGCGTATAAATACTCACATAAAGAAAAATGCTTATTGCCCCAAACATCGCGGTTTTGGGGTTAATGATATACAATACGAATAAACCAAGAACAGTAAAAGTACTGGCAATAATAAAAGCGGTGTTTACGCTCATTCTGCCTGAAGGAATAGGCCGGTTACGGGTACGGTCCATCAAAGCGTCCAGGTCTTTTTCAATGATCTGGTTGTAGGCATTGGATGCGCCCACCATAAGGTAGCCTCCAATTGCCAGTAAAAGAACGGTGACAAAATTTACAACCTCGGCACCCAAAAAGTAACCCGCCACCGAGGAAAAGACCACGCTTATTGCCAATCGCATTTTCGTGATCTCCTTAAAATCTGTAAAAATTGAAACTGTGGGAGTATGTACTTGGGTATTACTCAAAAATGCATTTTTAAATTGGATGCAAAGATACTCCTTAATTGGATTTTACCAAGAGGCCAAATATGTTAATTTACAGACTAATGGATATAGAAGGATTATTGTGGAAAGAAGTGGAATTAGTAAAGATTATATGATGAACTTGTAGGCACTTAACCTTGTAAGTACTTACAGCCATTCTTGTATTTAGCGTTTTATTTCTAAATCAATTTGTCTTCCTTCTTCAAATGCCTTTTTGTCCATTGCTGTACCCACTGCAATACCTATAGCCATCCCAATAGGTAATCCTATTCCTAAAAAGGCCATATTCCCGATGCCGGCACCAAAAGCAACACCAAGGGGAATTCCGAATACTGCCATTCCAAGTGCCAACCAGGTATTGCGATAATGATTTTTCGTAACAAGCTTATGGTCTTTTTCAAGTAACTTAATAATGTTACATTGAGTGTTATTTATTTGCTTTCTTAACTCTTTTTCAGATCCTGTAATTGAATTTACCATGGTAATACCATCATTTATAGAGTTTACAGTTTCATTGGTTAAGTCCTTTCTTCTCAATTCCATTAAAAGTTTTGCGAATTGATTATAAGAAGCAAATAGCTTTTTATGTTGGCCTATATCTGGTCTATTTTTTAGTTCTATTATTTCCATCAGTTATTAGTGAGTAAAACGGTTGGTATATGAGCTGTGGCGTGTCTCGGCACAGACCTTACCTGATAAAATCTGGCTTTGGGAAATACGCAGGATATTCCAAATAAGCAAAGTCCAAGCCATAGCTTATACACTGTGTTGCCCGCAGTTATTCTATCTCAGTTTTTTCTATTTCTTTTATTGATTTTCCGCTGTCATTTTTCCAAACATTTCTACCGTTTACGGAATAGCCTAATACTACAGCTGCTGCAGCTGATGGACTTGAAAAAAGATGTTTTTTAGAAAAATAAAATTTACCAATTGTGTTTTTTGCAATAATGTTTTCTTCAATTAAAGATTCTCTTAACGCTCCATATCCATAATTTTTCGTGGGATTGTCTGCAACTTCTGAATTCTCCAAAACGACCAAACCTTCATTGGTTTGAATCGCATTTGCCTTAATTCCACTCACATTTAAATGGAGTTCTAACTCGTCTTTTTTGTCATTTAAGCTTCTATCTTTAGGACTATCAATTAGGTCAATTCTTTCTGGAATGTTTTTAATAGAAATAGGATTTTCTAAAAACTTATGTCCTAATGTTCCAGTCAACAATTTAATATTAGATAAAAATTCCTCCATCGCATCTCTGTCAGGGAGTGGTAGTTTATTTAAATTAGGACTATTTCCATTTTTTAGTCTATATCTATCCGTTTGATTTGCTATTTCGACTAACCTGCTTTCCAAATATTTAATGTGTGATTTTGTCAGATTTTCGTCTTTGCTGGTAAAAACTATGACTTCATTCCAAAAGTCCTTTTTCAAGTCGTGATTTTTTAATCTATCCCATACATTCTCCGCCTCTCCTATATAAACCATTGGTTTTACTGTATCTTGTTCGTAGCCAATCAAAAAATATACTCCTTGAGTATTAATTTCAATAGGGAAATGTTTGTTTAAATCCGAAATTTTTGTCCTTGGACAAGAA
>CAXAZV010000135.1:0-8765 GCA_963973375.1 uncultured Antarcticibacterium sp.
TGTCAACTTTATCCCCACCTTCACAATTTCATATCCATTACTCAAACCTGTTATTTCTATTCCATATCTAAGTGGAATTATTAGAGAAATACAATCAACTTGAAGAGGTAAAACGCTTAAAAGAGCTACTTTCCTATAATATTCTGGATACGCCCTATGAACAGGACTTTGACGGATTAGTGGAGTTGATCTCCATAATTTGTGATTCTCCCGTTGCAATCATTTCCCTTATAGATGCAGAGCGGCAGTGGTATAAGGCTAAAAAAGGTATTGAAAACAGGGAAACACCACTGCAGGAAACATTTTGCCGCCATACCCTTCTTCAGGACGAGATCCTGGAAATTCAGGATGCGAGACTGGATGAAAGAGTAAAAGACAACCCACACGTAACGGCTGAAAATGGCATCAGGTTCTATGCGGGAGTTCCCATAAAGACTGCTGCAGGGTATAATATAGGGACGGTGTGCGTGGTTGATACAAAGCCCAAACAACTTTCAGAAAACCAGAAAAAAGCTCTTAGTTTATTAACAGAACAGGCTTTAATGTTACTGGATGCAAGGAAAAAAAACAACTCCCTGGGAATTGAAGTTGACAGTTATTTAAGAAGCAAAATTAAGGAAACCGAAAGGCAACTAATTCAGAAGGAAAATGAATATAAAAGGCTTTTAAAAGCTATAAAAAGATCGAGTGGCGTTATTGAATTTTCTCCAGATGGTACAATCTTAAATATAAATCAATATTTCCTGGAAGCACTGGGTTACCAAAAAGAGGAATTGATTGGAAAGCATCACAGGATACTCCTAGATGAGGAATCAAAAAAGCTAAATAAAGTATTTTGGGAAGAACTTGGAATAGGCACTTTTAAAAAGGGTAGGTTGAAAAGGTTACATAAGGATGGATCTGAAGTTTGGATACAGGCCACCTACAACCCAATTATTGATAGTAACAATAAAATTATCAAGGTCATTAAAATTGGCCAGGATATAACCAGGGAATTTCGCGAAGAAAAAGCTATCAAAAAAGCGAAGGACACTGCAGAGGCTCTTAATGTTCAAAAAGATAACTTCATTGCCAATGTAAGCCATGAATTAAGAACTCCCATTCATGCTATTTTGGGTTTCACCGAATTGCTACTGGCAGAAGAGATCAATCCGAATAAAAAAAATTACCTGAAATCTGTAAAAACAGCAGGAGATAATCTTTTGTTTATTATTAATGATATTCTGGACCTATCAAAGATCGAGGCCGGGATCATTCAAATGGATTCAGAAGTATTTTCCCTAAAACAGTTAATTGAAAACGTCTTTTCCATTCTACATTTAAAAGCACATCAAAAAAAGATCTTATTTCGCTTTCATATCCCTGAAGATCTAAGCCCCAATTTGCGTGGAGATAAGAACAGACTTACCCAAATACTTTTGAACATTCTTGGAAACGCCATTAAATTCACATCTGTAGGAAGTGTTGAACTATTTATTTCTTCTCAAAAGATCACTTCCAAAAAATCTCTTATAGAATTTAAAGTTGTAGATACCGGAATTGGGATAGCGCAGGACAAGCTGAATGTAATTTTTGAAAGATTTTCCCAGGCTGAAGATAATACCTCCAGGCAATTTGGTGGTACCGGTTTAGGTCTTAATATTTCAAAACAACTTATTGAAAAACAAAAGGGAACTATTAATGTTGAAAGCGAACCCGGTAAAGGTACTAGTTTCACATTTTCAATTCCTTTTGCAATTGGCGGGAGCGTAACCCAGGTTAATACCAGGGAATTCAAAATTGCAAACAAATTAACCGGAGCAAGGATCCTTCTTTGCGAAGATAATGAGCTTAACCAACGCCTGGCTAAAGCCATACTTAACGAGTCCGGATGCATTGTTGATCTTGCTGAAAACGGCCAAAAAGGTATAGAGTTTCTAAAAAATCAAACCTACGATCTTATTTTGATGGATATACAGATGCCGGTTTTAGACGGCTACCAAACTACTTCTGTTATAAGGAAAAATCTTAATATTGAAACCCCCATCCTTGCCCTTACCGCCAACTTTTTAATTAGTGAGCGGCAAAAATGCCTCCAGAAAGGAATGACAGATTATCTTGCCAAACCTTTTACCAAAGAGGAATTGATAAACAAAATTGAACAAATGCTGTCTCAGGCTAAAATGACAATATTAGCCACTCATATGGAAAATGCTGAGGAGAAGGTTTTGCTTGACATGCAAATTCTGCGAGAAATATCAGGCGGAGATCTCTATTTTGAAAAAGAAATGATTGCCCTCTTTATTACCCAGGCTGAAAACATGATTTTGGAAATGGAATTAGATATTAATTCCCAAAACTATGACCGGGTAAAAACCAACGCTCATAAATTCAAAACATCTTTTGGGATGATTGGAGCAGACATGTCTTTTTTAAATACCCTGGAAACTATTCCTGCAGATGCTCCCTTAGAAAAAAATATTAAGAACACTTTCCTCATGTTACAGGAACAACTTAAAAAGATCCTAAATGTTTTGAAAAATTAAATAAATTTAAGCCACCTACTTATGAATATTCTACTGGTTGAGGATGATGAAATGTTATTAAAATCACTCACATTTTTTTTAAAGTCAAATTCACATAATGTTATTCCCTTTAACAATGGCCTTGATGCAATCTCTTATATTAAGGCTAATGTTCAGGACCTGGACCTGGTAATCACAGACCTTAACCTTCCCTTTGCCGGAGGGCAGCAAGTAATACATACCACCCGCCAAATAGCAGACTCACACGTACCTATAATGGTTCTCACCTCCTCTGGGGTAGAATCTACAGAAATTGAGGTATTTGACCTGGGAGCCGATGAGTTTATTTCCAAACCCTTTAGTCCAAACGTGCTTTTAAAAAGGATTGAAAAATTAAAGATCAAAGTTTGAAAATAATTTTACTCCCCCGGTTATGTTTGGTTTTTATCCTTTTTATTACCAGTTTCCAGGTTGCCGCACAAATTACCAATCCCGAAACAAGTTTTAAAAATGTACAGGAATTGGCGCGCCTGAATGATTTTGAAACCGCAATAGACCAAATTAAGATCCTAGTTAAAGCTTATCCTGAAAATGAGGATTTCCAGCTTTATATGGCCCGCCTCTATTTTTGGAAAAAAGAATATGAGAATGCAAATAATGTGCTCACCCCTTTGTTTGCTAATGAAAAATTGCGGCAGGAACTGGTTGACCTGCAATTGCAAATTTATCTTGGGTCTCAAGATTATGAGAAACTTCTTAACCTGTCACGTAAAGCATTGGAGTTGTTTCCGGCTCAGGTTGACCAATACAGGATCTATCTTGCCATTGCACTGGAAAAAACCGGTAATCCTGCAGAGGCAATTGAGATCCTATCCCGGGTTTCAACACAATCTGAACTTTACGATAGCGCTTCATATTTGCGTACTGAATTATTAAGAAGGCAAAAAAATCATATTACAATTGGATATTTAAACACTTCCTTTAGTAATCCCGGGACCTCCCCCTGGCATCTCGCCCATTTAGAATATGCAAGAAAAGGTATATCAATTCCCTATGCGTTAAGAGTTAATTATGGGCATACGTTTGGAAATTCTGCCATACAGGGAGAACTGGATGCTTATCCAAAACTTTCAAAAAACTCATACCTCTATCTTAATCTTGGCCTCTCAGATAAAAACAGTGTTTTTCCCGGCTTACGAATGGGTGGGGAATATTATTATACTTTCAGAAATTTAAGTAGTTCTGCAGGGGCACGGTATTTAAAATTTTCTACTGCTGAGATTCTAATGTTCACCGGAAGTATTTCTGCAAGTTTTGGAAATTACCAGATAGGCTACAGACCCTTTTTAATTTCAGAAAACAGCGATTGGTTCGCATCCCATGCTGTTAAAATAAGAAGGTCATTTGACTCGCCTGAGGCTTATGTGCAACTGGATCTTCAATATGGCGGGGTACCCTATTATTTCATTGTATCCAATGATCTTCTAAGAATGAATTCCTATCGCGCAGGTATAAATATGCAGTTCAGGATATCTGATAACTTTTTTGCTCAGCCTATCCTGATGTATGAAAGGGAGGAATATACCCCTGCCAATTTCAGGAACCGGTTTAATGCCCAGTTAAATCTTAGCACCAGATTTTAATGATCCTATCAGTTGCAAATCCAATGGAGGAAGAGCTTTATACAGAACAGGTGCTTTTGCTGGTAATAATGTTGGTTTTTCTTACTGCTTTGCTATTCTTTAGCATGACTCTTTTCAAAAAAATCAAAAGATTAAAAGAGAGGAGTCAAAAGAGAATATTTCAGGAGAATATTGATGAGATCCTATTCTCTTTTCTGTTTTCAAATATGGATATTGAAACCATCCTTACATCCAAAGATTTTAATGCCCACATACATAATCCGCTTTATAAGAGGGTGGCTATAAAGTCTATTATTTCACTTCACAACAATTACAGCGGAAATTACAGCACCCGGCTGGAGCAATTTTATTCAGAATCAGGCCTGGCGCAATACTCCATGGATAAGTTAAATTCAAAAAAATGGAAATTTGTGGTAGAAGGTATCAGGGACCTCTCCGGGATGAACTATGTGAAGGCCTATCAAAAAATTCAATATTTAAAAGGCCATAAAAATTGCCTTGTGCAAACAGAAGCCTTGCTGGGAATGATCAAATTGCAGGGTCTGCAGGAATTATTTAAGTTCCGGAAATCTTCCACTTATTTAAATGACTGGATACAAAGCAATATCCTGTATATGGTCAAAAAATTTAAAATTCCCGCCCCTCAGGATCTTCACGAATTATTGAATAGTAAAAATGAATCGCTTGTGTTGCTTACAATTCGACTTATAACCCATTATAAATTGGTTTCACATTATAATGCTTTATTCTCCTTTTATCAGGATACGAATAATCAAAAGTTAAAACAGGAAATAAGCGTAGGCTTAAGGAAACTGGAGCAAGTAAATTAAAATGGATATGACATTATCAATAGATATTTTTATCCAGATATTTAATTATCTCATCATCTTCTTTGCAGTCTTTGTAATGCTATCTTATATAATTTTAGCGATTATCTCCGGGGTTTCATTAACAGCCTATTTAAAAGAAAACAGATTTGTAAATTACAACGCCCTTTTGTCCCTGGAAAGTGCACCACGCGTTTCGCTCATTGCCCCCGCATATAACGAAGGCAAAACCATCCAGGAGAACGTACGTTCCCTGCTGGCAATTAATTACAACAATTTTGATGTGATCGTGGTGAATGACGGCAGTAAGGATGATTCTATTCCCGTCCTAATAAAAGCTTTTGAACTTGTAATATCAAAAATGCAGTACGTGCCAGAGATCCCAACCAAGGAAGTAAAGGGCATTTATGTTTCTTCCAATCCTGCATTTTCCAAATTAATAGTAGTAGACAAATTTAACGGCGGCAAGGCCGATGCCCTTAATACCGGAATGAACCTTTCTAAAAACCCATATGTGGTATGCATAGATGTAGATTGCATAATGGATAAGGATGTGTTGCTAAAACTTGCCAAACCTTATTTAGAGCAGTCTGATAAAAAGGTTATCGCTACGGGTGGTGTGGTAAGAATTGCCAATTCCTGTGTAATTAAATCGGGGAAATTGATCGAAGTAAAGGCCCCAGACAATTTTCTGGCAAGGATCCAGGTTATAGAATACATGCGGGCATTTATACTGGGCAGGATGGCTTGGAGTAAGCTCGATGGACTTCTTATTATAAGCGGGGCTTTTGGAATGTTCGACAAAGAAATAGCCATAAAAAGCGGCGGTTATGATACAAACACCGTGGGTGAAGATATGGAACTCATTGTGCGTATGAGAAGATATATGATAGACTGCAAAGAGTCTTATGTGGTACAATATATTCCGGACCCTTTATGCTGGACAGAAGCACCGGAGAGTTACAAGATCCTTGGAAAACAACGCAGCCGTTGGATGCGTGGCACTATAGAGACCCTTTGGACCCACAGGAAAATGATGTTTAATCCCAAATATAAAACCCTGGGACTTTTAAGTTACCCCTATTGGCTTTTTGCGGAATATTACGCTCCTTTAATTGAGGTAACCGGAATCTTAATAACTGTGATTCTTGTAGTATTGGGGATTATAAGCTGGAAATTTTTCTTACTTTTCCTATTGCTGGTTTATCTTTTTGCAGTGATGTTTTCAATGATGGCATTGTATACCGAAGAAGCAACTTTCAAACGATATGAAACCTTAGGTGATTTAAAAAAGCTAACAGTGGTAGCCCTTTTGGAACCTATCATTTTTCACCCCTTTACAGTCTATGCTGCACTAAAGGGAAATTGGGAAAAAATAAGTGGTAATAAAGGCTGGGGAGATATGACCCGCACAGGTTTCGATAAAAAACCTAAGTAAAATTTTTAATTTCGAATTACAGGTTCGAGGACTTCCCATACATTTTTCGCAAGGATCTTTTGGCCTTCAGCAGTGGGATGTATCCCGTCCGGCTGATTCAATTGAGGGTTGCCCCCTACATCTTCCAGTAAAAAAGGAATTAGATACAGGTCATTGTCTTTTGCGAGGGAGGGAAACAATTCCTTAAATTCGGTTGCATAAGCCTGGCCCATATTTGGGGGTATCTGCATTCCGGCCAGAATGATTTCAGTATCAGGACCTTTAGATCGTACTGTATCAATGATCGCCTGTAAATTTTTTCGGGTCTCTTCAATAGGAACTCCCCTTAAGCCATCGTTTGCTCCAATTTCCAGCACAAAAACATCGACTTTTTGATTGAGAACCCAACCTATACGGTTTTTTCCCGCCGCGCTTGTTTCCCCACTAAGCCCTGCATTAATAACTTCATATCCAAGATCCAAAGAATCAATTTTCTGCTGTATAACTGCCGGGAATGCTTCTTCACTCTCCAATCCCATTCCTGCAGTTAAGCTAGTTCCAAAGAAAAGAATCACGCCTCTTTGCCCCACATTGGAATCAACCGTCTCCTGGATAGGTTGCGTACCTGGCACCTCATCCTTTCCGGTTTTCTCCCCACAGGAAACAAATAATGAAAAGCCCAACAAAACATAAAATCTTAACAAGTTTCTCATAGCACAGGGGTTAAATCAAATACATTTCTTTATTTTGAAGAAAGATAAACTATACAACAAAGATGGCAAAGATATTAAACGTTCATCACCTGGAGAAAACCTATTCCAGCGGATCAAAGAAACTTACGGTCCTGCATGATATAAGTTTTGATATTGAAGAAAGGGAAACCTTTGCCATAGTAGGTCCTTCGGGAAGCGGGAAAACAACCTTGCTTGGCCTGTGCGCGGGGCTTGACCGGCCAGATAAAGGAAAAATTGAATTGTGCGGCACAGAGCTAAGCAGTCTAACTGAAGATGAGCGCGCGGTTTTGCGCAATAGAAATATTGGTTTTGTATTTCAGGACTTTCAATTGCTTCCAACCCTTGCTGCACTAGAAAATGTAGCAGTACCACTGGAATTGCAGGGTGCAAAGAATGCATTACAAATAAGCAGGGAATTACTTGTAAAAGTGGGTCTTGGAGACCGGTTTGACCACTACCCTTCCCAGCTCTCAGGCGGGGAACAACAACGCGTTGCAGTGGCCAGGGCTTTTTCCAATCGCCCGTCCATTCTTTTTGCCGATGAACCTACCGGAAACCTGGATGCCGAAACGGGTGAAAAAGTGATCGAACTTCTTTTTGACCTCAATAAGGAACAAGGCACTACCCTGGTTATTGTAACCCATGACATGGAATTGGCACAAAAAACCCAAAGAATCCTACGATTAAAAGGCGGCCGGATCCTTGAGAATCCAACTCCAGCAACCTAATGGAAAATAAAAAAACCAATTATTCAAAACCCGGGCCTGCGTGGATCTTAAAAATGGCGTGGCGTGATGGGAAGGCCAGCGGTAGGAAGCTCTCCCTATTTATGGCATCTATTGTCCTGGGTATTGCGGCGGTGGTTTCCATTCAATCCTTCGGCGAAAATTTAAAGAACAATATTTCCCTGCAGTCTAAATCCCTGATGGGTGCCGATTTTAAAATAGACAGCAACAAAGATCCAAATGAAAAGGTACTTTCAATAATTGATTCTTTGGGTGGTGCAGCTGCCCGGGAGATAGGTTTTGTTTCTATGGCCGCTTTTTCCCAAAGCAAAGCTACCAAACTGGTACAGGTGCGCGGCATTGAACCAGGTTTTCCTTTTTACGGGGAGCTGGAGACAGTACCCGAAGCCGCCGGAAATCTTTATCATACCCAAAATGCGGCTTTGGTAGATGCTACTGTAATGCTTCAATTAGGTATTAAACCGGGAGATAGCATAAAAATTGGAAACATAAGCCTTCCAATTCTGGCCGCATTAAAATCTGTTCCCGGTAGCACCGCAATATTTAGTTCGGTTGCGCCTCCTGTGCTCATTCCTTATAAATTAATAGAACAAACCGGTCTTGTACAAACAGGTAGCCGGGTTAACTATGAATTTTATTTTGTGGCTCCCAAAATGAATATGGAACAGCTCGATAATAACCTTGCTCCCGTGCTTGATAACCTTGAAGCCGATCTTGATACGCATACATCTACCAGCGAAAGACTTGGCCGCAGATATGATAATTTTGGCAAGTTCCTTAATCTTGTAGCTTTTATTGCCCTTTTGCTGGGCTGTGTAGGAATTGCCAGTGCCATTAATATTTACATTAAAGGAAAACTACGCGCCGTAGCTGTGCTTAAATGTATTGGAGCCA
>CAXAZV010000136.1:0-8723 GCA_963973375.1 uncultured Antarcticibacterium sp.
GATAAATAATCTAAATATTAAACCATCGCTTGACTTTTGTTCATAAAATTCCGTATTTTGAAGGAACAAAGTAACCTGTAAAATCTATTAATCATGAAATATAAACCAGCCAATCACATTCAGGACCTTCAGTATTTTGGAGAGTTTGGAGGAGTAAATCCTTCAATTTCTGATTCCTCTACCTACACTTTTCTTTCAGCTAAGACAATGTTTGATACGTTTGAAGGAAATGCAGATGGGTGCTATCTGTATTCAAGGCATTCTTCCCCTTCCAATCTTTATTTAGGTGAGGCACTCGCTGCAATGGAAGGAACTGAAACAGCCAATGTGGCTGCTTCGGGAATGGGAGCTATAACTTCGGCTATACTGCAGTTATGCCAGGCGGGAGATCATATTGTTTCTTCACGAACCATTTATGGGGGAACTTATGCGTTTTTAAAGAATTTCACGCCAAAATTCAACATTGAAACAACTTTTGTAGATATCACCAAACTTGATCTGGTTGAGGCCGCAATCAATGAAGACACAAAAGTCCTTTATTGCGAAAGCGTAAGCAATCCTTTGCTTGAAGTAGCAGATATAAAGGGACTTGCGAAAATCGCCAAAAAACACAATATCCCATTGGTAGTGGACAATACTTTTTCTCCATTGTCTATTACACCTTCTGAACTTGGCGCCGATGTGATCATTCACAGTTTGACAAAATTCATAAACGGAAGCAGTGATACTGTGGGCGGTGTTACCTGCGGAACCCAGGAATTCATTAATTCCCTGCGCAGTGTGAATGACGGAGCCAACATGTTATTGGGTCCAACAATGGACAGTTTAAGATCGGCATCTATATTAAAGAATATGCGTACCCTGCATATAAGAATGAAACAACACAGCCATAATGCCATGTTCCTTGCTAAAAAGTTTGAAGCAGATGGTTTTAGAACGGTTTATCCCGGTTTAACCTCCCATCCAAGTCACGAGCTTTTTAAAGAAATGATGAATCCAGATTACGGATTTGGCGGAATGTTGACTATTGACGTAGGATCAATTGACAAAGCCAATGAACTTATGGAATTAATGCAGGAAAAAAACCTTGGCTACCTCGCGGTAAGTTTAGGATTTTATAAAACTCTTTTCAGTGCACCTGGAAGCTCAACTTCTTCTGAAATTCCTGAAGATGAACAAAAGGAAATGGGACTTAGCGACGGGCTTATAAGATTTAGCATTGGCCTTGATAATGATATTGAAAGGACCTATCAAATGATGAAAGAGTGTATGGAACAAGTAGGTTTACTTAAATCTATGGAGGTTTAAAAAACCTTTCATTATTTGAAATACTTAAAAATTTCCGGGAGCTCCTCCCGGAAATTTCTTTTTAATATGCCGGGTAAAGTCAATTTTGAAACACAAAAATCTACCTATTTGCACAGCTTTTTAATTTAACCTTGCTCAATTTCTCTTAAAATCGTAACATTACGACCCAAAACAGAATTTAATGCAAGGCCAGACCACAAACCCCGGAAACGAGATAATTACAGAGAACAGAGAATTGAATATATGGGAAGCTCTAATTCCGGTTATCGCCCTAATAGGGATGCTGGCATTTAATGTTTTCGTATTTGGCGATGATGCTCTTAGTGGTTCCAACCAGTTCATCTTATTACTGGGTGGCGCAGTGGCTGCTATTGTGGGTTACTTCAATAAAGTGGACTATAATAAAATGATAGACGAGGTTGCCAACAATGTACAAAGTACCACCGGGGCAATTTTAATATTATTAATGGTAGGCTCCCTGGCGGGAACCTGGATGATAAGTGGCATAATTCCCACTATGATCTATTACGGATTGCAAATTCTTAATCCAACAATTTTTCTGGCTGCCTGTGTCATCATATGTTCGGTAATCTCTGTAGCAACCGGGAGCAGCTGGACAACCTCTGCCACCGTGGGTATTGCCCTAATAGGTATAGCAGAAGCCCTTGGAATATCAGTTGGAATGACCGCAGGAGCAATACTTTCAGGCGCCTATTTTGGTGACAAGCTTTCACCCTTGAGTGATACCACGAACCTTGCCCCAGCTATGGCCGGGACAGATCTTTTTACGCACATACGGTACATGATGCTCACTACGGTTCCAACCATTATTATCACCATAATCTTATTTATAATTATAGGATTAAATCTCGAGGTTACAGGCAATACCGATACCTCGGCTATTTTAAGGTCCATAGAATCTTCATTCACAATTTCCCCCTGGCTGTTTGTGGTGCCATTGGTGGTAATATTGCTCATCATTAAAAAAACATCCCCTCTCATCGCACTGCTAATAGGAACGTTGATGGGTGCGGGAGCAGCCCTTATTTTTCAGCCGGGGATTGTTGCGCAAATTGCAGGGGTTACAGACCTCACATTTATAAGTGGGTACAAGGGCATCATGCAGGCAATTACGGTAGAAACCTCTGTGGTAACAGATAATGAAGACCTAAACGATCTTTTTTCGGCCGGAGGTATGGCAGGAATGCTGGGGACTATCTGGCTTATTATATGTGCCATGGTTTTTGGAGGGATTATGGAGGCAATTGGCGCGCTGGCTACTATTAGCCGTGCCCTGCTTAACCTCTTCCACACCACATTTGGATTATTTGCAAGTACTGTATTTAGTTGCCTTGCGTTGAATGCTACAGCTTCAGACCAATACCTGGCTATTGTAGTACCTGGAAAAATGTTTGCCAAAGCCTACCGCGATAAAGGATTGGCACCCGAGAATTTAAGCCGTACGCTGGAAGATTCAGGAACGGTAACGTCAGTCCTGGTACCCTGGAACACTTGTGGAGCTTACCATAGCGGAGTCCTTGGGGTTCCTACTCTTTCTTATGCCGGATATGCATTCTTTAATTATCTGAGTCCATTCATGACCTTATTGTTTGCTGCTTTTAGCATTAAAATCAAACAACTTACTACGGCGCAAACTGCCTGATATTTTCTCCAAAACACTCATTATAAGTCAATTCTATCTCGCTGTTATTTTGTAATAGATAAAAACTATTAATTTATAGTAATTTAGAATTTTGTTTAGGGGGCTTCATTGCAATGATTTTCTAAATTTGCAGCTGAAAATTAATCACAACTTAAACAATAAAAATATGGCTTTAGTAGGAAAAAAATTTCCAAATTTAAGTGTAAATGCAATGGATGAAATGGGAGACACCTTCAAGTTGAACATACTGGAGGAAGCCCAAAAAAACAATAAAAAAGTATTGTTATTCTGGTATCCAAAAGACTTTACTTTTGTGTGCCCTACCGAGTTACATGCTTTCCAGGAAGCTCTTGGAGAGTTTGAAAAAAGAAATGTACAAGTTATAGGGGCATCCTGTGATACTGCCGAAGTACATTTTGCCTGGTTAAACACTTCTAAAGATAATGGTGGAATAGAAGGAGTTACATACCCAATCCTTGCAGATTCGAACAGAAACTTAAGTTCACAATTAGGAATTCTTGATATTTCAAATGAACAGTATGACGAGGAAACCGGAGCGGTAACTGTAGAAGGTGACAATGTAACTTACCGTGCTACTTACCTAATAGACGAAGAAGGAACCATATTTCATGAGAGCGTAAACCATATGCCTCTTGGAAGAAACGTAAAGGAATTCATTCGTTTGGTAGATGCTTATACACACGTACAAGAAAAGGGTGAAGTGTGTCCTGCCAACTGGGAAGAAGGAAAACAGGCAATGAATGCAAACCGTGAAGGTGTTGCTTCTTACCTAAGCGCAAGCGCAAACTAAAAAACAAATGATGGTTAAGGAATTAGAACAAGACAACCTGAGCGCTATTATTGCTGAAAGCGATAGCGTAGTGGTTCAATATATGGCCGGATGGTGCGGAAACTGCCGAGTAATGAAGCCTAAGTTTAAAAAACTTGCCGGGGAAAATGCAGCAACTACCTTTATTATGGTTGATGCTGAAAAATTCCCTGAATCGCGAAAAATGGCTAATGTTGATAACCTGCCCACCTTCGCTGCATTTAAGAACGGAAGCTTGATCAATCAGGTTCAAACAAATAAATTTGAATTATTAAAAGACCTAGTAAATGAAGTTGCCAGTAATTAGACATTTACAGCGAAATAATGATGCGGTGCAATTGCAACATACCATTGAAGTTCTGGAAAGTTTCACTGAACACAGATCTGTATCAGATACCGAAATGGACGTAATTGGCGAATTGCTTACCAATTTATGTGGCGCAGTAGAAGTGCATAAAATGATAGAAGAAGGGACATCGGAAATTGATGCTGCCAATAATTTTGCAAAAAAAGTTATGGGCTCCATAGACCGTTAAATCCTTAGGATTACATCTTTAACAGAGGCTGTTTTAATTTTTAAAACAGCCTCTGTTGTTTTATGATAATTTTAGTAAATCCTTATCACATAAGCACTAAATTTAGTTTTCCAATAATAAATATCTAAAACAATGTCACAAATAACCATAAAAGATAAGAAAATTAATACTTACGGCAGACTTCCGGAGATTGGAGAAAAAGCGCCTCATTTTGAGCTGGTGCGTGCAGATCTCTCCGGTGCCACTTTGCAGGATTTTAAGGGGAAACGTGTGATAATGAATATTTTTCCAAGCGTTGACACACACGTTTGTGCCACCTCGGTTAGAAATTTCAATGAAAGAGCATCCAAATTAAATAATACTGAAATTCTCTGTATTTCAAGAGATCTTCCTTTTGCCCAAAAACGATTTCTTGATGATGAAGGTTTAAAGAATATTACCAATCTATCTGATTTTCGCCAGGGAGATTTTGGAAAGGATTATGGAGTGGAAATGCTTGATGGCCCCTGGGCTGGTTTACTTTCCCGGGTTGTTATCGTTCTGGATGAGGAAGGAAAGGTACTTCACACCCAACAGGTTCCAGATATAGATGAGGAGCCAGATTATCTTTCGGCATTGAAATCGCTGCTGTAATGCGGGATAGTTTTCTTGTAAAAAGGATAAAAGGGGCCGGGTATGCTTTTAAAGGAGCCTGGATATTAATTAGAACAGAACCCAGCATACAGGTACAGGTGGTTATTTCAATCCTGGTTACCGTTGCCGGGTTTTATTTTGATATCACCAAAATAGAATGGATGTTCCAGGTTTTTGCCATTGGACTTGTTCTAAGCACCGAAGGCTTAAATAGCGCAGTGGAAGGGATAGCAGATTTTATTCATCCAGATTTTCATACTAAAATTGGCTATATAAAAGATGTCGCAGCGGGAGCGGTTCTCTTCTCGGCTATAACCGCAGTGGTAATAGCTGCGTTTATATATTTTCCCTATATCTTCGGGTAAATAATAGGAAATTTAAAGTCCTGGGCAGCTCATGTTCCCCAAATTTTATAATTTTTAGAAAACACTCTTCAGAAAAAAATCTGCTGTTCAAAAATTCACCACCCACCATCGGGAATAAGTATTGAAATAAATCGTTAGATTTGGGATTAAGTAATTATAAAGGGATTTCTAAAATTGATTTCCTTTTATTTATTTTAGACTAATGCTAATTTGTATTTTTGCAGAAATTCCCCACATAATATATGGCAAGTAAAAAAGCCTCCAATAAAAAGAAGAGCAACCCCGGTTTTAAAAAACCATCTTTTAAAATTACCAGACAGCAAAAGGTGATTTTTGGAAGTTTTTTAATGTTATTAGGCCTTGCTTTGCTTATAGCATTTACATCCTTCCTTTTTAACTGGGAGGCAGATCAAAGCACTTTGGGAGAACTGGGCAACCGTGAGGTAGTGGCGAAGAACTGGCTTAGTAAGTTTGGAGCTACTGTAAGTGACTTTTTTATATATAAAGGATTTGGATTGGCAGCCTATATTTTTGCCGGCCTTATCACACTTTCAGGGATCTATCTTTTCTTCAATTTAAAATTGAAAAACCTTTTCACCTACTGGTTCTGGGGCATCTTAATGATGATATGGTGGGCAATATTTTTTGGCTTTTTTGCTGATAAATATACTATCCTGGGCGGAAGGGTTGGATATGAGGTAAATGATTATTTACAGGATTATATAGGTTTTACCGGCACTGTGCTGTTGCTTACCTTTTTATTCATTGCTTATTTTGCTATCAGGTTGAAGATCACCCCTGAAATGGTGGGTGCCTTTTTCAATTCAAAAAAGAAAAGTATTTCTGAAGATTTCAAAGGAGCTTCAACTTCGGCAAAAATAACTTCAGAAGAAGAGGAATGGGTTGAAAAAGCGGTCATTAAGGATGTTTCCACCCCACCTCCTGCCCCATCAATTCCCCTTAAACCTGAGTCACAGGTAGAAATTAAGAATACTCCTACGGTGCAGGTCCCTCCGGCAGAAGATGTACAAATGGAAGTGGAAACCGCTGAAGAGGAAGAAATAGAAGATACACTTAGCAAAAAACTGGTTAAAGATTTTGGAGAGTTTGACCCTACCCTGGAGTTAAAAAATTACAAGTGGCCTACAATAGATTTGCTTAAAGATTACAATCTTAGTGGCGGTATTACGGTAGACCAGCAGGAACTGGAGGAAAATAAGAATACCATTGTAGCTACCCTTAAAAATTACAAGATTGAGATTGCCCAGATAAAAGCTACTGTAGGTCCCACTGTTACTTTATACGAGATTGTGCCAGAAGCCGGCATAAGGATCTCTAAGATTAAAAATCTGGAAGATGATATAGCTTTATCACTGGCGGCCCTGGGGATAAGGATAATTGCACCTATTCCCGGAAAAGGAACTATAGGAATAGAGGTACCAAATAAAAATGCTACCATAGTTTCCATGAGATCTGTGATCGCATCACCAAAATTCCAGCATGCGGAAATGGAACTTCCACTGGCACTTGGTAAATCTATTTCAAACGAAACCTTTGTAGTAGATCTTGCCAAAATGCCCCACCTTCTAATGGCGGGAGCTACGGGCCAGGGAAAATCTGTAGGTTTAAATGCCATACTTACGTCCTTGTTGTATTGCAAACATCCGGCTGAAGTAAAGTTTGTACTGGTAGATCCCAAGAAGGTTGAACTTACCCTTTTCAACAAAATTGAAAGGCATTACCTGGCAAAACTCCCAAATACAGAGGACGCCATCATTACAGATAACACCAAAGTAATTCACACCCTTAATTCCCTTTGTATTGAAATGGATGACCGTTACAACCTGCTTAAGGATGCAATGGTGAGGAATATCAAGGAATACAACGTTAAATTTAAATCCCGAAAATTAAACCCCGAACACGGGCATAAATTCCTGCCTTATATTGTTTTGGTGGTAGATGAATTTGCAGATCTTATAATGACTGCCGGCAAGGAAGTGGAAACACCTATTGCCCGGCTTGCGCAGCTCGCTCGTGCTATTGGTATACATTTGATCATTGCGACCCAGCGACCATCTGTAAACGTAATTACAGGTATAATTAAGGCTAACTTCCCCGCAAGGATCGCTTTTAGGGTAACTTCGAAAATAGATTCCCGAACCATTTTGGACAGTCAGGGGGCAGATCAACTTATTGGAAGGGGAGATATGCTGTTTACCCAGGGGAATGAATTAATTCGTCTTCAATGTGCCTTTGTTGACACTCCGGAGGTTGACAGGATAACAGAATTCATAGGATCTCAAAAGGCATATCTTGACGCATATCTCCTTCCTGAATACGAAGGAGAGGATAATGGCACAGCTCTTGATATTGATGTGAGCGAGCGTGACAAACTGTTTCGTGAAGCCGCAGAAGTTATTGTAATAGCGCAACAGGGATCGGCCTCTTTACTGCAAAGAAAATTAAAATTGGGATATAACCGCGCCGGACGGATTATTGATCAACTTGAAGCAGCAGGAGTAGTTGGACCCTTTGAAGGCAGCAAGGCAAGACAAGTTTTAGTAACAGATATGGCGACGCTCGATCAACTACTAAATGATGATTAATAAAATAATTAAAATGAAAAAAATTTCTCTTTTTATAATAGCAGTAATGAGTGTGTTCGTTATGAATGCACAGAATGCAGATAAAGCCAAAAAATTACTGAAGGAAGTCTCCACAAAAGTGAAAGCTTATGATAATATGGTGATTGACTTTAAGTATAACCTTGAAAACCTTACTGAAAAAGTGAGTCAGGAAACCCGCGGGGATGTAAGTATAAATGGTAATAAATATGTCCTTAATTTAATGGGCACTACCCAGATGTTTGATGGGAAAAAAATCTATACCATTATTCCTGAAGATCAGGAAATTAATATTTCAAATTATATTGAAGAGGATGATAACAGCATCACCCCTTCCAAAATGTTTACTTTTTATGAAGAGGGATACACCTATAAATGGGATATCACTCAGGACATAAAAGGCCGTAAAATACAGTATATCAAACTCACCCCAATAGACAGTAAGGCCGATGTTAAGAATATCCTGTTAGGAATAGATACCCAGACAAAGCATATTTACAACCTTATCCAAACTCAGGATAACGGAACCAAAATTACCATAACAGTTAAGAGCTTTAAGACCAATCAACCTTTGGCCAAGAATCTTTTCACTTTTTCTGAAAGCAGATATAAAGATTTCTACATCAACAGGTTAGACTAGGCGTGAAAATACTCGACAGATACATATTAGTAAGTTACCTTAAAACTTTTTTTACTGTTTTTGTCATTCTTATGTTCATTTTCGTACTCCAGACCATCTGGTTGTATATAGGTGAACTTGCGGGA
>CAXAZV010000137.1:0-8714 GCA_963973375.1 uncultured Antarcticibacterium sp.
AGGCTTATGAATTTGTAGATTTCCTTGAGGCATCGGCTATTAAATACTGGCAGGTTTTACCTTTAAATCCAACAGATGAAGCATATAGTCATTCTCCCTACAGCAGTTATTCCGCCTTTGCGGGAAATACCCTTCTTATAAGTCCCGAGCTTCTGGAAAAAGAAGGTTTTATAGACATTCAGGATTTCAATTTACGGGAGGTAACACAACAGGATACAATCAATTTTAAGCAGGTGAGCCTGTTTAAAGATGAAATATTGGAAACGGCTTACCAAAATTTTAAAAAAAATAAAACCGGTCTTAAAAAGTTTAGAGCCTTCAGCAAAACACATAAAAATTGGCTGGATGATTATAGTTTATTTAAAGTATTGCACGATAAGTTTAAAACCCCCTGGTTTACCTGGCCAATACAATATAGGGATAGAACTGCTGAAGGATTAAAACAGGCGGGAAGGGAATTTAGATATGCTATTGAAAAGGTGAAATTTACTCAATTCCTGTTTTTTTCACAATGGGCACCATTGAGGTCTTATGCCCAACAAAATCAGGTACAATTTATAGGGGATATTCCTATTTATGTGAACCACGATAGTGCAGATTGTTGGATAAATCCGCAATTCTTTAAGCTAAATAAATTGAAACGCCCTTCAAAAATATCCGGCGTGCCGCCTGATTATTTTAGTGACACCGGCCAATTATGGGGAACCCCTGTTTATAATTGGAAGGAGCTTAAAACAAACAGATATGATTGGTGGATTGATAGGATAAAGCAAAACCTATTGTTATTTGATGTGGTAAGGTTGGATCACTTTAGGGGGTTTTCGGCTTACTGGGAGGTGCCTGCGGGTGATAAAACCGCTCAAAACGGAAAATGGGTAAAAGCGCCGGGGCACGATTTTTTCAAAATGCTGCAGAAGGAGTTTCCTCATATGCCTTTTATTGCAGAGGATCTTGGATCCCTGGACCAGGGGGTATATGATCTTATAGCCAACTTTAATTTTCCGGGGATGAATGTTCTTTTGTTTGCTTTTGGAGAGGATAAGTCCAAAAACCCATATTTACCTTTTAATCATATTCCACACAGTATTGTTTATACAGGTACTCATGATAATAATACGGTACTGGGATGGTTTACAGGGTCTAATTCAAGAATAAAGCGGCACCTAAAGGAGTATACAGGAAAAAATATCACCAATAAAAATGTGAATATACAACTTCATAGAATAGCCCTGGCTTCAGTCTCAAAGTTGGCTATTATTCCTATGCAGGATATTCTTGGATTGGGAAGTGAAGCCGTCATGAATATTCCGGGAAGCACGAAGGGAAACTGGACCTGGAGATTAACCTATGAACAACTCTCCAACCAAAAGGCTGCAGAATTAAAGGTCCTTAATGAATTGTTTGGAAGAGGTTGATAATTATCAAAAAAATAAGTTGGGGATCCAAAAATACACTATTCCCGGAACCCCAACCTGCGTAAATATTTAACTATTGAATACTCTTCTGGATCTTTTCTATCGCGTTCTGAATTGATTTTTCAGGTTCTATAATGTTATTGGCGCCCCAGAACTGCTCATCAGAAAAGCCTGAAACATCATCGGTCATAATAACTGAAGGGCTTATAAAGCTATCATCCCTTCGTACCCGATCCCCAGGGTTTACCTGCCAGTCAGTCACCGCCATTTCACTGTTTACAGTATAGCGGGAATTAAATAATTTTCTTTTCCAGTTGACCACAAATTCCAGTTCAGCACTGCCGTAACCGTAATACCATTTTCCCCCGGTTTCACGATAATCTATTCGATACTCTACCCGCACAGGATAAACCTTTACCCCGCCGGGTTTTTTCCTCACAAACATATTACTTGCAACCGTACGGTTATCTACGTTGAGATGGTAATTGGCCTTTACCAGGGCATTTGTTTGCGCATCAATATATAATTCACCAAAATACCAGGGTAACCTTTTATCAACCATTTCAAAATTAACCACATATAAATATCTGTTATTTATCCTGGCTGGAGAACCAAAACTAAAGGTATACTCATCCATTTGCTCAACATTGAAGAGATATTCGGGATATTTAATAATATCGCTGTAAAGCGTATTGAAAGGACCTCCTCTTAATTTTAATGCCATGGTGTCAAGCCTTTCATAATCTACACTTTTCCGCGCCTTGGTAATAGATATCTCATCGCGCCCGGTTGCGGTATAGGGTCTTTTATAAATTTTAAGTACTGCCTCTGTAAGTGATACATTTCGCCGACCTTTTTTGATGGACTCTCTGTAAAAAGAATTCATAAGCACAGGATCATCCAAATAATTGTCACCCGCCTTGGCAAACATATTTCGCACAAGGGTTTTAGCATCTGTAGCGTTGAAAATATTAACTTCAGATAGTTCTTCCAAAGTTTCGTTAAGCTCAATCCTTGTAATTTCAGTATTAAAAAAACTAAGAGGATAAGTTTTGCTTTGAAATCCAAGATTTGAAATTGTTACTGTGGCTGAAGAGATATTAACAGGAACTTTTAGGGAGAATTCACCCTCACTATTGGTAACCGTAGAAATATTTGTTCCGTTGACAGCGAGAAATGCAGAGGCTATTGAGTTCCCGGTGCCGCTTTCTACTACTATACCTTTATACTCTATGAATTCCTGAGCATTTACCCCTTGAAGAGGTAACATTGTAAGAAGTCCCAGAAAAAAAATTAATGGGGGAGATAAAATAAATTTTTTGATAGCTTTCATAACATGGGAGTTAAAAATGTTTTTCTTTCTAAGATACTAAATATTAAGGTCTTTATTAACATATTCCTTGGGAAAACTTGGGGTGATAAGCTTTTAAATTTCGATAAGAAGGGAGGGAGATGAGTTGAATCTTATAAAAACCTCACAGTGTTTTACCACACCATTACTTTTTGCTGCAAGCAGCTGAGTGGTGGTTTACAAGAAAATGGCATCGTGAATAATTGGAAAAAAAAATCATCCCAAATTAAAAGATTTTGCAGGTAAATTAATGTGCAATATAATTAGCCAATATTGCGGCATAAAATATGATAGCCTCTACGGCGTTATTAACTAGCAGCTTAAAATCCACGATAGATGAAAAAATCGAATTTTATAATTTTAATTATTTGTGTATTTCTTCCCTTTGTTTCTGTAGGGCAAATAACTGACGAAAACCGCTCTGTAACAGACCTGGTTCTTACAGAACTTAATAGGGAACGCCTTATTCAAAGGGAAAATCTGGATTTTAGAATCAAGGAGATCGACTCTAAAATAAGCAGCCTGGATGCAAGTTTAAAAAACACCAGCTCTTCTTCGGAAAAAGTTGAAAAACTTGTAGAACGCGTCCAGATCCTTGAGGAAAAACAGTCTGAACTTGATAAGAATGTGGTTTCTGTATATAAATATAACTACAGTTCGGCAGTGCTAAACCTGGCTTCTATGGAGCGGGAAATAAAACCTCTTAATCTTTTCAACAGCTCCCGGGAATTCTATACAACACTTGACAGGGTAAGTAATCCTATGACCTATGAGGGATATGCAGTTTGGTTTAAGGAATTTGAAAAATATATTGAAAATAACAAAAAAGATGAAGCCAGGCTTGCCGCTTTAAGCCACATTCTTAATATTACCGGTAATTTAGCTGAAGGAACCCCTTTTACAGGGATGTTTGCAGGAAGTTTATTTGATGGAATCGGCTCTTTTATTAATTCTCTGGGAAAACGCGACAAGGACCTAAGGGAAAAAAGCCTGAAAATGTTCAAACTTACCACAACTGTATCACAGTTTACACATGATAAGGATCTTATTGAGACTGAATGGAAAGCAATTACAAAAAGCCTTGATGAGTTAAAAGAACTTCAGCATAAGGCAATGGAAAAAAATATGGTAGAAATTTTGGGGGTAGACAGAACTGAATTTCAGAAAAACTTTACCGATGAAACCGATGCGAAAAAAAGAACCCAGTATATTTTAAATATTTCAAAGATTGCCGAAAATAAGATCGCCGAAGAAAAAAACAAAAATCCGGAAAACTGGAAACAGGAATATTACAACCAAATGGTGACTGTACAAAATTTAAAGATCAGGTTTGGAACGGTTACTTTTCGCATAATGGAGAATCTTTCAAAATATAAAACCCTTATAAATAAATACAGGAATGATGAAAACCTTAAAGACAGGGTTGCACAACTTGACCTTAAACTAGACCTGGTAAAAAACAGTTTTGAATCCACATTCAATCCGCAGGATTATATAAAGGCTAGCAATGAAATGTATATTGTAGAGTAATGCTAAACACATCAATAAAAAAGGAGGACGTAATGTCCTCCTTTTATGTTAGTGTAATTTAAAAGCGGGATTATCCGCATTTTGATGATCCGCAATCGGGGCAGGTAAGACAACCTTCCTGATAAATAAGATTTTTAGATCCACAATTGGAACATTTTTGTCCTTTGGCTTCAGTTCCATCTGCAACATAACGCTTTAAGGCTCTTGCCACTCCATTTTTCCAGGTATTTATAGATTCATTATCCAGCTGAAGGCTGTTGGTAAGATCTACAGCCTTTTCAATTGGCATTCCATATCTTAAGGTAGTGGAGATAAGTTTGGCATAATTCCAGAATTCAGGATCAAACTTATGTGATAATCCTTCAATAGTGGTTTTATATCCTCTTTGATTTTCATACTGGAAATCATAGCGGGAATTTCCTTCCTCATCTTTATTTTTTATGATAAGGCCCTCATTTACCCATCTTGGTATAAGGATTCCGTCATCATCATCAGATAGACCGGTAAAGATCTCATAAGGCCTTCCATCTATAAGGCCAATAAACGCGATCCATTTTTCTTTATTATTCTGAAATCTTACCACATCTGCTTCCAGAATTTGCGGCCGCTTGGTGGGGAATACAGAAGATGTTGCTTCTTCAT
This sequence comes from uncultured Antarcticibacterium sp., assembly GCA_963973375.1. GTDB lineage: Bacteria > Bacteroidota > Bacteroidia > Flavobacteriales > Flavobacteriaceae > Gillisia. The sequence goes on from CAXAZV010000137.1 coordinate 4,939, forward strand.
TCTTTTCTTCGTTTGAAATGAGCACCCCAGATCTTGAACCGTCACGATAAACTGTTACACCTTTACAACCTACTTCCCAGGCTTTAAGATAAAGCTGGCCCACAAGTTCCTCTGTGGCATCATTAGGAAGGTTTACCGTTACGCTTATGGAGTGATCTACCCATTTTTGTACCGCCCCCTGCATAGTAACCTTACTCATCCAGTCAATATCATTGGATGTAGCTTTATAATAAGGGGATTTTTTAACCAGGGTATCCAATTCCTTTTGACTGTAATTCTTATCGATCTTAAAGCCGTTAACTTCCATCCATTGTTTAAACCGGTGATGAAATACAACGTATTCTTCCCAGGAATCTCCTGTTTCGTCAACAAAATCTACACGGGCTTCCTTATCATTAGGATTAACTTTTCTTCTTCTTTTATAAACCGGTAAAAATACAGGCTCGATCCCAGACGTAGTTTGCGTCATCAAACTGGTAGTTCCGGTTGGCGCGATAGTAAGCAGGGCGATGTTCCTTCGGCCATACTCTGTCATATCAAAGTATAATTTTTCATCGGCTTCCTTTAATCTTTGGATAAAAGGATTATTTTTTTCTTTTTCAGAATCGTACACGCTAAATGCACCTCTCTCTTTAGCTGCATATACTGATGCACGATACGCTTCAATAGCTAAGGTTTTGTGAACTTCCACTGAAAATTCAACACCCTTTTCACTTCCATAGGAAATTCCAAGCGCAGCAAGCATATCACCCTCTGCGGTAATGCCTATTCCTGTTCTCCTGCCTTCATTTGCTTTCTTCCTTATTTCAAGCCATAGGTTCTTTTCTACAGCTTTTATAGTTTCGTTCTCTGGATCGTCATTTATCTTTCCAAGGATATCATCAATCTTTTCAAGTTCAAGATCAATAATGTCGTCCATTATTCTTTGTGCAGCTGCCACGTGCTTTTTGAAAAGATCAAAATTAAAACTCGCGTTTTTAGTAAATGGCTCCTCAACATAGGAAAACAAATTTATTGCCAGCAATCTACATGAATCGTAGGGGCAAAGTGGGATCTCCCCACAAGGATTTGTTGATACGGTTTCATACCCAAGGTCTGAATAAGAATCTGGCACAGATTCTCTAAGAATGGTATCCCAGAAAAGGATTCCCGGTTCTGCCGATTTCCAGGCGTTATGAACAATTTTGTCCCATATTTTACTTGCCTCTATTTCCTTGGTATATTTTGGATTATCGCTATGAATAGGGAATTTTTGTACATACGAAGAACTGTGTTTTACAGCCTGCATAAATTCATCATCTATCCTTACAGATACATTGGCCCCGGTAACTTTCCCCTGTTCCATTTTGGCGTCAATAAAATCTTCAGCATCGGGATGATTAATGGAAACTGAAAGCATTAAGGCTCCACGACGACCATCCTGCGCTACCTCCCTGGTAGAATTAGAATATCTTTCCATAAAAGGTACTAGTCCTGTTGAAGTAAGGGCCGAGTTTTTTACCGGAGAACCTTTTGGCCTAATATGAGATAGGTCATGACCTACACCACCGCGCCTTTTCATAAGCTGAACCTGCTCCTGGTCGATCTTCATAATACTCCCATAGGAATCATTCATGCCGCTGTTTCCTATTACAAAACAGTTGGATAAAGAAGCGATTTGATATTTGTTACCAATTCCGGCCATTGGGCTACCCTGAGGAACTATATACTTAAAATTATCCAGCAATTCAAAAACCTCATTCTCGGTCATAGGATTGGGATAATTCTTTTCAATGCGGGCAATTTCTTTGGCGATCCTTTGATGCATTTCAAAAGGGGAGCTTTCATAAAGATTTCCATCAGAATCTTTAAGTGCGTATTTATTGATCCATACGCGGGCAGCCAATTCATCTCCCTTAAAATAGTTCAAAGAGGCTTTAAATGCTTCATCCTGGGAGTAGGTCTTTGCAGGGGCCGTGGGTGCTTCAATTTTCATGGTGACAATGTAATTTGGTTAGTGGACTTTTCCATTGGAAAGCATAAATGTAGATAAAAATAAACTGTTATAGAAATGTTAACGCTTAAAAAGTTTACAAGTAAATTTAACTAAATAGTTGATTATCAATTGTTTGTGAATTTATGAACAAACTAATGTTGACAAAAAAATAAAACCTCTTGATGTTTTTAAACCCCTGTAGATGGGTGAAATGACTAGATGAAAAACAAAAAAACCTTGAAAATTTTCCAGGATTAACAGAAAACTTTCGAGGTTTTTATTTGCTCTTATTTAGTTGGCTAATATAGGATCTTAATTTTCTTTTGAAGAAGGTTTATGCGATAAGATTATAAGTTTGTTTTGCGATTTCCAATTCTTCATTTGTAGGGATCACAAAAATCCTGACTCCATATTTTCCGCTGCTTATATCCCTGAAATCCTTTGTTCTTTTCCCATTTTCATCTTCATTTAATTCAATACCCAAAAATTCCATTTCCTTACATACCAGGGCGCGTATCACATCGCTATTCTCCCCAATACCTGCTGTAAAGATCACTGCATCCAGGCCATTCATTGCCGCAGCATATCCTCCTATGTATTTCTTGATACGGTAGGCATTCATTTCCAGTGCAAGCTGGCAAATGCGGTTGCCTTTTTCGGCTTCGGCTTCAATATCCCGTAGATCGCTGTATCCTGTAAGTCCAAGCATTCCGCTTTTATGATGCAGCAAATCACTTACTTCCTGAGCTGTATAGCCAAGTTGATTGATAAGATAAAATATTACAGACTGGTCTATATCACCGCTGCGGGTTCCCATAATGAGCCCGTTTACCGGTCCAAATCCAAGTGAATGATCAATGCTCTTTCCATTTTGTACAGCAGTAATACTGCAGCCATTGCCCAGATGTACACTTATTAACCTGGAATTTTCTTTTCCAAGATGTTCTATGGCTTTTTCACTCACATATTTATGACTTGTCCCATGAAACCCGTACACCTGGATCTTTTGGTCATCATAAAATGAATTGGGGATTGCATAGCGGTTCGCACGCGATGGGATACTACGATGAAACGCAGTATCAAAAACTCCTACCTGGGTTGCACCCGGAAAAATATCTTCGGCCACCTCAATTCCGGTGAGATTTGGAGGATTGTGAAGAGGTGCAAGCGAAAACAGTTCTTTTATAGTGGCCTTTACTTTGGCATCTATAACAATGGTTTCTGAAAATTTATCTCCGCCGTGAACCACCCGGTGGCCTATTGCGCTAATTTCGGAAGCATCTTTAATGACCCCTTTTTCAGGGTCCATTAAAATTTTTGTTATAGCTTTTAAACCTACCGTATGATTGGGCACTTCAGTTTCTTCAGAAACAGAAAACTTTTCCGATTTATAGCTCACTTTCCCCATATCCTGGCCTATTCTCTCTACCAGTCCGGAGGCAAGTACCGTTTCATCGGGCATTTTTATAAGCTGAAATTTTAATGAAGAACTTCCTGAATTTATTACCAATATATTTTTCATGCAATCATTATATTTTAAAATTACTCTCCAGGAGATTAAATACCCTGGGCCTGAATAGCGGTTAATATTACGGTATTGAATACATCATCTATCGTACAACCACGGCTGAGATCATTTACCGGTTTATTAAGCCCCTGTAGCATAGGGCCAATTGCCAGTGCACCGGTTTCCCGTTGAACTGCCTTATACGTGTTATTACCGGTGTTAAGATCCGGAAAAATAAGGACGCTTGCCTGCCCGGCCACTTCAGAGTCCGGTAACTTGCTTTTTCCAATGCTA
>CAXAZV010000138.1:0-8561 GCA_963973375.1 uncultured Antarcticibacterium sp.
AAAGGATGTTTTCCTGTTTGGGCAGCACATCAAATCCATATGCCATATTGGGAAAAGTGACCTTTACAACATCACGCACATTATTCTTAGTGGGTTGCTTTTTATCTTCCACATCACCTGTTCTTACTGCAGTAAATGAAGTTTCCTGCCCGTTATGCTGAATTGCTTTTCCAGTGATAGATTGGGCTTTTGGTTGTACCCTGGCTACCAGCCTAGTAAATTCTTTCTTTGTAGAATCGGGAGAGGTGAGAAGTAAATTCATCCAACCATCAGAATAAGTGATCTTGGATTCTATCTTTTTATCACCCTGTTTTACTTCGGTTTTTGGTGCAGTTGGTTTTCCAGTAATTTTTAAAGTATAGGTATTACCGCTAACTTTTAGTTCGTAGTTCCCGGCAAGGTTAACCGTATTTAAATTTTCCAGAATGCTCCTCTTCCCCTGTACCCAGTTCTCATAGATCACACTTTCTTTATCAAATAAGTCTCCGGAGGTCACAAGGAAATTGGCCCAGGCTCCTTGTTTCAAAACACCCAGTTTGTTTTCCTGACCAATTGTTTTCGCTGGAACAGTAGTTAATGCTGCCAGGGCGGCTTTTTTATCCAAACCAAATTCAATTGCCATTAAAAGGTTTTCCCTGAATTTTTTTTCATCCTTAAGATTGTATGCTGTAATTACAAAAGGAACATTATTCTCTGCAAGCATTTTCAAATTGGCAGGCGCCTGATTCCAGCGCTTCATATCCTGAAGGTTCACATAATTTGCCATAAAGGGATCCTGCACATCATAAACTTCAGGAAAATTTAGGGGAATGATAAAAGTGGCATTAGAATTTTTAACCTCTTCTATTCTTTCATACTCATTGCCGCTCCCTAGGATCACGTAATTCATCCCAAATTCATTTGCGATCTTATCTGCGCGTAAAGCATCCAAAAGATTAGTTGTCTTAAATATCTGCACCAGGTTCTTATTTCGGTTTAAAGCTTCCAATGCAAGATCTTTATTACGTGAATTCCCTTTAGAATACCAGTCGGCATCCAGGTAACTTTGGCGCAGTAAAGCCATAGCGCCCATGATCGATGTTGGGTAAGATTGACGGGATTGTACACTTTTCTCAAAAGAAAGGTATTGACCAGATCGGTCTGCAAGTATCCTGTCTCCTGCGGTACCTTCAGGAGTAAGGGCCACAAGAACCCCCGTGCCGCGAATTATTCCATCGGCCATATGGGTATTAACAACTCCAAAACCGTTTTTATGAAGCTTGGCTGCTTCATCTTTATTAAAGCTCATATGCTCCACCGCGTTGGTTTCGGGCCGTATATGATCATTCCAATAATAGCCTTCACGGCCGGCTTCGTACTGTGCCTCGTTAGAATTGCCAGATGGCCTGGAGGGTTTAGTAATACCAAATTCGCTGTAAATATCTATAAAAGATGGATATACGTGTTTGCCAGCAAGGTCTATGCGCACGCTATTTGCAGGAATGTTTATGGTTTTTCCCACTGCGGTGATCTTTCCATCTTTAACCGTAAACATGCCATTCTCAATAACGGTATTGGGATCTACGTGAATACGCGCGTTTTCAAAGACAGTGTAATTGGAGTTTTTTGATTTTACCCCGTCATTCTGTGGAAAATAATCCTGGGAATGAAGGTTTAGCCCTGTCAAAAGAAGGGCAAACAACAGCATTTTTAATTTCATAAAAAAAGGGTTTTAGAAGATAAAATAAGTGAAGCTTGGAAATTAAGAAAAAATTGATAAAAAGGAATACATTTTAAAATGCATTTTCCACATCATCATAATAATTAACAAGTAAAGCAACTACATAACTGTAACTTTTCATTCCCGATTGCTGGTTATTGGCTTTGAGGAAACTGTTGTAACTAACCTGAAAGATGGGTTCAAAAGGATTTTGATGACGTTCCCAAAACTCTCTTACCTCGCGGTAATTTTCCCTTATCCCGGGATTTACGGTTGCCATAAGTTTATCTGCCTGTTCTTTATCCCTCGCGTACAATTCATTGATACAGTAACGCAGCGCAAAGGTAAGCCCCGAATACCTGAAATAAGGATCAGGATGATTTATAGTGGCAAGACAGGCGATGAAATTGGCTTCGTTTTCCTTGGCAAAACCCAGCTGGTGGCCAATTTCATGGCTGGCAGTAGTGGGGATCTTATAGCGGGTTATCTGCGTGTTTACCTGCGCCTCAGTTGTAAGAGGATTCAAATATCCATTAAACCCCATATAGGTGAGGGGGATGCTGTAAAGCGATCTTTTTAAACTTCTGCCTTTATAGGTGAGCTTGGGATAGGTTTTGCTTACATGATCAAAACCATCAATGGTCGTTTTAAGCAACTCCCCTTTTGTAAATTTATAAGGAACAGGGAGACTATCATTGGCGGTTAATTCAAAATGGATCTCATTAGACTTTATTATAAGGGTTTGAGTAAGCATAATAAGCTCCTCGGTATTATAATCATTTTTAATTTTAAGCGTCTTATGAAGCGGAAGTCTGTAATAGTTGAAACCCCAGAAAATGTGAAAACAAGCGTAGATGATTGAGGTTAGAGCAAATATCTGGACGATCCATTTCCGCGGATTTTTAAACCTTGTATTTACCCTAATAGCGATCCATCGAATTACTGAAACAATAAAAAAGGTGTATAACAGGTCTCCAAGGGAAAAAGGTAAGACCCCCAGGGAAGTTCTCATCATCCTGGCAATAACAGGATAAATTCCTGTACTGTAGTAATTTTCAACGAACTCGGGATATTGAGAAATGATCTTTACACCCACATATTGAACGGGGAGAAGGATCGCCAAAATGAGTCCTGACTTATTTTTCACATGCTAAAATTACAAACTAATAAAAGACTCACAAATTTTCCTGCTTTACTAATAACCAATATCTTTGTGAAGATACCATAAATTAGGCAAGAACTGCCGGTTTGGATATTATCAAAAATTTATCCATTGTTTTAAATTGAACGTAAAAACTACCCAATTGGGAGAATTGAATTGAGCTTAATCAATAATGTAAGAACCGGGCATTCCAATTATGCCATTTTTTATGCCTTATAAAAATCTATAAATATTAATATATGAATGAAGAAATAAGAACTCTGGAACCAAAAAGCCTGTGGAATAAATTTGCAGATCTTAATGAAGTACCGCGTCCTTCCAAAAAAGAGGAGCGGGTTATAGAATTCATGAAGAAATTTGGAAATGATCTCAATTTGGAAACTATGGTAGACGGGGTTGGAAATGTGATCATAAGAAAACCCGCGACTCCCGGAATGGAAAATAAAAAAACAGTGGTCCTGCAGTCGCACCTGGACATGGTTCACCAAAAAAATAATAGTACCAATTTTGATTTTGACACCCAGGGAATTGAAATGGAAGTAGACGGAGACTGGGTGCGGGCAAAAGGCACTACCCTTGGTGCAGATAATGGCCTTGGGGTGGCAACAATCATGGCGATCCTGGAAAGTGATAGCATAGAGCACCCGGCCCTTGAAGCACTTTTTACTATAGATGAAGAAACCGGAATGACAGGTGCCAAAGGCCTGGAAGGTGGTTTATTAACCGGGGAGATCCTGTTAAACCTCGATACCGAAGAGGATGATGAAATTGGGATTGGTTGTGCCGGAGGTGTTGATATTACTGCATCAGGATCTTACAAGAGCGAAGATACTCCTGAAGGTGTAAGTGCTTTTAAAATTACTGTAAATGGATTACAGGGTGGTCATTCCGGAATGGATATTATAAAAGGCCTGGGAAATGCCAACAAATTAATGAATCGGCTACTTTACAGGGTTTCAGAAAATCTGGAACTTAGAATTTCCGAGATAAACGGTGGCGGATTGCGAAATGCGATTCCCAGAGAAAGTGTGGCAATAGTTGTAATTGACGATTTACAGGCAAAAGTTTTATTAGCCGAAATAGAGGAAGAGAAAGAAGCGATCACTGCGGAATTTTCCTCGCTTGAACCAAAATTAAATATAGAGATCACCACTGCCGAAATCCCTGCAAAAGTGATGGATGTTGTGGCCCAGGATAAATTATTGAAAGCGGTATATGCTGCTCTTAATGGGGTGTACAGGATGAGTCCGGAAATTGAAGGACTTGTGGAAACTTCAAATAATATTGCGAAGGTAGAGGTGAAGGATGGCAAGATCAATATTAAATGCCTTACCCGTTCCTCTGTAGAATCTTCAAAAAATGATGTAGCCAATAGTCTTTCATCGGTATTTGAACTTGCGGGATATGATGTGCAACTTGATGGAGATTATCCTGGGTGGGCACCAAACAGAAATTCAGACATTTTAAAAATACTGGATGAACTGTATGAAAAAATGAACAATGAAAAAGCCAATGTAGCGGCGTGCCATGCAGGCCTTGAATGTGGGATTATTGGGCAGCATTACCCAGAAATGGACATGATCTCCTTTGGGCCCACCATTCGCGGTGCCCATTCTCCAGATGAACGTGCAAGCATTTCTTCAGCTCAAAAATACTGGAAATTTGTACTGGAAATTTTGAAAAATATCCCGGAGAAAAATTAATTGTTATTGAGGAACGGCCTCGTGAATAACTTCAACTTAATTTGTTCGTTGCGAAAAAAGAATCTCCCGGCAGGAAATTAAGGAATAAAAAAAAGCGGCTTTCTTTAGGAAAGCCGCTTTTGTATTTAAGGAAATTCAATTATTCCTGAATTCCTGTCATTTCAATTACAAAGATAAGGTCAGAATTAGGTGGGATCACATTTCCTGCACCTCCCGGTCCATATGCTAAATGAGAAGGGATAAATAAAACAGCTTTATCACCTACGCTCATATTCTGAAGCCCTTCTTTAAAACCGGGGATCATTTGAGCATCTGGGCCAATCTTGGTGGTCATAGGACCGTAACCTCCCTGATCTCTTCTTCCAGGGTTAAAGACTCCAGATTCTTTCGCAAGCTCTTCCACATTTGTGTCAAAAAGGGTTCCGTCTACAAAATAGCCTTCATACAGTACCTGAACCATATCTGTAATCGCAGGTTTTGGACCATCTCCTTTTTTAAGTGTATGTATTTTTAGGCCGCTTTCAAATTCGGTGGCATCTTCAGCAAGGGTGCTGAATCTTGTAGCGTTTTCTGTTCTGGTTGCTTCCTGACGTTTTGCAAGCTCTTCTTCCTCAGCTTTTACCTTAGCCAGCCTGTCTTCAAATACAGCCGGGGCATCAAAATTTTTGGCAGCTTTTCCTTTACGTATAATGTTTACTGTTTCAATGATCACTTCGGTTACGGGCCTGTCTTGTGGGCCGGTTTCCATTTGACCTATTTTATCTACTACATCCTGGCCTTCTACGATTTTACCAAAAATAGTGTGACGGCCATCCAACCATGGAGTTTCAGCAAGAGTTACAAAGAACTGGCTACCATTAGTTCCAGGACCCGCATTGGCCATTGATAAATAACCTTTGGAGTCATGGGTTAAAGAATCTACGATCTCATCCGGAAATCTATATCCCGGGTCACCACCACCTGTTCCGGTAGGGTCTCCTCCCTGGATCATAAAATCTTTTATTACACGGTGAAAAGTTAATCCATCATAGAATTTCTTTCCTTTATAAGTGCTGTCTACAACAGAGTGCGATTTTCCTTCAGCAAGGGATACAAAATTAGCAACTGTGGTTGGCGTTTGCTCATAGTAAAGCTCGGCAACAAATATTCCCTGGTTGGTATTAAATTCAGCATAGATTCCATCCCCTAGATCTGGATATTCCTCTTTACAGCTTACAAGGCCAAGAATGATGGCACAAACAAATAAAATATTTACTTTTTTCATATTAATTATTAGGATTTTTATTGGATTCGTTTATTATTGAGTGAAGTTTTACGTGGGTTATGATTGGCACATTAGTGCCTATTTTATTTTTATCGCCGTAGTATCCAAAAGCTTTATGAGAAGGAAAAATGAAGGTAACTTCCTCTCCCTCTTTCATTAGCTTAAGGCCTTCCCTAAGACCATTAAAAAGGTCTTCTTTGTCCATGGCGTATCTTTTTGTGGGCAGTTCCCCCTCAGCATAAATAACATCTCCATCAAGTTCTGTAATATCATAATCAAAGCGCACCACGTCTCCAAATTCCGGAGAAGCTGTCTTTGTGGAATCTGTTGTCTTAATATTATAATAGTACCAGAATCCTGAATTGGAGGCCACGTAATCATTGACGGTGTCCTTTTCTATGATCTCCAGGATTTGTGCCTCTTCACGGGCTACAAGTTCCCGGTTGCGTTCTATAGATTCATTTATGAAGGAACCTGAAGACTGGGTAACCGGTCTTCTGGCTTCAGGAGTTTTACATCCCGAAAATCCTACTATTACAAGGATCAATACTAATTTTATAATTTTCATACCGCTAGCTCTTCTCTGTATTCCGGCAGGATGGAATTGAATTTTGTTACAGTGTCTTCAAGGGATAAATTACTTTTCCCCCCGGCTGCATTCAAATGTCCACCGCCTTGAAAATGTTCTCTTGCAAATTTATTTACTGAAAATGTTCCTTTAGACCTAAGACTCATTTTAATAAGGCCTTCAACCTTATGTTCTATAAAGATCACCGCAAAAATTACTCCTTCCAATGCAAGGCCATAATTTACAAAACCTTCAGTATCGCCCTTTTGAAAATTATACCGGTCCAGTTCTTCCTGCGAAAGGGTGATGTATGCTGTTCTTAATTCCTTATTAACTCTCAGGTTTTGAAGTGCTACCCCAAGTAACTGCAACCTGTTTTGAGAAAAAGTGTCATATACATTTTGATGGATAGTAGTATTGTCGGCCCCTTTTTCAATAAGATCTGAAATTACCAAATGGGTTTCTGCAGAGGTTGAGCGGTAACGAAATGATCCCGTATCGGTCATAATTCCTGTGTATAAACAGGTGGCGATGCTTGGGGTTATTTGTTTTACAGCCCGTAATTTTTGTATAAACTTATACACCATCTGGCAGGTAGAACTCATAGTGGCATCACTATAGGTATGATCTGCATAATCTGATGGTTCTGGGTGGTGATCTATCATGATGAAAGTTGCTTCGCTTTCTCTCAAAGGCCCTTCCATATCTCCAGTTCTTTCCAGCATATTAAAGTCCAGGGTAAAAACAATTTCGGCAGCATTTATCAATTGATCACAATGATCCCTTTGATTCTCGTAAATTAGTATGTCTTCGCTTCCCGGAAGCCATTTTAAAAACTGAGGAAAATCATTGGGTGCAATCACCGTTACATCGTGACCCTTGTCCTTTAAAAAATGGTATATCCCAAGACTGGAACCTATAGCATCACCATCGGGGCCCTTATGGGGAACTACAACTATTTTATTGGCTCTTGAAAGAGCTGAAGTTATTTCTAAAATACTTTGTTCTATCATAATAAGGCGTAAAGATACAATTTAATAACATTTTGCTATAAACTGAATTCTTAATTTAGGGGTTCTTATAACTTTGCACAAATGAAACAAATTTTACGCTTATCGCTGCTATTTTTATTGTTGAATTCCTGCGGAACATCTAAACCTACAGAGAAACAGGTGGGAATTGTTAATGATAAAACTTCTATTGACACTCAATCCAAATCTTCAGATTTTATTATTGCCTTTGGAAGTTGTAACAGGCAGAACCTGCCACAACCCCTATGGGAACCTATCATTGAAAACAATCCCGATGTTTTTATATGGGGAGGGGATAATGTGTATGCCGATACTGAAGATATGGAGAAACTGGAAAATGATTACAAGATCCAGAAGTCTAATGCCGGCTACCAAAAATTACTTGCTTCTACAGAGGTAATAGCAACCTGGGATGATCATGATTACGGCCAAAATGATGGAGGAACCAATTGGGAATTTAAAAAGGAGAGTCAGCAAAAATTCCTGGATTTTCTGGAGGTACCTGTAAATGATCCCCGCCGCGAAAGAGAAGGAGTTTACCATAGTAAACTGTATACCACCCCACAGGGAAGTGTAAAAGTTATAGTATTGGATACCCGCTATTTTCGTTCAGATCTTACAATGAGTGAGGTTCCGGGGAAACGTTATGAACCCGATTTTACCGGAACAATACTGGGTGAGAAACAATGGAAATGGTTGGAAAAGGAATTGAAAGATAGCAGGGCAAATTTTAATATTCTGGTGAGCAGTATTCAGATACTTGCAGCAGAGCACGGATTTGAAACATGGGGCAATTTCCCCTTAGAAGTGGAAAAATTAGAAGGTGTAATCCAATCCTCGGGGGCACAAAATGTTGTTATACTAACGGGCGATCGCCATATTTCAGAATTTTCCCGAAAGAATGTAGAGGGCTTGAAGTATGAATTGGTAGATTTTACTTCCAGCGGTCTCACCCATACCTATACCGGTTTTACCGGAGAACCAAACCAATTCAGGACCGGGGAGGTTGTAAGTGACCTTAGTTTTGGATTATTGTTCATAGACTTTGGCAATAAATCCATACGCATGCAAATGCGGGGAAAGGAAAATGTTTTACAACAGGAACACGTTGAAAAATATAAATAGTTTCAAAAA
>CAXAZV010000139.1:0-8452 GCA_963973375.1 uncultured Antarcticibacterium sp.
TTATACGCAAAACATAGATTTACGTGATGCCAAGACGGTATTGAGCAACAGTGGTACCGCCATAATGGGATCGGCCACTGCTTCAGGAGCCAGCAGGGCTCACGATGCCATCACCAAAGCTTTGGACTCTCCGTTATTGAATGACAATAAGATCAAAGGCGCCAAGAACGTATTACTGCTTATCGTTTCCGGCGGCGAAGAGATCACTATTGACGAGATTGGAGAGATCAATGACCACATCCAGGCAGAGGCAGGACATAGCGCTAACATTATAATGGGAGTTGGAGAAGATGAAAGCCTTGAAGATTCTATAGCCGTAACAATTATTGCCACGGGGTTTAATGTAGAAACTCAGAACGAGATCGTTAATACCGAAACCAAAAAGATCATCCATACCCTTGAAGACGAACAAAGGGCCGAGCATAATTTTAATAAGAATAAATACACTCCCTTTGAGGACGTTCCCAAGGCAAAAGTAGAAGAAACTGTTCCTCCTGTGATAGTACATACCTTAGATGAGGAAGAGGTTGAAGAACCGGTTATTAAAGAGAGAAATGAAGATCTAAACACCCCGCCCAGTGCGCGTAATATGGAGGTAACATATGAGGTGGTAGATTATGAAAAAGAAGAATTTATAATTACAGATACTTCAGAAGAAATTAGAAATCTGGAAGTAGAATCTCAGGAGGTTTCTATTGAGAAAGAAGAGCAATTTATGTTCACTTTTGATTTTCCTATCAACAACAAAAAAGCTGAAGAGAAAAAACAGCCGGAAAGAAGTCAGCAGGCTCCAAAAGCTGTTCAGCAGCCCTATGCTTCTGAAAATCGAAGGGTAGTTCATGATCTTAATGAAAGAACCCGGGATATTGAGGTGAAAGAGCATATAGAGATTATTCCGGTAACTGAAAGTTCATCCAGCGGGATCAAGCGTTACAGTCTTGATGATTATATGGAGGTAGAACAAATGCTGAAAAGCTCAAAACCTGCAGCCAAGAAAGTAGAAGAGGAAGAAGAGGTGATCTTTGAAAAGAAAACCGTTGCTCCGGCACCTTCTGAAAATCCTTCAAGGGACAACAACGATCCTTTTGACAATCCAATTTCAGAAAGCCTTATAGAAAGAGCGGCAGAGAGAAGGTCAAAGATGAAGGAATTTAACTACAAGTTTAGGAATAATACTGCCCAGCTTGAAGAAATAGAAAGACAGCCTGCATATAAAAGAGCGGGAATTGAACTAGAGAATTCAAGACCGGGTGAGGAAAAACTTTCCAGGACAACTCTTGGAAAAAGTGACAATGATGAGTTGAGATTTAGAAGCAATAATTCCTTTTTACACGATAATGTAGATTAAGATTTATATCTCCCCCTAATTTTTTAAACCCGAAATTCTTTGCAGGATTTCGGGTTTTATTTTTATCTTCGCAGTCCTATATAATGAAAGAAAAAATGAGTTTACAAGACCGTATAATGACCGAAATGAAAGATGCAATGCGTGCAAAAGATGCCGTAAAGCTGGAAGCATTGCGTGCCATAAAAAGCGGTATTTTATTGGCTCAAACCGAAACTGGTACTAAGGAGCCAATAAGTGAGGATGAAGAATTGAAGTTGCTTCAAAAGCTTGTGAAACAACGCAAAGACAGCGCTGCTATTTATAAGGAACAAAACAGGGAAGACCTTGCACAACCCGAACTGGACCAGGCAGCGGTGATCGAGCAATTTTTACCTGAGCAGCTTAGTGAGGCGGAGATTGAGGCAAAAGTTGAAGAGATTATTTCTAAAACAGGCGCATCTGGAATGAAGGATATGGGAAAGGTGATGGGACTGGCTTCGCAGGAACTGGCCGGAAAGGCAGATGGCAAAACCATCTCGATGATCGTAAAGAAGAAATTAATTTAATAATACTATTTATAATACCTAACAGGTTTTTAAAACCTTTTAGGTCTTTTGTCAATAATGGCCCCGTGGCGCAACTGAATACCCGCCCGAACGTGCCTTTTCGGTACGGGCGGGGCGCATAAATTGAAATAATGTATTATGTTTATGTGTTATACAGCGTCTTGTTTGACCGACAATATGTTGGGATGACAAATGATCTCAATAATAGGGTAATTGAACATAATACGGGTAAAACCCAGTCCACAAAGGCTTTTAAGCCGTGGGAATTGATACATAATGAATCATTTGAAAATAGAAAAGCAGCCAGGGTTAGGGAGAAATACCTAAAAACTGCCGCTGGACGAAGGTGGAGAAAGATTAATTTAAGGCCCCGTGGCGCAACTGAATACCCGCCCGAACGTGCCTTTTCGGTACGGGCGGGGCGCATAAATTGAAATAATGTATTATGTTTATGTGTTATACAGCGTCTTGTTTGACCGACAATATGTTGGGATGACAAATGATCTCAATAATAGGGTAATTGAACATAATACGGGTAAAACCCAGTCCACAAAGGCTTTTAAGCCGTGGGAATTGATACATAATGAATCATTTGAAAATAGAAAAGCAGCCAGGGTTAGGGAGAAATACCTAAAAACTGCCGCTGGACGAAGGTGGAGAAAGATTAATTTAAGGCCCCGTGGCGCAACTGAATAGCGCATCAGATTTCGGCTCTGAGGGTTGGGGGTTTGAATCCCTCCGGGGTCACGGATGAATGGAAAATCTGCAGCGAGAGCTGCAGATTTTTCTTTTTATAAAAGGAATGAAAGCTGGCTTTCAAATTCCTTTTATAAAAAGAAAATTACCAAACTGAAAGTTTGGTAGGATTTTCCATTCTCAAAACGGAGCCAAAAGGGAAGGGCGCAGCCAATCCCTCATTTTCAAATTCTTTTTATAAAAAGAAAAATTACCAAACTGCAAGTTTGGTAAGATTTTCCATTCTCAAAACGGAGCTAACAGGGAAGGGCGCAGCCAATCTCTTATTTTCAAATTCCTTTTATAAAAAGAAAAATTACCAAACTGAAAGTTTGGTAGGATTTTTCATTCTCAAAACGGAGCTAACAGGGAAGGGCGCAGCCAATCCATTATTCTGAGATTCCTTTTATAAAAAGAAAAATTACCAAAGTGCAAGTTTGGTAGGATCTTTCCTTGTCAACCACGCTTGTTTTAAGAATAAAAATACCAGCCTCATAAAAAACTAAGGACTCCCGACTACCAACTATTTAAACCTTTTCTTCTTAGAATTTTTTCCTTTTTGCCAGATTATAAATCCGGAAACAGAAAGAAAAGGGCCGGAGAGGCCAATAAAACTATATAGGAGTTTACTCCATATCCCACCAAATTGTCCAAAATGAAGGGGGATCAGGGTACTGGATAATTTGGTGGTTAAATCTGATTCCTCCACTTTGATCACTTTTGTGATTACTCCTGTTTTATGATCTGCCTGAAAACTGTTATAAAATTCACTATAATAAAAAGCGTCATTTTTATAAGTACCGTTCACTGTAATACTTCCTTCTGTATTTGAAGGCAAACGAATATAGGTGGGCGTAAAATTGGGGGCCTGCGATTTTATATCTTTCAACAAGAGTTCAATAGAGGCGGTGATTTTTGGGGACTCCGGATTTATAGGGGTTTTAAGGGCTGCTGTGGTTACCTTATAAGACAAAAATATTCCTGTTACTACGAGGACCAAATTCAATAGCAGGGCCCAGACACCTATAATGCGGTGAAGGGAGGAGTAGAAAGCCCGTTTATTTTTATTGCGCACTTTTGTCTTGAAAAAAATGGTTTTGAGTATGGATCTCCTGTAGAGATATATTCCGGTTAAAAGGGAGAGAAAAAATAAAATACCAACTGCCAAAACCAGGATGCGTCCGGGAACACCTGCCTGGAATGAATAGTGAAATTTTAATAACCAGCGGGTAATTGTAGTTAGTTCATTCCTCTCATTTAAGATCTCTCCTGTGCCGGGATGCACAAATATAAATAAGCGTTGGGTGGGTTTTCTTAAATTAAAAATGAAGGCATCATTTTCCTTAAAATGTATTAACCTCGTATCCCAATCTGGATACTTGTTTTGAATAACGGAAAATGCCTTATCAATTTCCAGTGATTCATAATTGGATATTTCTATATCTCGTTGCCACAAGACATCTTCAATGTCGTGCTGAAAGACAAGTACAGATCCGGAAATTCCCATAATTAGCAGGAACACTCCTACTATAAGGCCAAGCCAGGAATGATATTTTAGGATCTTTCTATTGTTCATAATAAAACTGCCAGGGGTTTCCCCCTGGCAGGGTTATAAAAATTATAAATTTACAGTAAGTGACAAATTAAATCTTGCTCCATTCCCCTTACTATAATTCTGCGGTCTCGCATCCCATTGTGAAATAGGGGTAAAATAATTTTCGTTCAGGAGGTTTTCAACTCCCATTCCTATACCGGTGGTGGGGGTGAGAGAGTAATTGGTTGTAAGGTTAAAAATATTAAAGCTTGATACCGGCCCCTGCGCATAGGTGTAGCTGCCATTTGCTTTAGGATCGAATTTATTCCGGTTTCCGCTATATATATGTGCCAGTCTTGCAGCAAATTTATCGGTCATGCGGTACTGTATATAATTCACAATTTTTAGCGGAGGAATTCTATCTCCATTCATAAACAGGTTGTATTCTCCGGAATCTTCAGCATCCAGTTTTCCTTCTGTATAAGAAACAGAACTTCCCAAGAAAATGCGATTACCTAACCGTGAATCAAGCGCTACTTCAAAACCGTACACTTTTTCGGGCTGGCGTGCAATTTCAAATATTCCGTTTACTTCGCGATAGGTGGCACCAAGTTGTGAAGTGCTAATAAAATAAGCTCCGCTTAACCTTGTATTTCCTAATTGGCTGGTGAAACCTGCTTCGTAATTATTGGCAATAACCGCTTCCGAAGAAATTTTTGAAACAGTATTTTCAGTTGCGGTGCGAAGGGTTCTTCCAAGATCGGCAATTGAGAAGCTTTGAGAAAAACTTACAAAAGGTTTGAATAAAGGAAATTTATTGTACCGCGCCCCAACATTGAAGGTAGTGGCATCATACACCAGTTCGCCTCCTTGTACTTGTACATCGCCGCTCTCAACTCCATTTGCAAAAGTATGAATGGTGCTGTAGTCTGGAATATCTATATTAATATTTTCAACCCTAAGGCCGGCTTTCAGCACAAAGTCACTATATAGCGCTTTTAACTGTAAATACGGGGCGATATTGGTCATATCAACCTCGGGTACCCAAACCCTTCCGTCTATAAGATTTTGAGAAGTAATGTCGTTTAGAAGGTCTACCCCATATAAAATATCCCCTGAAAACTGAGACCCTAAGGCATAAGGAGTTTTAAAGTTGACCCGGGCGCCCTTTTTAGAGGATTCAATAGTGGATTGCCCTCCTTCAAACCCTTCCTCTGGGTTATTGAAGGTAGGTGACCAGCCATATACAGTTTGAAAATCCTGAAAATACAGGTTTAATCTCATATCTGTATTTCCTATAAGATTTTGCGCATCATAGGTAAACTGGCCATTATGATTGTGCCTGTTTCCCTGGTCTACTCCTAGTACCTCACCAATAACCCCAATTGCTGGGCGTTCAAGGTAAACCCCGGGTTTATTTATATATTCTGTATCCTGATTACTGCTGAAATAATTATACATAAATTCAACATTATGATCCTGGGCTAGCTCGTAATTAAGTTTTCCAAACAGGTTATATTGATCTGTTTCACCTAGTCCATAGGTTGGAGAAACTACTTCTCCATTTGCATCGCGAAAAATACCGGTTTGCCTGAAGCTCCCGCTAGCTACATATCCCAATTTTTCCTTCCTTCCGGAAAAAGTCTGAGAAATCCTGGTTCCCGCAGTATGTGTAATATCAACCAAAGAACCTTCTGCACTCAATTGGCTGGTGCTTTCAAAATTTTTAGCCGTAGCAGGTTTTTTGGTGATGTAATTTATTATTCCGCCATCAGCACCGTTTCCGTAGATAGCTGTGGCGCCCTTGATCACTTCAATCCTTTCAATTACATTGGGATCAATAGTGTTTATATCTCTGCTGCCGTTTCTCAAGGGGGTAGATTGGGGAATACCGTCAATAAGTACCAGCATGTTCCTTCCTCTAAGGGTTTGCCCTGTATTACTGGTTTGATTAGTACTTAAGGAAAGGCCCGGAACTTCAGTTAAAACATCGGCAATAGTATTACTTGTTTGCGAAAGGTTCCTTATTTGTTGAGAGGATAGTACAGATACAGAGCTGGGAACTTCATCTAAAGTTTCTTCCCTGCGGTTTGATGTTATAATTACCTCATTTAAAGCCTGAAGGTCCTGAATCAATTGAATAGTTACTGAAACCTCCTGGTTCCCGGCTATGGTAAAGTTTTGAGTTTTGGTTTCATATCCAATGGCTGAAAATTTTATTTTATAATTCCCGGGTTTAATTCCCGGGATACTAAAACGTCCATCGGCATCAGCCGTAAGAGATATGAAATTCTCCACCTGAATTGTTACAAAGGGAATTGCTTCATTATTTTCACCTGTTATAGTACCATTTAAAGTGGAGGTTTGTGCCTGAAGCTGAAAAATGATTAAAACGAAAAAAATGCTTAATAAAGATCTCACTACTTTTCTTATTTAGATTAGTTTAAAATAAGCACCAAAAGTAGAATCATTCTAAATAAATAAAAAAAGATTTTTAATTTAATTTCAATATAATTTTTAAGCTGTTGAACTCCAGTATCTTTTAAGAAATAATTTGAAGTTGTGGTGGGTAGAATTTACTGTTATGTGAAATAATATGCCCCCAATTGCTTCGCAAAATCTATTGTAAATGGCACTTTTAGGAAGGGATCAATTTTGTTATATGGGTCTCTTTAAAAAAACGCAAGTGTTAAAATCCGTAGAGAAATGGGAAACTTCCATGTATCTTGCTTAAAAATTAAACACTATATATGGCTTCAGGATTTTTTGCACTTCTGGATGATGTGGCAGCACTTATGGATGATGTGGCAGTAATGGGAAAAATGGCGGGAAAGAAAACCGCCGGAATTTTGGGAGATGATCTCGCAGTGAATGCAGAAAAGGCTTCCGGTTTCATGTCTTCCCGCGAAATCCCGGTTTTATGGGCAATAACAAAGGGATCTTTCCTGAATAAATTAATCATCTTACCGCTGGCTTTTCTGTTAAGCTGGCTTTATCCCCCGGCTATTATCGTAATTTTATTGCTGGGTGGGCTCTATCTGGCTTATGAGGGAGCTGAAAAGGTTTATGAATGGATATTTCCCCACGCTCACGAAAAAAGTACACCGGAGCTTAGAGAAATAAC
Source organism: uncultured Antarcticibacterium sp. (assembly GCA_963973375.1). GTDB lineage: Bacteria > Bacteroidota > Bacteroidia > Flavobacteriales > Flavobacteriaceae > Gillisia. The sequence goes on from CAXAZV010000139.1 coordinate 7,287, forward strand.
CGAAGAGGAGGCCTTAAGCCTTGAAAAAGAAAAGATAAAATCTGCTGTGATCACAGATTTTATACTTTCAGTAGAAATAATTATCATAGCTCTGGGAACCGTTTCAGCAGAAACATTACAGCTACAAATCCTTGTAGTAACTATAATTGCCCTGGTTGCTACCGTAGGGGTGTATGGGATAGTCGCCTTGATCATAAGAATGGATGAATTTGGCGCGAAATTGATTTCTATGAATGATAGGGATGACAGCGTATCAGATCATATAGGGAGATTCCTGGTAAATGCCTTGCCCAAGGTGATAAAAAGTCTTTCTGTGATTGGGACGATAGCCCTGCTATTGGTTTCAGGTGGCATCTTTGTGCATAACACTCATTACCTACACGGATTATTTGAGAATATCCCAAGTATTATTGTTGAATTTTTGGTGGGATTGATCGTTGGGATCGTTGTTTTATTGGTGGTAAAGATGGGTGTTAAAATTTGGGGGAAATTTTCCCGGCCAGTTTCCTAAGCTCACCCCACCTTGTTAGAGTTGTCTGCGGCTAACTTATTGTAAATAATTTATACGAATTGGTAATTATTTATGATTTGTTTAGGTTTGAATTGTATTTTTTGTAAATTTAATAAGGTATCATAATTTTTATTAATTGATTCTTATTTTCTTAAAATGAAAAATAGGGGGATTTATTTGCTTCTTTTCCTGCTTCCAATGCAGGCAGTGCTCTCTCAGGAAATTTTTCAATCAAAAAATACAAAAATAACCTTCTTTTCATCGGCTCCGGTTGAAGATATTGAAGCCGTTTCTACCCAGGGAAATTCGGTTTATAATGTAGTAACCGGCGAAATTATTTTCCGGGTAAGGATCAGGAGTTTCAATTTTGCCAAATCCTTAATGGAGGAGCATTTCAATGAAAATTATCTGGAAGCGCATAAATATCCCCACGCCACTTTCAGGGGGAAATTATCTCCCATTCCCAATCCCAATTCTAAGGAGGTTCAAACTGTAATAATAACGGGAAGCCTCGATATACACGGTAGGGTGAAAAACCGAAATATACCTGCAGAAGTTAGATTTGTAAATGATGAAATGCATTTAAATTCTGATTTTGAGGTAGCCAATAAAGACCATAATATTAAGATACCCCGGCTTATGTTCAGGAATATTG
>CAXAZV010000140.1:0-8397 GCA_963973375.1 uncultured Antarcticibacterium sp.
TGCAATTTTATAATCATATTCTGAATATGTTGAATTTCACTTACAAGGGATACGAAATTATCCTGCTTTATAAAATTGAGATTCTTACAAATTATTAATTGAGTCTCTAGTTCAAATGCAGATCCAAGGGCAATTCCTAAAAAATTTGCAAAATCCTTATTCGATTTTCTCCCACATCCTTCTGCAATATTGGAAGGAATGGAGGCTGCAGATCTTCTAATTTGTGAGGTCAACCCGTAGATTTCATCCTTCGGAAAATCTTTACTTTTTAGATAAGTTTCAGTAACTAAATCAATAGCTTTTTGCCAAACTTTTAATTCCTTGAAATAATTCATCCAACCTTATTTTTCAGAATACAATCTACATTTTACATTATACGATTAATTACGTAGCGGCTTCCCTTTCTTGATCATATGTTCCAGTCTTTCAAGGGTTTTTCGCTCACCGGCAAGTGATAAAAATGCTTCCCTTTCAAGATCCAGTAAGTATTGCTCGCTTACATAAGAAGCTTCAGATAGGTCTCCACCGGCCATGACATAGGCCAGTTTATTGGCGATTTTCTTGTCATGTTCACTAATGTATTTTCCAGCTAGCATTTGATCTGTTCCAACATAAAAAGCTCCCAGGGCTTGTCTTCCCAAGACCTTGATGTCTTTTCTCATTATGGGTTGGGTATACCCATTTTCAGCCATTAACAATGCATGCTTTTTGGCCATTGCCAATTGCCTGTCTGGATTCACCACTACTATATCTCTACCTTTCTTAAGAATTCCAAGATCATAAGCCTCATAAGCCGAAGTAGAAACTTTGGCCATTCCTATGGTAAGGAAATGCTCGCGCAACCTGTTCAATTCCACATCGTCCTTCTCAAAAGTATCTGCTGCCCTTAGGGTCATTTCCTTAGAACCACCCCCGCCGGGAATTACCCCAACTCCAAATTCAACCAAACCAATATAGGTTTCGGCAGCGGCCACAACCATATCTGCATGGAGGGAGAGTTCACACCCACCGCCCAGTGTCATTGCGTGAGGTGCTGCCACAGTTGGTATTGAAGAGTAACGCATACGCATCATAGTATCCTGAAAATATTTTACAGCAGCATTCAATTCATCATATTCCTGTTCTACCGCCATCATAAAGATCATCCCAATATTTGCACCTACAGAGAAGTTCTTACCGTTATTTGCAACTACAAGTCCCTGATAATCCCTTTCTGCAATATCAAGCGCTTTATTAAGGCCATCCAGAACATCACCTCCAATGGAGTTCATTTTACTGCGGAATTCTACATTAAGGATCCCGTCACCAAGATCTTCTACTACAACCCCGCTATTCTTGAATACCTGTTTGGATTCCCGGATGTTATCGAGCAGAATGAAAGCATCCTGTCCCGGAACTTTTGTTTGGGTTTTTTTGGGAATATCATAATAATAAGTATTCCCGTTTTTTACAGAATAAAAACTATCGCTTCCACTCTCTTTCATTTCCTTCACCCAGGCGGCAGGTTCATATCCTTCAGCCTTCATCATTTCTATTCCCTCTTTGACACCTACGGCATCCCAGATTTGGAATGGGCCTTGTTCCCAACCAAACCCGGCACGCATTGCATCATCAATCTTATAGAGTTCATCTGTGATCTCGGGGATCCTGTTTGAAACATAGGCAAAAAGAGCAGCAAGATTTTTTCTGTAGAATTCCCCTGCCTTATCTTTTCCTTTTATTAAAACCTTGAAGCGGTCCTCGACTTTTTCAATGCTTTTGGTTTGTTCCAGGGTAGCGAAGCTGGCCTTTTTGCCGGCCCGATATTCCATAGTATTAAGGTCCAGGGTATGAATTTCACTGGAACCATCATCATTCTTTATCTTTTTATAAAAACCCTGTCCGCTTTTACTGCCAAACCATTCATTGGTCACCATGGTATCTATGAAATGTGGCAGCGCAAAAAGGTTATGTTGCTCATCCTGTGGCACTCCTTTGTGCAACCCATTGGCTACGTGTACAAGGGTGTCAAGTCCAACCACATCTACCGTTCTAAAGGTGGCCGATTTTGGCCTCCCTATAACAGGGCCGGTAAGTTTATCTACTTCCTCTACGGTCAAATCCATTTCCTTAACCATATGGAAAAGGCTCATTATGCTAAAAATACCTACGCGATTTCCAATAAACGCCGGGGTGTCTTTGGCAACAACCGAAATTTTTCCCAGGAATTTTTCTCCATATTCATTCAGGAATTCCAAAACATCTTCTGATGTTTCCGGCCCCGGAATGATCTCAAATAATCTCAAATAACGCGGCGGATTGAAGAAATGGGTCCCGCAAAAGTGCTTTTTAAAATCGTCACTGCGACCTTCACTCATTTGTTGGATTGGAATACCCGAAGTGTTGGAGGTAATTAAAGTTCCGGGTTTGCGATGTTTTTCAAGATCGTCAAACACTTTTTTCTTTATATCCAGTCTTTCAACAACCACCTCTATGATCCAGTCAACTTTTGAAACCTTTGCGATATCATCTTCCAGGTTACCGGTTGTAATACGGCTTGCAAAATCCTGGTGATATATAGGAGAAGGTTTTGATTTTAATGATGCCTGTAGGGAATCATTCACCAACCTGTTTCGAACCTGCTTGTCATTTAATGTAAGTCCTTTCTTTTTTTCCTGTTCACTAAGTTCTCTTGGTACAATATCAAGAAGTAAAACCTCTACGCCAATATTGGCGAAATGACAGGCTATACCACTTCCCATTATTCCGGAACCAATAACTGCAACTTTGTTAATTCTTCGTTTCATACTTTGTTATAATTATATATTCTTCAAATGCGCTTAAGTCGTGCAAATGATATTAGTTGATCTTTTTTTCCTGGTTATAAATTTTCTTATTCGCTATAAGGTCCATCATAGTATTTGCTACCCTAATAAAGACTTTTAGGTCCGCTTCCGGAACTGCTGCCTTAACTGCCTCATCAAACTGCAAAACCACCCCTTTTGAATATTCTCTCATATCTTTCCCAAATTCAGTAAGATGAAGAAGTACACTTCGGCCATCTTTGGGATGTTTTTTCCTTATAATGAGTCCTTTTTCTTCCATAGATTTTAGGATGCGGGATAAACTTGTCGCTTCCATTCCCATTTTAGGCCCAAGAGAGGTGGAAGGGGTGCCTGTTTCAGGGTCAATGCTAAGTAAGGCAAAGCCCGTAGCCATTGTGCTACCCGCTTTTCCCGCCTCTTCGTTATACATTTTTGAAACTGCTATCCAGGTGGCCCTGAGAACATAATCAATGGTTTTTTCCTTCATTAAGAAAATGATTAATTCCAAAGTTATGAAAAAATATTATGCGTGCATAACAAATAGGAAAAAAATTATTCTTTTAGGAGGGAGATATTAAATTTAGAGTAATTGTCAATAAAAAACTCCGCACTATGGCGGAGTTTAACATATTATTAATAAATATAACAAGGATGAAATTCCTTTTAAGTTTCTGAAATTGAAAGAATTAAAAATAATTTATGCCATAATTTAATCAACTAAGAAATTAGGACTCTTTCTATTTCTTCCAATTCTTGGTTGGAAAAAGATATATTTCTTATTGCCTTTAAATTATCTTCCAATTGGGCCACAGTACTCACACCTACAAGTATAGAGGTGATTCTTTTATCTTTAAGTAACCAGGCAACTGCCATTTGGGCAAGTGTTTGGTCTCGTGAATTGGCAATCTCATTTAATTGTCTCACTTTATTTAAAACCCGGGGAGTGATACCGGAGCTGTCCAGATATCCTCCTTCTATCGCGGCGCGGGAATTGGCCGGTATACCCTCTAAATATTTAGAAGTTAAAATTCCCTGTTCCAGAGGTGAAAATACAATGCTTCCAATTCCCAGTTGTTCCAAGGTATCCAGTAGTCCGTCTTCAACCCAACGATCCATCATATTATAGCGGGGTTGATGAATTAGAAAAGGAGTACCCAGCTCTTTTAATATCGTTGCGGCTTTCCTGGTATCTTCAGGGGAATATTGAGATACTCCCACATATAGAGCCTTACCCTGCCGCACTATCTGGTCCAGGGCTCCCATTGTTTCTTCCAGGGGAGTGTCCGGGTCCGGACGGTGATGGTAAAAGATATCTACATAATCCAACCCCATTCTTTTTAAGGACTGGTCAAGACTTGCAATTAAATATTTACGGGAACCAAAATTGCCATAAGGCCCGGGCCACATATCCCATCCAGCTTTTGTAGAGATCAATAATTCATCGCGGTATTTAGCAAAATCCTCCTTGAAAATTTTTCCAAAATTAATTTCAGCTGAACCATATGGCGGCCCGTAATTATTGGCCAAATCAAAATGGGTAATGCCGTTATCAAAGGCGCTTTTTAAAATTCCCCTTGCCGTTTTTTGATCATCTCTGTCCCCAAAGTTATGCCAAAGCCCCAGGGAAAGCATGGGTAGAAGAATTCCGCTGTTCCCACACCTTCGGTATTCCATCTTTTCATAGCGCTGTTCTGAAGCTATATATTCTTTCATATTTTTAGTATCAATTAGTCTTATAAAATTAACCAAATAAACAATGCCCGGAAATTACTTCCCGGGCATTGTGTTCAAATTTTCGAAAATTTTATCTTTCGTAAATTTTATTATAAAGATTTTCATACCGGGCCTTAATATTGCGGCGCTTTAGTTTCATAGTAGGGGTGAGGTGCTCACCTTCAATACTCCAAACATCAGGTGTAAGTTCAAACTTTTTCACCTTCTCCCAATGCCCGAATTTGGTGTTATAAAAATCAATCTCTTCCTGAATACGGTCTACCACCTCGTGATGTGTGATTATTTCCTCGTTGGTGGTTCCAATATCAATATGCTTACGTTTTGCCCACTCCTGAAGGAATTCAAAATTGGGCTGAATAAATGCCGCCGGCATTTTTTCACCTTCTCCAATAACCATGATTTGTTCTATAAAACGAGATTGTTTCATAGTATTTTCAATAAGCTGCGGAGCTACATATTTTCCTCCGGAGGTTTTGAACATTTCCTTTTTCCTGTCGGTGATTTTTAAAAATCCTTCCGGGTCAATTTCTCCAATATCACCAGTATGGAACCAACCATCTGTATTTATCGCCTCCCTGGTTTTCTCTTCATCTTTGTAATAACCCATCATTAAGTTGGGGCCTTTGGTTAAGATCTCACCATCCTCAGCTATTCGTACTTCTACCTTATCAATTACCTTACCTACGGTTCCAATTTTAAAACCCTTATTACGCTGATCATTCACAGCAATTACCGGGGAAGTTTCAGTAAGGCCGTATCCTTCCATCACGGGAATCTCAGCTGCTGCAAAAACCCTGGCCAGCCTTGGCTGCAGCGCTGCACTACCTGATACAATTAATTCTATATTTCCTCCCAAACCTTCTTTCCATTTGGAAAAAATAATTTTCCTGGCAATATTTAATTTCGTTTCATACCACCAACCGTTTGCACCGTATGGCTCGTATTGCAAGCCTAGTTCTACGGCCCAGTAAAATAATTTTTGTTTTACTCCTCCTAAAGCGGTACCCTTTGCAATGATCTTGTCATATACTTTTTCCAGCACTCTTGGAACAGCCGTGATCACATGCGGTTGCACTTCCTTAAGGTTATCGCTTATCTTTTCAATAGATTCAGCAAAATATATGGATACGCTGTAATATTGATACAGGTACATGATCATTCGTTCGAAAATATGGCATACCGGCAGGAAACTTAATGCGGTATAGGTCCCAAATTCAAAAGGCACACGGCTTGCGCTAGCCAACACGTTACTTACAATATTATTATGAGATAGCATTACGCCTTTAGGCCTTCCTGTTGTTCCCGATGTGTAGATAAGGGTTGCAAGATGCTCCGGTTTTACCTGGTCTTTTAAAGATTCAACTTCATTTTGATTGCTCTCATCGGCACCTAGCTCAAGTACCTCTTTCCAATTCTTACAATTTTCGATTACATCAAAACTGTAAACTTCTTTAAGCTGCGTATTTTGCTGAATGCTTCTTACTTTTTCCAGCACCTCAATATCTGAAACGAAACAAAAGGTAGCCTCACTATGATTAAGCACATATTCATAATCTTCCTCAGAAATTGTGGGATAAATAGGAACATTCTGTGCTCCCAACTGCAGCACGCCAATGTCCATGACATTCCACTCTGTCCTGTTTGATGAAGAGATCACCGCGATCTTATCATTAGGTTTAACCCCAAGGCGAAGCAAGCCCCTGCTTATTGTATTTGCCTTATCTATATATTTTTGGGTAGATAGGGTTTCCCAGGTACCATGATATTTGGTACCTAATGCATTCTCCAAAGGAGAATTCTCTAGTTGGTAATAAGGAAAATCAAAAAGTCTTTTAATTTCGATCATGAGGTAATTTAAATAAGATATAACGTGCAAAATAGGAATTTAACGGGGTATTTCAAACCTATTTTTTAAAAAAGGATATAAAACCCGCATTGAGAAGGTTTGGATTAATTAAAAAACGAGTTTCGTTAATTATCTCCGTGATTCATAAATTACGAGTGAATATTATAACAAGTTGAAAAATAAAGTGTTTAAATGAAAATTAGTTTTCAATTATCCTCTTGACCGGGGGTAAACTTAAAAAGCCCTTTCGTGAAAAAGGGCTTTTATTAATTATTATTTGGCTGACTAATTCTCCAGCCAATTTCTTGCATTTACAAATGCTTCCATCCACGGGCTTACCTCGTCATTTCTGTCTTTTGGATAATATGCCCAGTTCCATTGGAAAGTAGATCTTTCCAGGTGGGGCATCATAACCAAATGCCTTCCGGTATCATCTACCATCATTGCGGTATTGAAATGTGACCCATTAGGATTAGCGGGATATTTGTCATATCCATATTCGGCTACTATATTATATTGATCCTTTGAATAGGGGAGTCCAAACTTGCCTTCGCCGTGAGCGGCCCAGATACCAAGTTTGCTTCCTGCCAGAGATCCCAGCATTATGGACCTGTTTTCCATGATCTCCACAGAGGTGAAGGTGCATTCAAATTTTTTGGATTTATTATGCAACATCTTTGGTTTCTGGTCGTGGTTTGGATTTATAAGACCCAATTCCACAAATAGCTGGCAACCGTTACAAACTCCAATAGAAAGGGTGTCATCCCTTTTAAAGAAATTGTCAAGTGCTGCCTTTGCTTTTTCATTGTATAAAAAAGCTCCTGCCCATCCTTTGGCACTCCCAAGTACATCGCTGTTGGAAAAACCTCCAACGGCAGCAATAAATTTTATGCCTTCCAGGGTTTCTCTTCCGCTTATAAGATCTGTCATATGCACATCTTTTACATCAAAACCTGCAAGGTGCATTGCCCGCGCCATTTCCCGTTCACTGTTAGATCCTTTTTCTCTTATAATTGCGGCTTTGATCCTTGGCTTTGAAGCATCGATTACAGGAAGTTTTCCGGTGAAGTTTTTCGGGAAAGTAAATTCCAAAGGCTGCTTACTGTAGTTTTGGTATCGCTGTGTTGCCAGGTCTGTCCCGCTTTGTTTTTTATCAAGTAAAAACGAAGTTTTATACCACGTATCTCTTAAAGCGTTGACATCAAATTCAAAGGTCTCATTTCCGTTTTTGATGTTTAGTACCGCTCCTTCAACAGCCATTCCAATCTTAAAGAATTCTATGTCATTCTCTGTAAAGATCTCTTCTACGGAAGCGTCTTTAGCCTGGAAAACAATTCCGCAATTCTCATTAAATAGGAGTTTTACAACATCTTTCTCATCAAGAGCAGTCAGGTCTAAATTTGCACCAAGGTTAACATCTGCAAAACACATTTCCAGCAGGGTGGTTATCAATCCTCCTGAAGCCACATCATGGCCGGCAAGAATAAGATCTTGTTTAATAAGCGCTTGAATAGCATTGAAAGCTGTGGCAAATTTTTTATCATCCTTTATAGTAGGAACTTCTTTACCTACCTTATTAAGTATCTGTGCAAATGAGGAGCCTCCCAGCTTAAAAGAGTCATTAGATAAATTGATATAGTAAACCGGCCCGCCATTTTTTTGAAGTACGGGTTCCACTACTTTGGTAATATTATCACAATGTCCCGCAGCCGAAATTATCACTGTTCCCGGGGATAATACTTCCCCATCCTTATATTTTTGCTTCATTGAAAGGGAATCCTTTCCGGTAGGAACGTTGATCCCCAGTGCAATTGCAAAATCTGAAACTCCTTGCACAGCCTCATAAAGCCGTGCATCCTCTCCTTCATTATTGCTTGGCCACATCCAGTTTGCTGAAAGAGATATAGATTTAAGACCTTTTTCCAGCGGCGCCCATATAATATTGGAAAGTGCTTCTCCAATCGAATTCCTTGAACCGGCAACGGGATCTACCAGTGCCGAGACAGGGGAGTG
>CAXAZV010000141.1:0-8316 GCA_963973375.1 uncultured Antarcticibacterium sp.
CGTGGTAAAGGTGGTGGGGTAAAACTTGCCAAGAACCTTAAAGAAGTAGAAGAAATTGCAGGAAACATCATAGGAATGGACCTTGTAACTCCTCAAACTTCTGCTGAAGGGAAAAGAGTTCACCAGGTATTGGTTGCTGAAGATGTTTATTACCCGGGAGATAATGAACCCGAAGAATATTATATGTCGGTTCTTTTGAACCGTGCCACAGGCCGTAATATGATCATGTATTCTACTGAGGGTGGAATGGACATAGAATCTGTTGCTGAAAATACTCCTGAATTGATATTCACTGAAGAAATTGATCCTACCGTAGGATTATTGGGTTTCCAGGCCAGAAGAATAGCTTTCAACCTTGGCTTAAGCGGAAATGGTTTTAAAGAGATGACCAAATTTGTAGCGGCACTATACAAAGCTTTTGAAAATTCAGATTCATCCCTTTTTGAGATTAATCCTGTTCTTAAAACCAGCGATGATAAGATAATGGCCGTAGATGCTAAGGTTACTTTAGATGACAATGCGCTTTACCGTCATAAGAATTATGCTGAAATGCGTGATATTCGTGAGGAAAATCCTGTAGAAGTTGAAGCAAAAAGAGTTGGCCTAAACTATGTAGACCTTGACGGAAACGTTGGTTGTATGGTTAACGGTGCCGGACTTGCAATGGCTACTATGGACCTTATTAAACAAGCCGGTGGGGAGCCTGCAAACTTTTTGGACGTAGGTGGTACTGCAGATGCTAAAAGAGTTGAAGAAGCCCTTAGACTTATTTTAAAAGATGACAAAGTAAAGGCCATCCTTATCAATATTTTTGGAGGTATTGTACGTTGTGACCGTGTGGCGCAGGGAATCGTAGATGCCTGTAAAAACATGGGGTCTGCGGTAAAAGTTCCAATCATTGTAAGATTACAAGGAACCAATGCAGATATTGCAAAGGAAATCATTGACAATAGCGGATTTGATTTTCATAGCGCGACTGAATTCCAGGAAGCGGCAGATAAAGTACAGGCAGTGCTTAAATAAGACTGAGTCTCTATCATAAATCTTTAACCCCTGAAGTTTCTTCAGGGGTTATTTTTTGTCATATTAATCTGGAATGGAAAAGGAGAGGGCAGGATTGCGACAGGAAGTTTTGGAAATCCTGTTTGTAAACAAAAAAGATCACGGGTAGCCCGCGATCTTTTTGATATTTATTTTACAGGCTGTCGCCTAGATTAAATTTTAAACCTTTTTCTTAGGTGGGGGAGGCGTTGATTCAAGTTTTGCTTCGCCTTTTTTTGGCATTACTCCGCGTTTATGGATCACAAGTCCATTAAGGAAATTGCGAAGGAACTGGTCTCCACACTCCATATATTTTGGGTGATCCTCTGCCCGAAAGATCGCTCCAAGTTCGCTTTTGGTCACTTTAAAATCTACAAGTGCACAAATTTCTACAATATCGTCATCGCGCAATTTTAGCGCAACTCTCAGTTTCTTAAAAATGTCGTTGTTGGATAAAGCCATAGGACAAAAATAACTTTTTTAGCTTAGAATTCCGCCGGGGCGGCCGGCAATTTTTTTTGTAAGCTTAAATGAAAGCGGGATATTGTTATTTCAGCAAAAATATCTTTTCTTAGTTATCAGTTTTAGAAGGAATTAAAAAATGCCGCTTAGCTTACAACTGATTTCAATAATACTATGATTTATAAGCGTATTTATTACATTTATATCTGAATTTAATTTTATATTTAACCCGGTTTTTCAATTTTACCTGCAGAAATGTTTTAAGTCTTTGAACACTTAACACGGGAATAGCTTATTTAAATATCTTATAGCATATGATGACAACTACTTTTGGAACATGGGATTACGTAATCTTTATTTCATATGCAGTTTTAATTTTAGGGGTGGGATTATGGATGTCCAGGGAAAAGAAAGGACACCAGAAAAATGCCGAAGATTATTTCCTGGCAAGTAAATCCTTACCATGGTGGGCTATAGGTACCTCTCTTATTGCAGCCAATATTTCGGCCGAACAGTTTATAGGTATGTCGGGCTCAGGTTTTGCCCTGGGTCTTGCCATTGCCTCCTATGAATGGATGGCGGCAATTACCCTTATTATTGTAGGAAAATATTTCCTTCCCATCTTTATTGAAAAAGGCCTTTACACCATTCCTGAATTTGTTGAAAAACGATTTTCTACCAACCTAAAGACGATTCTGGCGGTTTTCTGGATTGCACTTTATGTATTTGTCAACCTCACTTCTGTATTATATCTGGGATCTCTGGCCCTTGAAACTATTATGGGCATCCCAATGATCTTCGGGGTGATAGGACTGGCACTTTTTGCTGTTGCATATTCTTTGTATGGCGGACTCAAAGCCGTGGCATGGACAGATGTGATACAGGTGATCTTTCTGGTTTTAGGAGGTTTGGCTACAACCTACCTTGCACTGAATATGGTTTCCGGGGGGGAGGGAGTTCTGGCCGGATTATCTACCATTTATGAAGCAGCGCCAGATAGATTTGCGATGATCCTGGAGAAATCAAATCCTGAATACAATAACCTTCCCGGTCTAGGAGTACTCTTGGGCGGTATGTGGGTTGCCAATTTATATTACTGGGGTTTTAACCAATATATCATACAACGTACCCTGGCTGCAAAATCTTTAAAAGAAGCACAAAAAGGGATCCTGCTTGCTGCCTTTCTAAAGCTTTTAATCCCCTTAATTGTAGTAGTTCCGGGAATAGCGGCCTATGTAATGGTAAATGATCCCGAGATCCTTGCCCGATTAGGCGAAGCTGGACTCCAAAATCTGCCTTCGGTAGGCCAGGCAGACAGAGCGTATCCATGGTTACTTCAATTCCTGCCAACAGGATTAAAGGGGGTTGCCTTCGCAGCGCTTACCGCTGCCATAGTATCTTCCCTGGCGTCTATGCTTAATTCTACTTCTACCATTTTTACAATGGATATTTATAAGCAATACATCAATAAAAATGCGAGTGATAAAAGCACAGTGAATATGGGAAGGATCTCTGCCACCGTGGCATTGATCATCGCCTGTATCATGGCTCCCTTACTTGGAGGAATAGACCAGGCATTCCAGTTCATTCAGGAATATACAGGGGTGGTAAGTCCGGGGATCCTTGCTATTTTTATCCTGGGATTATTCTGGAAAAAGACTACCAACCAAGGAGCGATTATTGGAGCATTATCATCCATACCCATAGCAATGTATTTCAAAGTAGCACCTAAAGGCTGGTCTTCCCATCCAATTTTTGTTGATGTGCCGTTCCTTGATCAAATGGGTTATACTGCAGTGCTGACTATGATCATCATAGCTATTGTAAGCTTTGCCCAAAATAAAGGAAGAGATGATGAAAAAGGTATTCCCCTTAGCAGCGGTTTATTTAAAACCAGCCCCACTTTTAATATAGGAGCATTTACTGTAATGATAATTCTGGTAGTTCTTTATGCCATGTTCTGGAAATAAGAAGAACAATTTTTTTATAGTGTGCTATAATGAACATCAGGTAATTCCCGAAGGCTTTGCGCGGCCTGCTCTGCAGTGATATCCCTTTGCGGACTCGCAAATAGCTCGTAGCCTACCATGAACTTTTTGATAATTGCTGAACGAAGTAAAGGTGGATAAAATGACATATGAAAATGCCATTCAGGGAACTCCTCTCCGCCGGTAGGTTGTTGGTGTATTCCCGATGAATATGGAAAAGAGGTCTCAAATAAATTGTCATACCTGATGCAGAGGCTTTTAATAATTTCAGCAAAGGCTATTTCCTCCTGTGCATTGAGTTGACCTATATGCTGGTAATGAGTTCGCGGAAGTATCATTACTTCATATGGCCACACCGCCCAATACGGCACCAAAGCCACAAAATACTCATTCTCTAACACAATGCGTTCGCCCGCTTCCAGTTCCTGCTCAAGGTAGGCAGTTAACAAGCTCTTTTTATGAGAATTCCAGTATTCCTTTAATTTTTTTGTTTTTTTAAGCACCTCTGTAGGAACAGATTTTTGGGCCCAGATTTGCCCATGAGGATGGGGATTGCTGCAACCCATGATCTCTCCCTTATTTTCAAAGATCTGCACATAATTGATGTTTTCAAGTGCCCCTAATTCCAGGTATTCTCTTTTCCAGGTTTGTATTACTTTGGTAATATCTTCAATTTTCATTACTGGCAGGGTAAGGGAATGATCTGGTGAGAAACACACCACTTTACATATTCCTGTTTCAGATTCTGCTTGCAACAAGCCGTTGGAGATTTTCTCTGCTGGCCCTTCAGGCAAAAGGGCAGGAAAATCGTTTTCGAAGCTGAAAGGCTCCCGGTAATCCGGATTAACTTCCCCGCCTGAGCGCGTATTACCAGGGCATAAATAACAAGATGGGTCAAAGGAAGGCCGTACTCCGGCTGTAGATCCCTCGGTCTTTCCCTGCCAAGGGCGTTTGGTGCGGTGAGGGGAAATCAAGACCCATTCCCCTGTTAATATATTATACCGCCTGTGTGGTGCCGAATTTAATGCTATGTTCATATCCTTTTCATTATAAATCCTCCGGGTGGAAGGTTACAATCTTTCAACTATTGTTCCCTCTCCTGGAGTAATGGTAATAAGATCGGGAGTTATTCCGAATTCTGCATTATATGCCATTGAAACTTCTTGTGAGAATTTTTCAATGTTGCTTTCTTCGATGATATTTATGGTACAACCACCAAAACCTCCACCCATCATTCTGGCACCGTAAATGAAATTCTTGTCCTTCGAATATTTCACCAAAAAATCCAACTCGGGACAACTCACTTCATATAGATCGCGAAGACCGGCATGAGATTGATACATAAGTGCACCAAAATCCTCCAATTTTCCGGTTTTTAAAAATTCACTCCCTGTAAGCACCCGTTTATTTTCCTGAAGAACATAGAGAACACGGTTATATTCTTTTTCTGAAAGTTGCGATTTATACTTCTTAAGAGTTTCGACATTCACATCCCGAAGACTTTGAATAGCTGCATCATTTGTTTGTAAAATGCCCAAAGCTGTTTCACATTCCTTTCGTCGGGTATTATATTCCCCATCTGCCAGGCTATGGGAAACTTTGGTATTGATGAGCAATACTTTGCAGGTTTTGAAATTGGCCGGAATAAAATCCGCCTCGAGGCTTAAACAATCCAAGAGTATGAGGTGTTCTTTCTTGCTCATTACAGAGGCATACTGGTCCATAATACCACAATTGGAACCTACAAAATTATTTTCGGCAGCTTGTGAAAGGATCACAATATCTTCTTTACTAATTTCAAGATCAAATAATTCATTAAGCCCTGCAGCAAGCCCGCATTCAAGGGCCGCAGAAGAACTAATGCCCGCGCCAATGGGAAGCTCACTGTTTATTTTACAATCAAATCCCTGAAGCAATTTTCCCTTTTTCTGAATTTCGTTTATTACTCCTAATATATAATTCTCCCAGGTTGCTTTGCTTTTTTCAAAATTATCAAGGTCGAAAGTAAATTGAGAATTAAAAGTTTCACTAAGGATGTTGCAGGTGGTGGGGGTGCCATTCTTTTTCAGCTCAAAATAAATCTTTTTATCAATGGCAGTAGGCAAAACATAACCCATATTATAATCTGTATGTTCCCCAATAAGGTTTATGCGGCCCGGAGATGCTACCCGAACTTCCGCATTAAAAGGTGGCATAAAAAGGAACTCTCCCATATTTTGACCTGCTTTGTGCACAGTGTGAAATTTTTCTATTCGAAAGGTAAAGATAATAAATGTAATTTATACATTAATTAATTCCTTCTTAAAAAAGAGAAGCTTTTTGTATCTTAACATTCTAAAACTAACGAAAATTTATGTCCGCAGAATTAAAGGATTTTTATGCGCCACAGGATAAAATATATGTGGCAACAGATTGTATAATTTTTGGTTTTGAAGAAGGTAAGCTCAAGCTGCTTGTTTTTAAACGACGGGTGGAACCTTTAAAAGGGGAATGGTCTCTTATAGGAAGTTTTGTAAAAATTGATGAGGATGTTGAAGAAGCTGCCCAACGGGTGCTGGAGGAGATAACCGGGCTTAAGGATATATTTATGGAACAATCCAGATCTTATGGCGCTGCCCAACGCGACCCTGGATACAGGTGTATTTCAATTGCCCAATATGCCCTTATACGTATAAATGATTATGATAAGGAATTGGTAGAAAAACACGGGGCGCATTGGTATGAAATAGAAGAACTTCCCAATTTAGTGCTGGACCATAATCAAATGGTAATGGATGCTTTGGAGAAATTAAAACAAAAAGCAAGGTACCAACCCATAGGATTTGAGTTATTGCCTGAAAAATTTACTATTCCGCAATTACAGCAACTGTACGAAGCCATTTATCAAAATGAGCTGGATGCGAGAAACTTCAGGAAAAAAGTCCTTTCTCATAATGTTCTTATTAAACTTGATGAAAAGGATAAAACTTCAAGGAGAGGGGCATTTCTTTATAAATTTGATCATGGTACTTACCAAAAATTAATAAAATCCGGATATAATTTTGAGATATCTTAAGTTTTAAAATACTTATTTAAGTACCTGAAAGTTATAAGGTTTAAAATAATGCAGCAAAATATTTGTTTTATTAGAAATTAGTGTAAAATTTACATTTATTAATTTTGATTGGGCATAAGTATTTCATTTTATGAAACATCAAATTAATAGCAGTGAAAAAATGCAGTATATAAGATGAAGAATATTTTAAGATTATCGATACTTATTTTATTAAGTGGGTTATCTGTTTCCTGTGACTGGGGAAGCGGCGGAAGTATTTTAAGACGTTCTTCAGGACCAAGGATCATAGAAAATTATAATTCTTCCTGGCTGTTTCAACGGCAGGAGGGCAAGGGTTCCAAATGGGAAAAAGTGAATTTACCCCATAGTGTAAAAATTGAGCCCCTTATTGTAAATAATCAATGGCAGGGGACTTCAATATACAGGAAGAGTTTTAATGTTGGCGCACCCGATGGTAAAAAATGGTTTTTCCATTTTGAGGGTGTAATGCAGGAAGCACGGGTTTTTATAAATGAGAAAGAGGCCCTCATCCATAAAGGCGGATATCTGCCTTTTACTGTAGATGCAACCCCATACCTGGTACCCCGGAGTGAAAACAGGATAAAAGTTGAGGTTATCAATAAAGATGATTCCACCATTCCTCCGGGAAAAGCTTTAAAGGATCTCGATTTCAACCTTTATGGCGGAATTTACCGAAATGTATATTTAATCAAAACCAACGAGATCTACATAACAGACCCTGTACAGGCAGATTTGGTGAATGATGGAGGAATATTGATACATTTTGACGACCCCAATGAGGAAAAAGCTTCAGGGATCATTAGCACGCATGTTAGAAATGAGTCAGATAAAGACAGGCAAATAAGTTTGAATATTAGTTTTTCTGATAATAATGGAAAAACCACCAACTTTAAATCTACTGAATATGATATTCAGGCAGGAAAAGAACTTACTATTACCCGGAATGTAGAAATTGAAGAGCCTCTGTTATGGTCTCCCCACGAGCCAAATCTTTATAATGTAAAGGTGGAAGTAAAAGACGGGAGAAAAGTTATTGACAGGAAAGAACTAAGAACAGGGATAAGGTCAATACAACTCACGGGGAAAGACTTTTTCTTGAACGGGGAAAAGATATTTTTGAATGGAACAAACCGGCACCAGGAATATCCTTATATAGGTTATGCCTTATCAAATGAAGCACAGTATCGTGATGCCTATAAGATCAAGGAAGCGGGATTCAATTTTGTGAGATTATCGCATTATCCTCATGCGACGGCTTTTCTGGAAGCCTGTGATGAGCTGGGACTGCTTGTAATGAACGCTATACCCGGCTGGCAATACTATGAGGAGGGAGATTTTGTAGAAAACGCAATCCAGGATATAAAGGATATGGCCCGGCGGGACCGCCATCATCCAAGTGTGGTTTTTTGGGAAAATTCGCTGAATGAATCGGAGATGCCCGAGGAATTTATGATAAGGGCCAATGAAGTGCTTAAAGCAGAATTACCCTATAGCAATATATATACCGCTGGTTGGATAGACCATCCTTCGTATGATCTCTTCATCCCGGCCCGTCAACATGCGAAGCCTCCCGGGTACTGGAACTTATATAGCACCCCGGACAGGCCAATTCTAATCGCCGAATATGGCGATTGGGAATATTACGCTCAAAATGCCGGTTTTAATCAAAAGGCCTTTGGCGATCTTAAAGAAGAAGAAAGGACAAGCAGGCAGCTTCGCGGGGCGGGAGAAACAAGGTTATTACAACAG
>CAXAZV010000142.1:0-8258 GCA_963973375.1 uncultured Antarcticibacterium sp.
TTTGCAACTTTAAATTGCTGCCCTGCTATCTCTACAATTGCGTACATAGCGTATAATTAATTGATTATATTAAAGAAAAACCCGCCTTCTTTTTTTCAAAGGCGGGTGCAAATATACTTCTAATTAATTAATTGACAAAGTGTTTATAAACTTTTACAGTTCGTGCTCTTTTCCTTCTTTTGTGTTCCAGGAATCTTTTAATAATTGCATAAACGCAAGGGTTAGCACTACACTGGTTGCAAAACCCATTAATGCTACAGTAAAAATAACCATTCCTATATTCACATACCAATCACCATCCCATGCAGAAAGCAGTCTCTCAATAAAGTCCGGCTGTAGCTCTGTAGCGTAAAAAGCGAAAAATATGGTAAAAATAATGGTAGCCAGAAATCCGGTTACCAAACCTGTCCTGAAACCTTTTTGGTATTTAAACTTGGAACCTCTTTGATCACGGTAATATTTAATAGCTGCAAACATACCGACTCCCACGATCACCGGATTAAATAAGCTGAATAATGGATTGGTATGCGCGCCAAAGATTGATGTTATCAAAAAATACACTATTAATCCTAAAGCGATAGCAATCCCGAATTTTATGGGAATCTTAAGATTTTTCATATCAATATTCTTTGTTTTTATACAAATTTCTAAAAAATTTAAAGGAATTGACTTAACGCCCTGTTAATTTAACTCTTTTAAAGCACAAACACCTACGCAATAAAGGTGAATTTCATAAATAATATGTAACATCTCTAAACTTTTTCATACTAATCATATACATTAATAAAAACTTAAACTATAATGATCAATAAATTTAAATTATCTGCCTGTGCGCTGTTTCTGGGAATTGCCGGATTTGCACAAGAAGTTGAATTTACCGAGTATGATCTTGATAACGGCTTACACGTTATCTTGCATCAAGATAATACTGCTCCGGTTGTAACCGTTGGAGTTATGTATCACGTGGGAGCTAAGGATGAGCAGGAAGGACGTTCCGGATTTGCCCATTTCTTTGAACACCTTCTTTTTGAAGGAACTGAGAACATTGAACGCGGTAAATGGTTTGACGTAGTAGCTGCCAATGGCGGAAGCAATAACGCAAACACTACGCAGGACCGCACTTATTACTACGAGACTTTCCCATCAAACAACCTGGAACTGGGACTTTGGATGGAATCTGAAAGAATGTTGCATCCTGTTATCAATCAAATTGGAGTTGACACTCAAAATGAGGTTGTAAAAGAGGAAAAGCGTTCGCGCATTGACAATGCTCCCTACGGAAAGATCATCTACGCCACCGGGATCAATCAATATGTTTTCAACAAGCATCCATATAAAAATTCAGTAATAGGCACCATGGAAGACCTGGATTCAGCAGAATTACCGGAATTCATTGCTTTCTTTGAAAAGTATTACGGCCCAAATAATGCAACCCTTGTTGTTGCAGGAGATATTGATGTGAAGGAAACCAAAGACCTTATAAAAAAATATTTTGGGGAAATTGAAAAAAGAGCTGAAGTTGAAAGAGTGAATATTAAAGAAGATCCCATCACCGAGACTATTAAGGCTACAGAGTATGACAGCAATATCCAGGTTCCGGCCAAGATATTTGTTTACCGTACTCCTTCAATGAAAGAAAAAGACGCCTACATCCTTGATATGATCTCTTCTATACTTACAGATGGAAGAAGCTCAAGAATGTACCGCAAAATGGTAGATGAAGAAAAGATCGCTTTACAGGTACTTGCCTTTCCAAGATCTCAGGAAGACTATGGAACTTACGTTATGGGAGCTCTTGCATTAGGTGATACCCCGCTTGATACGCTTGCTGCATCCATAGATGAGGAAATAGAAAAACTTAAGACTGAACTTATTTCTGAGAAAGAATATCAAAAACTTCAGAACAAGTTTGAAAACAGGTTTGTAAATTCAAACAGCAGTATACAGGGGATTGCTTCTTCCCTGGCAACTTATAACATGCTTTATGGGGATACAGATCTTATAAATAAGGAAATTGAGATATACCAGGCCATTACCCGTGAGGATATTCAAAGAGTGGCAAAGGAGTATTTAAATGAGAACCAACGTTTGGAACTGGATTACCTGCCAGAGAGTGCCAAAGAATAATCAAAAAACATAAAGAAATGAAAATTAATATACTTTCAATATTTTTAGTTTGCTTAATGACTACCACAGCAATTGCTCAGGTAGACAGATCCAAACAACCACAACCGGGACCTGCCCCCACCATCAATTTGGGAGAACCAGAATCTTTCACCCTTAAAAATGGTTTAAAAGTCATGGTGGTTGAAAATAATAAATTACCAAGGGTAACGGCAAGTCTTATTATAGAGAACAAACCTAATTCCTTGGGAGACAAACCGGCTACTTCAAGCCTGGTAGCTTCTTTGCTTGGAACAGGAACTCAAAAGATGTCTAAGGAAGATTACAATGAAGAAATTGACTTTCTGGGAGCAAGTATTGGTTTTGGACCACAAAACGCTTCAGCAAGTTCTCTATCTAAATTCTTTCCAAGGGTATTGGAATTAATGGCTGAAGGAGCCCTTAATCCAAAATTCACCCAAAAGGAATTTGATGCTGAAAAAACCAAATTGATCGAAGGATTAAAATCAAATGAAAAGAATGTGGGTTCTATCGCAAGCCGCGTAAGTTCTGCTTTGGCTTATGGAATCAACCATCCATACGGGGAATTCGCTACTGCCGAAAATGCTGAGGCAGTAACACTTCAGGATGTTCAGAACTATTACAAGAGCTATTTTGTTCCTAAAAACGCATATCTGGTTGTAGTTGGAGATGTGAAAACTTCAGAGGTTAAAAAACTTGTCGAGAAACAATTTGGAAACTGGAAAGGTGCAAATCCACCGGAGCAAAACCTTCCAAAGGTATCTAATGTAAGTGCTACAGAAATCAATTTTATTGATATGCCCAATGCTGTGCAAAGCGAAATTAGGGTTCAAAACACTATTGACCTTAAAATGGGAGATCCAGATTATTTCCCCGTTTTGGTTGCAAACCAGATCCTGGGTGGAAGTTTTGGAAGTTACCTGAACATGAATCTTCGTGAGGCCAGAGGTTACACTTATGGCGCAGGAAGCTCAACAGGGGCCGATAAATACGCATCCCGTTTTACGGCTTCTACAAGCGTTAGAAATGCGGTTACTGATAGTGCAGTGGTTGAGATCATGAAGGAAATAAGAAGAATTAAAACAGAACCTGTAGATGCAGAATTGCTTGAAAATTCAAAAGCAAAATTTGCCGGAGACTTTGTTCTAAGACTTGAAAGACCTTCCACTATTGCCGGCTACGCGCTAAACATAAGAACTAACGACCTTCCTAAGGATTTCTACCAGACTTTTCTTAAAAAGATAAATGCAGTTACCGCTGCAGATGTTCAAAGGGTGGCCAATAAGTATTTTCAAACAGATAATATGAGGATCGTTATTGCCGGAAAAGGATCTGAGGTTCTTGAAAATCTGGAAAAAGTAACACTTAACAACAAAAAGGTTCCAGTAAAATATTTTAATACATACGGAGTAGCTACAGATAAGCCAGACTATAATAAGGAGGTAGACCCAACTGTAACGGCTGAAAGTGTGCTTAACAAATACATTGAGGCAATAGGTGGCAAAGCAGCTGTAGAACAGGTTAAAAGTGTATTCATGACGGCGCAGGCAGAGATCCAGGGACAAAAACTTGATCTTGAGGTTAAAACCACCAGTGAAGGGAAATCTTCACAGTTAGTTTCTATGAACGGCAATGTTGTGAGTAAAACCGTTTTTGATGGAGAAACAGGATTTTCTGTAATGCAGGGTCAAAAAATAACTTTAAAGGATGAGCAGCTTGTAGCTTTAAAAGCCGAGTCAAACCCTTTCCCGGAACTTAATGCCGGAAACGCCAAACTTATGGGGTTAGAAGCGGTAGATGGAAAAGATGCTTATGCTGTTTCTTTGAGTGAGGATACTACTGTATACTATGATGTGGAAACAGGATTAAAAGTTCAATCTGTAAAAACTGTAACTCAAGGGCCGCAAACAATGAGCATCCCAACAGGATACAGCAATTACCAGGAAGCAAAAGGGGTAAAATTCCCTTATACTATAACCCAGTCATTTGGGCCACAAACTATAGAGTTTGAGGTGAGTACTATTCAAATAAATGAAGGTGTAAGCGCCCAAGATTTTAAAGAATAGTTTTTTGTTAATGGTTAAAACCGGCTATAAAAGGCCGGTTTTTTTATGCTTATTTTTTAAATTTTTCTGCAGTTAAACTGACTCTTTCTTCACTTTTGAATAAAACTTTTTATTGCGGTTCACAATAAAAACTCCAAGCAGGATCACCAGGGTAGCAATCAATTGCTGCCAGGTGAAAACCTCGCCATCTAAAATGCCCCAAGCCAAGCCAACCACCGGAATGGTATAAGTTACTGAAGAAGAAAAAACAGGATCTGAGATCTGTATAAGTTTGTTAAAGATGATAAGGGCAATGCCGGTGCCCACCACTCCAAGAATTAATACATAAATAAGAGAAAGGGAAACTTCAGGATTGTCAGTAATACTATCCATAGAAAATCCACTGAAATATAATATAAGCAAAGCCGGTATGAGTAAAACCAAAAAATTACCCGCAGCTATTCCCAATGCTGAAATATCATGCATATATCTCTTTATGATATTCACATTTACCGCATAGCAAAATGCTGCCAGGACAACCAGGCCGGAATAAAAATAATTCTGGTCCGGATTTACCTTGGCCCCGGCGAAGATTAGAGCTAGGGCTCCAATTAATCCCAGGCCAACTCCTATTAGTTTGTTCTGGGTAAAAACCATTTTAAAAAAGATAACCCCGAATATGAGGGTCATTAAAGGGGTTGTGGCATTTAATATGGATGCAATGGCACTGTCTATTTCGGTTTCTGCAAAAGCAAACAAATAGACCGGAAAAAAAGACCCGAGGAATCCTGAGATAACAATAAGCTTCCATTGTTTCCGGGTAAGCTTCAGCATACTTTTAAATCCAACTATAATTAAGAAAACAGCCGCAAAAATTATCCTCAATGAGCCCAGTTGTAATGCATCAAGACCTACAAGGCCTTTTTTAATAAGGATAAAGGAACTTCCCCAAACCAGGGACAGCAGGATTAAATAAATCCATTTTATATTTTTAATTGGCATGGCAGGAGATAAGGAATAAAGAGTACGTTAATAATATATTGGAACCTAAGAAATTTCCGGGGTTTAATCTACCCACTTAAGGGTCTCCATAAGATGCTTAATATCGGTTTTAAGATAGGCGGCAGCAGGCATGATAGAATCGTAATTGGGTTTCTGGTTGAAGTACAGGGATCCTGTGATAAAATGCCGGATACTGTCAGTAATATAAAATTGAGCCTGAGATGCTGCATTTCCCTCAACTTCATAAAGCATTCCGTAGGTTTTATTTTCGGGATTGCTATAAATATCTCCCTCAATAAAATCGGCTTTAATAGTATGTTGCAAGGGCATGCGCTGAGCATCTCTAAGCAGGGAGTCGAGATTATTATTTACTTTTTGATAGGTAATGAAGATGGTTGCATCAAGAAGCCGGTAATTAATATTGATCCAGCAGGGAACATTTACTTTGGCCGGGCTTACTTCAGCAATTTGATTCCTTTCAAAACTGTAGGAACAATTTGTACTGTAAACCGCATATTCTGCCACCGGATATTCAAGGGCCAGGAATGCCTTAGGTTTTGGGCGAGGGTCATTCTTACATGAAAATATCATTATAACCAGGGCAAAAAGAAAGCACACCTTTTTCATAAAAATTTTTTTTACCGAAAAGAGATTTTAGACTTTCCGGCTTATACAGGCTCTATGCTGAGCTTGATTTGTTTGATACGTTTATCATCTATAACTTCAATGGTAAACATATAATTTAGAAAAGTAATGATCTCGTTCTTCTTGGGGAAACCTCCGGATATTTCGAGCAAAAACCCTGCAAGAGTTTCAGATTCCCCACGGTTTTCTTCAAATGCCGAGGAATCTTCCAGCTTAATGATCTTATAAAAATCCTTTAACGGGGTTTTACCTTCAAACACAAAGTTGCTGTCGTCCAGCTTTGAGAAAATGAGGTCCTCATCATCAAATTCATCGCTTATATCCCCTACAATTTCCTCTATGATATCTTCAAGAGAAATTAAACCACTGGTACCGCCATATTCATCTACCACAATTGCCAGATGGATCTTCTTGGTTTTAAACTCATTTAAAAGGTCATCAAGCTTTTTGTTTTCAGGAATAAAATACGGGTCGCGCACCAGGCTTATCCAGTCAAATCTTTTTTTATCGAGGTAAGGAAGGAGATCTTTTACATATAGTATTCCCAATACCTGGTCAATATTTTCCTTGTAAACAGGAATTCGTGAATACCCGTTTTCTATAATCTGGGGAATGATCTCTTCAAAAGTCTCATCCTGGGCCAGGGCAAAAATATCCATCCTTGGCCGCATCACCTGTTTAGTATCTGTATTCCCGAAGGAAACAATACCCTTAAGGATCTTTTGCTCTTCCTTAGTGGTATCCTCTTCCCTAGTTAATTCAAGTGCCTGGGAGAGCTGGTCTATACTTATATAACTTCTTTGTTTTCCAAGCCTTTCATGAATAAAAAGAGTAACCGCTCTCATTGGAACGCTCAAAGGTGAAAAAAGGGTGTCCAGAACATTCATGGGATGGGCCATAAAATTGGAGAATTTCACATTGTTCCTGCTGGCATAAACCTTGGGAAGGATCTCGCCAAATAGCAAAATAAGAAAAGTAATTACCCCTACTTCAACAATGAATTTGAAATCTATTCCGAAGAAGGTAGTGTTCATCCTTCCGAAGTATTCATCTGTAAGCACATCAAATAGTAGAACTATAGCAATATTGATAGAATTATTTGCCACCAGGATAGTTGCCAGAAGTTTTTTGGGCTTCTCCAATAGGCGAACCACTATCTTTTGAGCGTTACTCCTTTTCCCAGTTTCAGTCATAAAATTGGCCGCGGTAAGAGAAAAGAAAGCAACTTCGGCCCCAGAGATAAGGGCAGAACAAATAAGCAGAACAAACAACATAACTATGCTGACGATCTGTGAATAATCAAACGATAAAAAAAGTGAAATTAAACTGGGAGGATCCGGATCCAATAGCTTTTATATTAGTTAGACTTAAAAGGGCAAATCATCTTCATCTTCCTGCCCCATGGATTGACTTGCAAAAGTATCATTTTTTGGATTGTGATCTGGCTTTGGCTGGCCTGTATTTTGGCTCGCACCACCACCACTGTCCTTAGGGGTTAAAAAGGTGAAATCTGTACACTGTATTTCTACCGAATAACGTTCTACCCCTTTATCATCTGTCCACTTGCGGTTTTTAAGGCGACCTTCAATATATACTTTATCACCCTTTTTAAGGTATTTCTCGCAAATTTCAGCAGCTTTATTCCTTACTACTATATTATGCCACTCTGTATTCTCTACCCGCTGGCCGGTAGTTTTATTGGTATAAACATCATTGGTAGCTAAAGGAAACCTTCCTATAGCCCCGCCCCCTTCAAAATAATGCATTTTTACGTCATCGCCTGTATGCCCTATAAGCATTACTTTATTAAGTGAACCTGTCATAACCCTTGAAAATTTAATGTGCTAAATTACAGTAAATTGATGAATATTTTTTTTAAAAATAACTAAAAATCCCAAACAACCCTAAAGGACCACAAGGCATTTATCAACTTTTTTAATCTCCAAAATCATATTCCTTTAAAAAATTGGCTATTAGCACAGGAACCGGATAATCCTGAATTTTAGCTACGGGGATTTGTTTGTGATGTAGACCATCCTTTTCAATTATCCAAAACCGGGTGTAAATGTGTTGGTGGGATAATTTATGCACAACGGGGGTTTCATTATATAAAGTAACAGGGTGGAGCTTTATATCTATAAGAGTTTGAAACTCCGGATGAGCCATAAATTCTTCGGGAGAAAGAAGATGCATTGTTTCAATAAGAGGGAATTGATATAATCCCTCCCAAATTCCTTTTCCCACCCGTTGCTCAATGATAGTGGTATTCTCTTTTGACCTGTAGACCAGGTAATTAAAAAATCTTTTGGAAATCTTTGTTTTTTTAAGCTTTACCGGCAGCTGGTCAACTTTATTGTTTTTAAGAGCAAGGCAGGCGTGAGAAAGAGGGCAACTTTCACATTTTGGTAATTGCGGGGTGCA
>CAXAZV010000143.1:0-8225 GCA_963973375.1 uncultured Antarcticibacterium sp.
TGCGCCCTATGCTGTTTTTTCTTAACGCTTAACTTCCCGTACACTAAAAAAACAGCATAGGATCCGGCGCAGGTAAGTTACGGTAGATATGGGGCTGAAGATTTAAACATTTATTTCTGAAAAGCATCTTCCTCAAAGATTTAAGGCTTTAAAATAACTAAAAACACAAAAAGATAGAGTAAAAATAGAAATCAATATTCTTTGTAAGTTCAACTTATGAGTTGAACTTACACTCTTTTAAGAACAAATAAGAAATAGTTGTTCTTTTAAACAAAATTACCTCAGCTTCTCCAACTATTAATTCCAGATTTCACTTAATATGTAAAAATAAGAATTTAAAGAACAGCTGTTGTTACTTCAGGGATTCTTCAAAAGCTTTCATATAGTCCTTCCCTGTATCATTAGTAATTGCATTCATATAAAACTTTAAAGATTCATAATGATACTCACTTCTGCTCAAGTTACTGATATCAAAAAAAGTGCTGTTGTAGGACATGACAAGGTGAAAAAACAATTGAGCGTAAAACAGAGCATCAAAGTCTTCTCGGTAATAACCCTGCTTCCTCCCCCTTTCAATATTACTAACCATAATGGCAGAAAACTTTTCAGAAAAGTCCTTCATATGCCTGTTGAAGATCTTTGGATAGTACTTTATTAGTTGTCTTAGCAAAATCGAATTATTACTGGAGGAAGCTTTTTCAATTTCCTCATCCCGCGATAACATTCTCTCTATTGCATTTTCTATAGTGTTATCCAGATTTCTTATTCTCTCCAGCACATCCTGTAAGGTATAAGACAAAGCCTCTTCAAGAAGCACTTCTTTATTTTTGTAATCCTTGTAGAGGGTTTTTTTTGACATTCCAAATTCTTTGGCAATATCATCCATTGTAAGGGTTTTAGCCCCATTCTCTATAAAAAGGTCGGCGACTTTTGCAATAAAAAATTTGTCTTCGGTCATGGATGGCGATTTATCTCAGGCATTAAAAAATAAAGCTGGAATTTTTAAATATAGTTATTCTAATTTTTTTCAAGATTTAAGCTGACCACATTATAATGGTAAACAGATCGTTTCATGAAGTTATATATATCCTGCCGAACCTCTTCCTTAAATTGAGAATCAATTTGTACAGATATTTTAATATATGGATTCTCGTCCAGCATTGAAAAGACAAAATTATCTATTGATTTTTCCATACTAAAAGTAAAATTTTCAGCAATGTTTATGACTAACGAGTCATTAGATAACAATTGATATGTAAGCATATTTCCCGGTATTATTGCGAAGAATTCCCTCACTAACATTTATAGTAAATTCCTCCCCCCCTTTGATTTGAGTCGACATTTTAAATATGAATGAAAAGGAGCTGTTCCATTCCGGATACAGCTCCCTGTCAACCAATTAATCAAAATTCAAATTCATGTTTTGGATCAATATGATCATAATCTGCAACCATTAACTCCTCATAATTTTTCTCTTCCTTACTGGAAAATTTCTCTTCCAGGCGCACAAAAATCAGATAAACCACCGGCACAATAACCAGAGTTAGAAATAACGATGACAGCAAACCTCCAATAATTACAATAGCAAGACCATTGTTCATCTCAGCAGCAGCTCCCGATGCCAGTGCAATAGGAAGCATCCCGAAGACCATCGCTATAGTGGTCATTAAAATTGGACGCAGCCTCGCATGGTTAGCCTGAATTAAGGCTGTTCTTATTTTCTCTCCGTGATCCAGCCTGTGATTGGCAAAGTCCACCAGTAAGATCGCATTCTTAGCCACCAGACCAATGAGCATTATAATCCCGAGAATGGTGAAAATATTTAAACTCTGGTTTGTTAGTGCAAGTGCCCACAATGCTCCAATGAATGATAGCGGAATTGAGAACAGGACTATAAACGGTTTCACAAAGTCATCATAGAGTATCACCATGATCATATAAACTAACATGATGGCTGCAAGTAAGGCAATTCCAAGGGTTCCAAAACCTTCGCTTTGATTTTCCATATTTCCTCCCCAGGTCCATTCCACACCGGCTGGTTTTTCAATATCGGCCAGTTTTTCTTCCCACTCCTGGGCAATTGCACCGGTTGTCTTTCCAACTGTTTGAGCCGATACAGTTACAGAGGGGGAACGGTCTGACCGTTCCAGTAAAGAAGGTCCGGATTCATAAGTAACCGTTGCAAATTGGGCAAGATTGATCCTTTGTCCCTGACTATTTACAAACTGAATATTTTGTACATCTTCTATGTTATTCCTGGCAGCTTCATCAAATATGATGTTGATGTCATACTCATTACTACCAGTCCTGAATTTATTATCGGTATTTCCACTAAAAGCTGTGCGAAGAGTTTGACCCACTGTAGCAACATTTAAACCGAGAGAAGTCATTTTATCTCTGTCTACATTCACTGAAATTTCCGGATTTCCTTCTTCTACGCTGGTCTCTATTTCGGTTGCTCCATCTATAGATCTCAAAATGTCCTCAGCAGCTTCAGCATAAGCGAGGGCATCTTCAAAGCTGTTTCCCGTCACAGTCATTTGCAGCGGAGCTGCCTGTGTACCCACAATTCCTACGGGAACTGTGGTTATTTTGGCTGCTACCAGTTTTTGCTGAAGGTCTCTTTTTATTTGTGCCGCGATTACGGTCGTTTTTTCCTCCCTTTTAGATCTGTCGACCAAAGTAACAGAGATCTCCGATTTATTATTGGTGGCTTGCGCAGCTCCCATTCCTCCACTACTGGACTGTCCCACCGTAGTAATAAGTCGCTCCACCTGCGGTAATTCTTGTAAATATGCTTCGGCTTCCCGCGTAATAAAGTTAGTCTCTTCAATAGATGCATCTTTATTAATTTCCAACTGCACAAGAAATTCTCCTCTATCAGTTGATGGAAAGAAATCTGATCCTATATATCCCATCGCAACCAGTGCTATAGAGCTCACAAATAGACCCACTACAATAAAGAAAGTCTTTACTTTGTTGTCCAGAGACCATTCCAGGATCCTTGTCACCTCTTTCGTAAACCAGGTAAGTCCGGCTTCAAACTTGTGAATTACCTTACCAAAAAAGCTTGTATTATTTATACTCTCCAGTTTCCCGTACCTGGAGAATAACCACGGCACCACGGTAAAAGAAACTAACAGGGACAGTAAAGTAGCTATAATAACCGTTACACAAAACTGGCTGATGATATTGGCCACAAGACCGGTACTCATTGCAATTGGAAGAAACACTACAACAATTACCAAAGTGATTGCGGTTACGGTGAAACCAATCTCTTTAGCTCCATCGTAAGAAGCACGGACTTTGTTTTTGCCCATCTCCATGTGCCGGTGAATATTTTCAATTACAACAATCGCAT
This sequence comes from uncultured Antarcticibacterium sp., assembly GCA_963973375.1. Classification (GTDB taxonomy): domain Bacteria; phylum Bacteroidota; class Bacteroidia; order Flavobacteriales; family Flavobacteriaceae; genus Gillisia. The sequence goes on from CAXAZV010000143.1 coordinate 3,362, forward strand.
CATCTACGAGGATCCCCACCACGAGTGAGAGTGCAAGTAAACTCATCAGGTTAAGAGTATATCCCATTAAATACATTCCTATAAAAGTAGCAATTAGGGAAGTTGGAATTGCAACCATTACTATAAGAGCGTTCCTGTAACTATGCAGGAAGAAAAGCATTACAAATGCCACCAGTGCTATCGCAATAAATAAATCCTTGATCACAGAATTTGCTGCTTCCAGTGTAAATTCTGAAGTATCATTGGCCATAGTAATTTGTAGACCCTGCTCAGAATATTGCTGTTCAATTTCGGCCATTTTTTCCTGAACAAGTTCACTTACAGTTACTGCGTTAGCATCCGTTTGTTTTTGAACCTGAAGTAATATGGTATTTTGACGATCTATACGTGCGATCTTTTCTACTTCTTTCTGTGTGTCTTCTATTTCAGCAACATCAGATAACCGAATATTCTGTCCGTTTTGAGAAGCAATTGTAAGGCTTCTCAATTCATCTACAGACTGAATCTTTCCGGAGAGCCTGATAAGAGTGGTATTCTCCCGGGTAGTAAGATTTCCGGTAGGAAAATCAAGGTTGGATGCAGTAATAATTTGTTGTACCATAGGAACAGTAAGGCCATAACCTTCCAGCCTGTTAGGATCTAAATTCACCCTTATCTCTCTTTCCTGCCCGCCCACAAGGTTTACCTGTGCAACCCCCTGGATTCGGGAAAAAGCCGGCTGGATCTTTTCATCTATAAGATCATAAAGTTCATTTTCAGTAACGTTACCGGTCACCCCCATACTCACAATAGGCATATCGGAAAGTGAAAACTGGGAAAGTGAAGGCTCATCTATATCCTCCGGAAGATCGGAACGAATGGCGTTTACCTTTCTCTGTGCCTCATTAAGAGCGAAATCTATGTCTGCTTCATTTTCAAACTGAATGGTTACTAACGAAAGACTTTCAAAAGATTTTGTCTGTATCTTTTTGATGTTTTCAAGGGCAGACACTGCATCTTCAATCTTTCTGGAAACCGTATTTTCCACCTCGGCTGGAGATGCGCCGGGATAAACTGTCATCACAGTCACCACCTTTACTTCAAATTTCGGGATCAACTCATAGTTGAGCTGACTATAGCTAAAGAGACCTCCAATAATTAAAATGGCGAGCATTACGATTACAAGGCTGGGTCGTTTTATAGATAATTCTGCTAATTTCATTTCTTAGTTTTTATTTTAATACTTCTACCGCAGTACCGTCAGTAAGATTGATCTGCCCACTGGTCACCACCACTTCACCTTCCTTAAGCCCGCCGGTTACCTGTACTTTTCCGCCATAGTTTACGCCGGTTTGGATTTGTGTGAGTCTGGCCGCATCATCTTTCACAACAAAAACCTTTTTATCACTCACACTACCCACAAATGCCTCCCTTGGAATAGTTAGCACATTATTTTGCCCGGCCTGGTTGAAAAGAGCAATGGCATACATTCCTGCTCTTAACTTTCCTGCAGAATTATCTATAATTATTTCTACAGGAAATTTTAGTGCACCATTGGAGGCCGGTGCTATAAAAGTTACTTTTCCTGATATTGTGTCCCCGGTGGCACTGGGAAGAACATTTACATCATCTCCAACCTGAAGCTGGCTTACTAGCGCCTCATCTACCTCTACTCTTAATTTTAAAGCCGAAATGTTTACCACTTCAACAATAGGAGTACCCGGGGCTACGACAGTTCCAACTTCCACCATCTTTTCATTTACAATTCCGCTGATCTTGGAGCGAATGTTTGTATCTCCGGAATTTAATTGAGCAGATTGATACTGCGCTCTTGCATTTTCCACCTGTAGTTTTGCCTGATCCAGTTGAACTGCTGTTACTCCGCCAGATCCAAAAGCTGCTTCATACCTTTGAAGATTGGAGACGGCATTATCAAGATTTGCTTTTGCATTGGTAACATTAACATTGATCTTGTCTCCTGAAAGTTTTGCGATCACCTGTCCTGCTTTTATTTCGTTACCCTCTTCAACATAAATTGCAGCAATCTGGCCACCAAGTTCAGCTGAAATTCTCACGCTGGTTTCAGGGAGGAAAGTACCGTTCACAGTAAATTTCCCACTGATATTTTCACTTTCTGCTTTGGCAGTTCTTACACTTACTGCAGAATTTGTTTGAGTCACAAGACTTAGTTCCTCCTCATTATTTTTCTTATTATTCTGAAGGATCAGGATAAATGCAACGGCAATTCCTACCAGGGCTACTACAGTTATAATTGTCTTCTTTTTCATTTTAAAGGTTGTTTTCTTTTAATGTTTCTAAAATTCCCTGTGACTTCAGGAGCGCTACTTCGGCTAGTTTGTAATTAATTTGTGCATTAGTTAAGTTATTTCTGGCTTCGGCAAGATCTCTCTCGGCATCCAGCATATCATTAAGGCTGGCAAGTCCAAGTCCGTAGTTATTTTGAGTGTCTTCCAGCACTTCCTGTGCAAGCTCTACATTCTCTTCCTGAATATTAATTGTTAAAAGGCTGTTCTCCAGCTGGGAAAGAGAGTTCCTGTACTCCATATCTAAAGCGAGTTCGATTTCTTCAAAATCTGCCCGTGCTTTATCAATAGCTATTTGATTTTGTTTAACCCGGGACTTGGTTGCAAATCCATTGAAAATTGGAATTTGCAGGTTCACTCCTACTGATGCCAGATCAGACCAAAAAACTCCCTGGTCTTTTCCATTCCAAAGCGGGATTTCATCTCCCTGCCCCAGCCAACCATAATTGGCAACAAAAGAAAGTGAGGGATAATATTCTGCAATGGTGGCCTTCTTCTGCCAGTTCAAAAGCTCTATTTGTTTTTCCATTAACTGGAGTTCTGTTCTTTCAGCCACATCAGGATTTGCACCGGGCAAAACAGCAGGTTGAAATTTTTGATCCGGCAACTGTATCTCCCGGGCAATAGACATTCCTATCATAAATTTGAGAGCATTCTCCCTAAGGTCCACAGCATTAATCACCTGTTGCCTGTTTGCTATAAGATTGTTTAATGCTACTGTACTTCTGTCAAAATCTATCTTTTTAGCCAGTCCGTTTTTAAACAGGCCTTCTACTATCTCAACAGTTTTTTCCGTCAGTTCAAGATTCCGCTCAAGGTTTAAAAGATTTTGTTTAGACTCATAAACCTGATAATATGCAGTAGCTACTTTTTCAATAATTTCTTCCTGAGTAAGCTGTGCATTGAGCTGATAAAATTCTTTGGTAGAACGAGCCGCCTTTAAGCCCGTGAACACCTGCTGATTGAACAAAGTTTGAGAAACCTGAGCATTAGCATTAGAATTCCATTTTCTCCCAAAGGCCACCAGGATATCTTCTCCCGGTGTTCCAAAAATTGCTCCCGGTAAAATATTCTGCTGCAATAGGGGATTAAAAGTAGTACCTCCGGTTACAGTTATTTTAGGGAGAGCGCTTGCCCGCACCTCTGCAATTTGAGCATTGGCATTTTCAACATCAAGCCGTGCTTTTTCGGCATCTGCTTTATGCTCCAGGGCGTAATTAATCGCTTCAGGTAAAGTTAGCAGTGCGGGTTCCTGTGCCATCAGGAAGTTCGTACCCAGCAAAAAAGCTATTAATAATTTTTTCATTCTAAGTATTCTTCTGGTTTTACATTTTCAATTGTGAGGCAAAGATACGGTATAGGAAACTTAAAAACCAAATAAGTTTCCAAGTTTATTTTTAATATTTAATTGCCTTACTAGAAGTATGATCTTGAATTAACTGAACTATAAAATCAAATAAAAGATGATTTTGAAAATTGATGAACTGGTGTTTGATTTTCAAGAATAAGGGACTGCAGGAGAAGATCAGCTAATGAGAAATTGAAGACGGCCTAAAATTTAGAAGAAACGGTTTTTACAATAGAAAGAAGAGTTTCAGAGATTTTTTTATTTTAAAAAGGAGATCAGCTTCCTATTCACAGAGTAAAATATTGGGAATAAAAAAATCCTCTCTACTTAAATATAAAGAGAGTTTTCCTGAATTTGAAGCAATGGGAATACCTAATACTATTTGCCTAATTTTATCATGGCCTTGCAGCTTTCCAAATAAAATTCAGCGTATTAATACCCGGATTCTATTTTGCATGAATAATCTTCTATCAGGCCAATAAAAGATTCAACATTACGTGGACTTAAGAACGAAACCTTTTTTGTGCAGGTTTTCAATCTTTATAGTAGAATCACGGCTTAGATGTTTGCGAAGGTGAGAAATGAAAACGTTCAGGCTTTTGCGATTGAAGTAATCATTTTTGCCCCAAAGAAGGTTTAAAATTTCTTTATGACTGCAGAGGCTATTTTTGTGACGTACCAGGTATAAAAGCAAATCATTTTCTCTGGCTGTTAATTGGATTACATCTTTATCAAACATTAATTCCTGAGCTGATGGATGAAATTTGTATTTTCCTATGATCCATAGAGGTTCTAAAGTTTACTCTTCCCGGGGTGACGGTTGTAACCTGGAAAGAATTGCCTTTATTCTTGCCACCAGTTCCTCTTCGTCTATAGGATTCTTTAAATAATCTACAGCACCCAGAGAAAAGCCTTTTAATACATCTATTTTTAAGGATCTTGCAGAAAGAAATATAAACGGCAATTTTGGATAATTCATTGCAAGATTTTTAGCCAAAGAAAATCCGTCAATATCTGGCAGCATTACATCAAGAATTGTAGTATTCAAAAATACGGTTTTTTCAGCTATAAAATGAGTGAAGCATTGCACCTATCAGAAAAAGAAAGGCAGCTTGTGCTTGATTGTTTTTCAAAAATTAAGTATGAATTACAACAAGGGGTGGATAAGCATAGTAAGAAACTTATCACTTCCAATATCGAGCTATTTTTAAAT
>CAXAZV010000144.1:0-8122 GCA_963973375.1 uncultured Antarcticibacterium sp.
AAAAATAAAGTAATGGTCCCACAATAAGGAAAAGTGCATAGAGCACAGCATATAAGTTTGTGAACAGGTAATTGTACATATAGTGCACAATCGCTGCCAAAGGGATAATTCCCAAGGCAAAGATGATCTTATTGGTTCTTGATTTTCCAAGGACAATAGGCAAAGTGTTTCTACCCGTGTTGTAATCTCCGGTAATATCCTGCTGGTCCTTTACCATCTCCCGCAACCAGTTGATCATAAATGCAAAAAAAGCATAATCCAATAATATCGAAAATATAATAGATTGTGTTTGTTGATTTTGAGGGGTAATGGCCGGTAATAATTCATACAACCCCATAATAATGATCACCATTGCCACCAGGGCAGAGATTACGATGTTCCCCACCACAAGAATGTTCTTTAGATAAGTTGCATAAATATAAAGCAATGCCGAGATTATAATAAATAAAGCCGAAAACCCCGGTTTTCCAATGATATTGGAAAGATAGAACCCAATTCCCACTCCCAATATACTTAATACTATGTAGGCTGAAAGGGCTGCTTTTTCTGATATTTTCTTACCAATGATTTGCTTAGTGGGTTTATTAATGTGATCTGTTTCCAAATCATACACATCATTGATGATATTTCCCGCAGCCGCAATACACACCGTAGCAAAACACAAAAGGAAAAACTCAAAAGAGCTTAAGGTTGTAGTTATTCCAAAGGTTTCAAACAGGGCATATTTTATTAAAACCTGGGTCCCTATAATAAGCAGCAGGTTTGGAAACCTGAGCAGTTTTAATAATTGATATAGCATTAATAAAATTTAATTTGATACAAATTTCAAACCTACCAGTGAAACTATAAGGGTTGTAAGGAAAAATAAACGCCAGAAATGCACCGGTTCCTTAAAGATCCAGATTCCCAGCAGAACAGTTCCCACAGCTCCAATTCCGGTCCATACCGCATAAGCCGTTCCAATAGGAAGGGTTTGGGTGGCTTTGTATAATAAGCTCATACTAATTGTTAAGGCAACAATAAAGGCTATAAGCCAGTATGTGCGGGTACTCCCGGTAGAAAATTTAGCCTTTCCAAGGCAAAATGCAAATCCCACCTCAAAAAGTCCGGCAATTATCAAATACACCCAATTCATAAAGCGTCCTGATTGAGTAGCCATTTTCCCTGTACCTTCAATACCTGCTCAATTATATCACGTACACAACCTGAACCTCCCTTTTTATGGGAAACATATCGGCTTATTTCCTTGATCTCTGCCACTGCATCCTGCGGGCAACATGGCATTCCTACCATTCTCATAGCATAAAGGTCCGGTATATCATCGCCCATATACACTACATTCTCCCTATTGATGCTGTATACATCAAAGAATTCATCCATTGTTTCTACCTTATCCTGTATGCCCAGGTAAATATTGGTAATTCCAAGATCTCTTAAGCGTTTTCTTACCCCTTCATTATTCCCTCCCGAAATAATACAAACGGTATATCCTGCCTGCTGGGCTGTTTTTAAAGCATACCCATCTTTAATGTTCATGGTGCGCAATAACTCTCCGGTTGTACTTACCTGGATGTTCCCATCTGTTAACACCCCGTCTACATCAAAAACGAAGGTGTCTATATGGTTTAAATATTCTTTATAATTCTTTTCCATGAAGGTTTTGAATTGATTGGGTTATAAGTGAATAAATTTCTTTTTGATCCCCGGTAAGCATCTCCAGATGGGACTTGATCACCTGGGCGTCATTTCTCTTTGCCGGCCCGGTTTGAGCTGCCATAGGGCTCATGCCGGTAGCTTTTTTGGCTGTTTCCAGCATAAGGGGGTGTAATATTTCAAAGGGAATATTATGCGCATTACATATAGCCTCTCCTTCAGAATATAAATAATTGACAAAATTACTTACAAATACAGCGGCTACGTGTAGAGATCTTCGCTGGGCAGAATCAACCCTGAAGCTTTTTTCAGAAATGCTCCCGGCCAGTTCTTCCAACAGGTCCAGATCTTTTGCATTATTCGCCTCCACGCAAACAGGAATGTTTTTAAATTCGACCTCTTTAGTTTTTGAAAAAGTTTGAAGCGGATAAAAAATTCCTTTCCTGTCTAAATTTTCCAGAACATCTATAGAAACAGCACCGGCCGTATGAACCACAAGGGCTTGCCTGAATTTTAATTTTTTTGCCAATGACGTTATGGCATCATCCTTTACCGCAATAAGATAGATATCTGCAGGTATAACTTCCTCCATTTTAGAAGTTGTATCTACCAATGATTGAAAAGGAACTAAATTTTCAGGTTGATGATTGTAAACCTGCACCACCCTGAAATCCCGGGTGTGAGAAATTGCCCTGAATAAGTGGGTAGCTACATTTCCTGCTCCAAAAAGTACGATACTTTTCATCCCGCTAAAATACCAAAAAAAATGGCGTTTAAAATTAACATTCGTTCTTTACCGATTAACCCTTAAATCCCCTCTTGTATCCTTAAATTTTGTTAAATTTGCTGCATTTTAAAGTAAGCATAAATGCAAAATAAAATAGCCTCTGTCATATTCTCTACCCGGATAATGGCAGTCTTGTTCATTGTTTTCTCTATCGCAATGGCTTTAGGGACCTTCATAGAAAGCTGGTATACCATAGAAACCGCGCGTGTAATGATCTATAATACCTGGTGGTTTGAAGGGATCATGGTGTTTTTTGTGATCAATTTCGCAGGAAATATCTACCGCTACCAATTACACAAAAGGGAAAAATGGTCTTCTCTTTTAATTCACCTCTCCTTTGTTCTTATCCTTGTAGGTGCTTTTGTTACCCGTTATATTAGTTACGAGGGAATTATGCCAATACGCGAAGGGGAAACTACCAATGCTTTCCTTTCTGAAAAAACCTATCTCACTGCCTTCATTGATGGGGAGATCGATGGCGAGCCACGCCGAAGGGTGATTGAAAAACCGGTCCTTCTGGCACCCGAAACTGAAAATAATATTTCCATAAGTACAGATTATAACGGCCAGCCCATAGACATAGAAGTAGTAAATTATATTCACGGAGCAAAACAGGGAATAATCCTAAGTGAAAGTGGAGATAATTACCTGCAAATAGTGGAAGCCGGAGATGGCAACCGGCACGAACATTATTTAAAAGAAGGTGAGGTAGCCAATATCCACAATGTTTTATTTGCATATAATAAGCCTACCCAGGGCGCTGTGAACTTCACCATAGATGAAGAAGAGGCCATTTATCAAATAGATTCTCCTTTTGAAGGAGATTATCTAAGAATGGCAGATCAAATGGAAGGCCAACTGGTTGCTGATAGTTTGCAAACTTTCCAGTTAAGGTCTCTTTATAATATTGGGGGCATGCAATTTGTGGTTCCAGAGCCTGTTTCACGCGGGATCTATGATATTATTCCCTCAGATAGCAAAGAGCCGGGCCAAAGCAATGCCGTCTCTTTAAAAGTTACCACCGGGGGTGAAGCAACCACCGTGAGTATGTTGGGAGGAAAAGGAATGGTGAACCAGCCGCAACAGGTGCAGGTAGGTGGCCTTGATTTTTATTTAAGTTACGGTTCCAAAGAAATGGAATTACCGTTTAATATAAAGCTGGATGATTTTATTGCCGAAAAATATCCCGGCACTGAAATGAACCTAACCCCAAGTTACTCCTCATTTAAAAGTAAAGTTACCATAGTAGAGCAAGACGGGGAAACCTGGCCGTATGAGATCTTTATGAACCATGTGTTGGATAAAGATGGTTACAGGTTCTTTCAGGCTTCTTTTGATCCAGATGAAAAAGGAACAGTTCTCTCTGTGAACCATGATTACTGGGGTACCTGGATAACCTATATTGGATATACGTTACTTTACCTGGGATTAATGTTGATTTTATTTGACAGGGGGAGTAGATTTGGTAAACTTAAAGTTATGCTTGATAAAGTGAAAGACCGGAAGGCGAAACTTTCCAAAGTTACAGCCATCCTATTCTTTGCCTTATTGAGTTCAACCGCATTTGCCCAGGATGATGAGGACCATGCGCACATAAGGACCAATAAACAACAGGTAGATTCTATTGTAAATGCGATGGTAGTGCCTGCAGAACATGCGGCAAAATTTGGTAAACTGGTAATCCAGGATGCCGGTGGACGAATGAAACCTGCCAATACATTTGCTTCAGAATTATTAAGGAAGTTGAGTAAAAAGGATGAATATGAAGGTTTAAATGCCGACCAGGTGTTGCTTTCAATGACAGAGAATCCTGCTTTATGGTATAACACTCCTCTCATTTATGTAAAACCGGGAAATGACAGTATAAGGCATATTACCGGCGTAAGTGAGGATCAAAAATATCTGGCCATGACAGATTTCTTTGATAAGACGGGAGTTTATAAACTATCCCCATACCTCGAAAAAGCCTATCAGGCAGCGGTGCCAGATCAATTTCAAAAGGATTTTATTGAAACCGACAAGAAAGTGAACCTTTTATTCTATGCCCTGCAAGGAGAAATGCTGCGCATTTTTCCAATTCCGGGTGATGAGAATAATTCCTGGGTTGCTTATTCTAAAGTAGCTGAATCTAATTTTAAAGGAATGGATTCTGTTTACGTACGGCAGATACTTCCGCTTTATATGAATTCTCTCCGGGTCGCAAGGGAGACGGGTGATTATGCACAGGCCAATGAGCTTGTGGAAAGTATTACAGGTTTTCAGAAGAAATTTGGAGCAGATGTAAGGCCTTCACAGCAAAAGCTGGATGCTGAAATTCTGTATAACAAATATGATATTTTCAATAACCTCTTCATGCTTTATATGTTGGCAGGTTTGGTTATGCTTGTTTTTGTCATCATACAAATTTTCAACGATTCCAAAGTGATCCGTTGGCTTATTGGCGGGAGTGCGATCATAATTTTACTATTATTTGTATTACATACCCTTGGCCTTGCTGCAAGATGGTATATTTCCGGACATGCACCCTGGAGTGATGCCTATGAATCTATGATTTATGTAGCCTGGGCCACTATGTTCTTTGGACTCGCTTTTGGTAGAAAAAGTTACCTTACAATTGCATCTACGGCCTTTGTAGCTTCTATGATCCTTATGATAGCTCACTGGAACTGGATGGATCCTTCAATCGCCAATTTACAGCCTGTATTAGATTCCTACTGGTTAATGATACACGTGTCTGTTATAGTAGGAAGTTATGGTCCTTTCACCCTGGGAATGATCCTGGGTGCAGTGGCACTATTGCTAATGATCATGACAACCGAAAAGAATAAGGTGAAAATGGACCTTAATATCAAAGAGATCACCATAATTACTGAAATGGCTTTAACCGTGGGGCTTGTAATGCTTACTATAGGAAATTTCCTTGGAGGCCAATGGGCAAACGAAAGCTGGGGTAGATACTGGGGCTGGGATCCTAAAGAGACCTGGGCATTAATAAGCATTATGATCTATGCCTTTGTGATACATATGCGCCTGGTACCGGGATTAAGAAGCAGGTGGTTCTTTAACCTTATGGCCATAGTTGCTTTTGCCAGCATCATGATGACCTATTTTGGTGTAAACTTTTATCTGGCAGGATTGCATTCCTATGCAAGCGGGGAGAAGGTAATAACACCAACCTTTATTTATTATTCAATTGCTGTAGTTGCAGTCCTGGGAGCCTTGTCTTACTGGAAATTCCAAAAATATTACAGCAAGGAAAAGAAAAAACCCACTTTAAAGGAAAATTTATAATATAAGTTTGGTAAGCAGTTATGCAGTCAGGTTAAACCTGAATTAAACCTGATTGACCAAGCTCTTTTAAACATATAAAAAAAGGTCCTGCTTAATAGCAGGACCTTTTTATTTTATGTAATAAGAAGTTTTTACTTCAGGCCTCCAACCATTTCTTCCGGCTTCACCCATTCGTCAAATTCTTCCTTTGTAACATATCCAAGGTTAACGGCTTCCTCCTTAAGGGTTGTACCGTTACTATGAGCAGTATTGGCAATCTCTGCTGCTTTATAATATCCTATTTTAGTGTTCAATGCCGTTACAAGCATAAGGGAATTATCCAGATGCTCTTTTATTCTAGGGTAGTTAGGTTCAATTCCCTGAGCACAATGCTCGTCAAAAGAAGTACACGCATCCCCAATAAGTTGCGCACTTTGTAAAAAGTTTGCTGCCATTACCGGTTTAAAAACATTTAGTTCAAATTGACCCTGCATTCCACCAACGCTTATTGCAACATCGTTACCCATTACCTGCGCGCAAACCATCGTTAAAGCCTCACATTGCGTAGGATTAACTTTCCCCGGCATAATTGAAGAACCTGGTTCATTTGCAGGAATATTGATCTCTCCAATTCCACTGCGGGGACCTGATGCCAGCATACGAATATCATTTCCAATTTTATTCAAAGCAACTGCAAGTTGTTTTAATGCTCCATGGGATTCCACAAGTGCATCGTGAGAAGCAAGGGCTTCAAACTTATTAGGGGCAGAGACAAAGGGAAGATCTGTAAATTTTGCAATAAATTCTGCTACGCGTTTTGAATAACCTTTAGGAGTATTTAGTCCTGTTCCTACGGCGGTTCCTCCCAAAGCTAATTCGCTTAGGTGAGGTAACGTGTTTTCAAGAGCTCTAATCCCGTAATCCAACTGTGCTACATAGCCGCTGAATTCCTGTCCCAGTGTAAGGGGAGTGGCATCCATGAAATGCGTACGTCCAATTTTTACTACGCCCTTAAATTCTTCCGATTTCTTTTTAAGTGTATTTCTAAGTTTCTTTAATCCGGGCAATGTTACCTGTACCACTTTCTTATAGGCTGCAATGTGCATTCCTGTAGGAAAAGTATCATTGGAAGATTGTGATTTATTAACATCATCATTTGGATTAAGGGTTTTTTCACCTTCTCCAATAGTCTTTCCTGCCAGTTGATGTGCTCGGTTGGCAATTACTTCATTCAGGTTCATATTGCTTTGGGTACCACTTCCTGTTTGCCAAATAACAAGGGGAAATTGATCATCGTGTTTTCCTGCAAGGATCTCCTCACACACCTGTGCTATATAATCCCTTTTTTCTACCGGAAGTACTCCAAGTTCACAATTGGTAAAGGCTGCCGCCTTTTTAAGGTAGGCAAATCCATATACTATTTCTAATGGCATGGAACCCGGGGCTCCAATCTTAAAATTATTTTTAGAACGTTCGGTTTGGGCACCCCATAATTTATCTGAGGGAACTTTTACCTCGCCCATTGTGTCTTTCTCTATTCGGTAGTCCATAATTATTTTAGATTAGATTACAAATTTACAAGTTCACCTTTTTTAATCCTTTAAATTATATACAAATTTTCATTCTTTTTTTAAAGCATTCGAAGTGTTCCTGAAAAATTACAATAGATCTTTTTTTCTTGAAAAAATTAAAATTTATTGGCAGAAGATATTTAGAGTACCTATCTTTGTTTTGATTTTAAAAAATCCTGAGAAATTATGTTTGAATTTGATCAATACCTCGGCTTTTTAGCCTTCCTTATTATTATCACCATGGGATTTTGGTTGATGATATTTTTAATGGCCATACTTCCTTACTGGATTGGCGGGGCTATTGCTGAAACTCTTAAAGAGAAGAAGGAAAAAAAACGCAGGGAGAAAGAAGCAAAAAGGCTTCAATAATTTCTTCAGTTTAAACTTAAGCAAATATTTTTGCCAAAAAATAACAAGAACCGGGATTTCCCGGTTTTTGTCGTATAAAAAAAGGTTGTCCGCGTGAGACAACCTTTTTTCTTTGTTAGGAGCTGTATATTTTAACCCTGGAATTCGCCTCCATTGTCTTCATCCATGTTATTATTTTCACGGTTTCTTCGTTCTTGCTCTCTTTTTTGCTGATTAAACCTGTAAACAAGAGATACGGTAAAAGATCTTTGTCTCCATTGGAATTCACTTTCACGATCAAAAAATTGGGTGGAAGTAAAGGATTGCATTTTTCTTGAATTCAGCAGATCTCTTACGTTAAAAGATAGAGAAGCATTATCATTAAAAATATCCTTACTAAGTGCAAGGTCTATAGAGAACATACCTTCTCTTCTTCCCTGAACATTATCTGATGGCCCCATGTAAAAGGCATTAGTTTGCCACTCGATTTTAG
>CAXAZV010000145.1:0-8097 GCA_963973375.1 uncultured Antarcticibacterium sp.
ACCGCAGAAGCTGTAACCATGTTGCAGGAACTCTCAACCAAAAATCTTTCCGGTTTTGACCTTGCTGCCACAAAAATGCAGCTTGCAGATATCCTAGTGCTGGAGGAAAAATTCAATCAGGCCTTGATCTTTTACTCCCAGATCCAAAACCTGGTGAAGAACGATGAACTCTCACAGGAAGCAAGATTTAAAGTAGCGAGGACAAGCTATTTTAAAGGGGATTTTGAATGGGCCCAGAATCAGCTGGATGTTTTGAAAGCTTCATCATCCCAGCTTATTGCAAATGATGCTATGGAATTGAGCATGCTTATAAAGGATAATTCCCAGGAGGATTCCACTCAAAGCGCCTTGAAGAAATATGCCCGGGCAGATCTGCTTGCTTTTCAGAACAGAACCTCTGAAGCGATTTCCTTATTAGAAGATATCCTTCTAAACCATAAGGGTGAAAAAATGGAAGATGAAGCTTTGCTAAAGCAGGCGTTGCTCTTTGAAGCCGAAGAAAACTGGAATAAAGCCGAAGCCAACTATTTAAAGATCCTGCAGCATTTTTCCAAGGATATTCTTGCAGATAATGCCACTTTTTTCCTGGCCGAACTCTATAATAAGAAGCTTAAGCACCCTGATAAAGCCAGGGAATTTTATGAGCAGATCATTTTTAATTTTCCCGATAGTATTTACTTTGTAGAGGCAAGGAGAAATTACCGGCAGCTTAGAGGAGATGCAATTGAGTAAACTCCGGCCTTCAGGAAAGTTCATAAAGAAAAGTTCGTATTTCAATTAACTAAGATCAAAAAATGTACATATACAACGTAACTATAAACATTCAGGAAGATGTTCACGATGAGTGGGTAAACTGGATGAAGAATGAGCATATCCCCGATATGCTTAGGACCGATAAATTTATAAAAGCTTTGATGACCCGCGTACTGGTAGAGGAGCAAATGGGCGGAATTACCTATTCAATCCAATATACTTTGGAAAGTAAGGAGATGCTGGAGCGTTATTACAAGGAAAACGCAGCCGAATTGAGAGCAAAAACTACACCTTTCGCAGGGAAATTTGTGGCTTTTCGTACCGAACTGGAAATTGTAAGTGAACAAAAAAAGTAAAAGGATAAAACCTGCTTTAACCTTAGCTTAAATATGCAAAATGCTATTTTTGTGAAAAAAAGGATATTGCACCCCAACAGCATTTTCTGAAGCCATATAAGAGGAAGAGAATCGAGAAAAAATTAAAATGAAAAAGACCAGCAATAAAAGCACCCAGTTTAAGCACCAACAGCCGGCAGAGGGAGAGGTAAGAGCCAAAAAACATTTGGGTCAGCATTTTTTAACTGATGAGAAAACAGCTGAAAAGATAGCCGATTCCCTGAATCTAGAAGGTTACAGGAATGTGCTTGAAATTGGGCCGGGGATGGGAGTCCTTACAAAATATCTTTTAAGGAAGGATATTAACCTGCACGTGATAGAGATTGACCGCGACAGCGTAGCCTATCTTGGTGAGAATTTTCCGGCTCTGGACGGCAAAGTGCATGAACAGGATTTTTTAAAATATGATGTTCAGGCTGTTTTCAACGGTGAACCCTTTGCCATAATTGGTAATTTTCCCTACAATATCTCCACCCAGATCGTTTTCAAAACCCTGGAGAACCGGGACAGCATTCCTGAATTTTCGGGCATGTTCCAAAAGGAGGTCGCCCAGCGCATAGCCTCCCCTCACGGGAATAAGACCTATGGGATACTTTCTGTACTCGCCCAGGCATTTTATGATATAGAATACCTCTTTACCGTTCCGCCTTCAGTATTTAATCCGCCACCAAAAGTTGACAGTGGGGTCATACGTTTAACAAGGAAACAAGATTATTCCCTTCCCTGTAATGAGCGCTTATTTTTCAGGGTTGTGAAAACCGCGTTTCAGCAGCGCAGAAAAACCTTAAGGAATAGTTTAAAAGTTTTCCAGTTGCCAGATAATCTGCGCGAAGATGCTATCTTTGGGCAGCGACCTGAACAACTTAGCACCGAACAATTTATTGAGCTTACCTTAAAAATTCAACCTTATGCAATTTCAACTTAGTGATGAATTAATCCAGAAATTAGAGATCCTCATCGAAGAAAAGAACGATGCGG
Organism: uncultured Antarcticibacterium sp.; assembly: GCA_963973375.1. GTDB lineage: Bacteria > Bacteroidota > Bacteroidia > Flavobacteriales > Flavobacteriaceae > Gillisia. The sequence goes on from CAXAZV010000145.1 coordinate 2,127, forward strand.
AACTCTTGTTGCTCCTGGAGGAAGTTCACCCTGCAGATATTGCAGAGATCATCACAGAACTTGATCTGGATGAGGCCACCTATATCATTAAGCTTTTAAACAGCGAAAAAACTGCTGAAGCTCTTATGGAGCTGGAAGAGGGGGTAAGGGAAAGAATTCTGGATAATTTATCCTCCAAAGAGATCGCCGAGGAGCTGGAGGAGATGGATACAGATGATGCCGCCGATATCATCGCTGAACTTTCAGAAGAACGGCAGCAAAGTGTAATCGCCGAGATCCAGGATGAAGAGCACGCCGATAATATTGTGGAACTTCTTCGTTTTGACGAAGATTCTGCAGGGGGTCTTATGGCTAAGGAATTGGTAAAGGTTAATGAGAACTGGAGCGTTACCGGCTGTATGGCTGAAATGCGCGCCCAGGCTGAAAATGTTACCCGGGTGCATTCCATTTATGTGGTAGATGATAAAAATAAGCTGAAAGGAAGACTTTCACTTAAAGATTTGATCACGGCACCAAGCAAAGCCAATATAAGCGATGTTTATATTCCAAAAGTAGATTATGTAAATGTTCATACTCCTGGTGATGAAGTAGCCCGGATTATGCAGAAATATGACCTTGAAGCCATCCCCGTAGTAGATGAGATGGGCAGGCTGGTAGGAAGAATTACCGTAGATGATATTATTGATTTTATAAAAGACGAAGCCGACAGAGATTACCAGATGGCTGCGGGTATCTCTGAAGATGTAGAGGCAGATGACAGTATTTTAAAACATACACGGGCGCGACTTCCCTGGCTTATATTAGCGCTTCTGGGAGGTTTTGTAAGTGTTACTGTACTTGGAACTTTTGAGGGAGCCATGGAAAAATATGGAGCTCTGTTCTTTTTTGTGCCGCTTATAGCAGCAATGGCTGGAAATGTAGGTGTTCAATCATCTGCCATCGTATTGCAGGGGCTTGCCAATAACACCTTAAGAGGATCCCTTATGAACCGGCTGATAAAAGAAGTTGGCCTAAGTTTGCTCAATGGGGTAGTGCTTGCAGTTATGCTTACTCTGGGGGGTACTTATTTGCTGGGGTTTGATCTTATTTACGGGGTGACAGTAGGCATATCTTTAATTTCAGTAATCGTAATTGCGTCTTTGATTGGTACTTTTGTGCCTATTATTCTTGATAAACAGGGAATAGATCCTGCAATGGCCACGGGGCCTTTTATAACTACCAGTAACGATATCTTTGGGATTCTTATTTATTTTTCGATAGCCAAAGTCATACTCGGATTTTAAATCTAAAGCCGTTGTTGCCAATGAAATCTATCAATCTTACCGAAAAGCTCAGTAAATTCAGTGAGTATTGGCATCCACATCAAATTGCCGTGGTAAATGACATGCAGGTATTGCTGGCAAAAGTCAGGGGTGAATTTGTATGGCACCAACACGATGAGGAGGATGAACTGTTCCAGGTAGTAAAAGGAACTCTTTTTATTCAGTTTGAAGACAGGACGGTGGAGGTTAAAGAAGGAGAGGTTATTGTAGTTCCAAAAGGGGTAAAGCATTGTCCAATGACCCGGAATAATGAAGAAGTACATATTATGCTCTTTGAGAAGCTAAGCATACAGCATACCGGAAATACCGAAAGTTCTCTCAGGGTAGAAGAATATCCTAAAATCTAACCGAATGATCATTCTCCATATAGACAGTAACCATCCTTCGCTTTTAAAACAACTGGAGGCAGCGGGGCACCATAATATTGAAGGATATACCCTTTCTAAAGAGGAGATCCTTGAAAATGGACAATTATACGATGGTATCGTTATAAGAAGCAGGTTTGATATAGACAGAGCTTTCATGGAGGCGCTTCCCAAACTGAAATTTATTGCGCGCGTAGGGGCGGGACTGGAAAGCATAGATATTGATTTTGCTGAAAGCAGGGGGATCGCTCTTTTCTCGGCCCCTGAAGGGAACCGCAATGCAGTGGCAGAGCATGCCTTGGGAATGATCTTATCCCTTTTCAATAAACTTAATAAGGCCGACCGTGAGGTTCGTAAGGGATTTTGGCATAGGGAGGCCAACCGCGGAATCGAGCTCGACGGCAAGACCGTGGGAATAATAGGCTACGGTAATATGGGGACGGCTTTTGCAAAAAAACTTCGTGGATTCGAGGTTGAGGTCCTGTGTTATGATATAAAACCGGGAGTAAGCGATGAAAATGCGCGGCAGGTGGAATTGGCAGAACTTCAGGAAAAGGCAGATGTTGTAAGTCTTCACACTCCGTGGACACCGGAAACCAACCGAATGATAAATACAGATTATATCAATGGTTTCCAAAAGCCCTTTTGGTTTATCAATACCGCCCGTGGTAAAAGTGTAGTAACTCAGGATCTGGTTACGGCATTGATTCATGGAAAGATCCTGGGCGCAGGCCTGGACGTGCTGGAATATGAAAAAAGTTCTTTTGAAAACCTCTTTGCTGAAAAGGAAATGCCGGAGGCGCTGCAGGAATTGATGTTCCTGGAGAACGTGATCTTTAGCCCCCACGTTGCAGGATGGACCCTTGAATCTCACGAAAAGTTAGCCGCAACTATCGCATCCAAGATCCTTGAGAAGTTTGGGAGAGGGGATTAAACGGCGTATAGCAGTTTCATAGTCATGCTGAGCCTGTCGAAGCCTTTTTATAAAAAAAAACGACATCAAGGTTTTTTATAAGTCTTCTTCGTCAGACAAGTTCAGAAAGACCAAAAAAGGAAAAGGTGTCATTCTGAGGGAGTCGCTACGAGCGGCTACCGAAAGAATCTCCTATGAAATCGGAATCTTTCTTCTTAGTAAAATTCCGATAAAAAGTATGTTTACACTCCTTTGAGATCCTTCACTTTCGTTCAGGATGACAAAGAGAAGAATTGGGAACTTGTCATTCTGAGGGAGTCGCTACGAGCGGCTACCGAAAGAATCTCTCATGAAATTGAATCTTTCTTCATAATTTAATTTTTTCCAGAGCTGTTTCACTCCGCCGGCCTGCAAGTTCAGAATAACAAAAAAAACGAAGCACTAAAACTGTTCGGAAAACAACTTATTTAAAAATTTCCACTCAGGATTAGAATGATTAATTAATGATTCTTTCTTTTTCCGGGTCCAACCTTTCAATTCTTTTTCCCGTGCTATAGCAACCTGAATCTGGTTATAAGTTTCGTAGTAAACCAAGAAATAACATCTATATCGCGCTGCGAAGGAATTTTCATTTTTTTCAGTGCCTTCCTTATGTTGAACTAATCGCTTATACATATTATTTGTTACCCCTATATAGAGAACAGTTTTTTTACTGTTAGTAAGGATATATGTGTAATATGTATTAAAAATGGGTTTCAGCATAATTGCTTGAGGAAATCTAGATCTAGATAAATTTAATAAAAATGTACGCTCTTAGATCCTTCTGAGATTCTTCACTTTCGTTCAGGATGACAAAGAGAATAATTGGGTTATTGTCATTCTGAGGGAGTCGCTACAGGCGGCTACCGAAAGAATCTCTTATGAAATTGAATGTTTCTTCCTAATTAGATGTGGTTAGAATGTATGTTTAAAATCCCTATGAGATCCTTCACTTTCGTTCAGGATGACAAAGAGAAAAAAAATTCCTTCCTACGCCAGCATACTAACCACCTTCTGTACCCGTCCTACCTCCCCTGTTTCCAGCTGAACTTTAATACCGTGTGGATGAATGGGGGAACTGGTGAGAATGTTGGTTACCACCCCTTCGGTAAGTGTACCGCTGCGCTGGTGATGTTTTTGAATTATAAGAACCGTGGAGCCGGGGCTTATATCTTTTCGTGGTGGTATCATAAATTATCTGCTGGCCTCAATAATAGCCGATTTAATTGACTCTTCCCCTTCGATAGCTTCAATGATCTTGTTTTTTACCAGGGGATCTGCCAGGCTCATTACCAGTAAAAATGCAACATCATCCCTTGAGATCTCACCCTGCTTGTCAAGTTTTTCAGCAAGTTTTACTTTGGCCAGTCCCAGGTCATCATTTAATGCTCCCGGACGAAGAATGGTATAGGGAATCCCGCTTTGGATTAAATGCTCATCGGCTTTTTTCTTCGCCTCCAGGTAAGTTTTAAGTTTTGGATTTGAGGAAGGATCATCGGCACCCATAGAACTAAGCATGACGAACTTCTTTATTTCCGCTTTTTTGGAGGCGTCTATAATTTTGATTGCACCTTTCTGGTCTATTTCAATGGTTTTTTCCTCCCCGGTATCACCTCCTGAACCGGCAGCGAATATTACTTTATCAATACCTTTTAAGGCGTGATCTACCTCTTTTTCAAGATCGGCCAGAACAGTTTCAATATCCATATCATTAAAGATCTCCTGCTGTTCTTTCTTGCGCACCATGGCGATTGGTTCAAAACTTTGGGAATTGCGCAGGATCTCTATAACCCGCTTCCCAGTATCTCCTGTAGCTCCAACAATTAATATCTTTTCCATCATTTTATATTTTATAATTGAAAGATAAGAATAGCCTGCTCTATTGACAAACCCTTTAAATTGAATAACAAGAGATTAACAGATTGTTAACCGCTAGGCCTGATTAAGGCCTTTTTCTTCGAGTTCTTTCTGGAATTCTTCCAAAACCGGTTTTACGGTACTCTCGGGGAGATCGGCAATTTTGATGTACATTAATCCGTCTACCGCATTGTTGAACAAAGGATCTACGTTAAACGCAACTACTCAGGCATTCTGTTTAATGTACTTTTTAATCAATACCGGCAACCTGAGGGTATCCGGTTCCAGTTCTTCAATGAATTTGTCAAACTTGTTAAGATCTGCCTCGCTGGAATCAAAGATCATTTCTTTGTCTTCATCCTTAAGTTTAACTATAAATTCCTTTTTCGGCCTTATATATTGTGCAACTTCATTCTCAAAAAAGTTGGATCTCATAAATTCGATCATCAGCGATTTGGAGAAATTTGAGAATTTGTCGCTTATGGTTACCCCGCCAATAAGGAATTTATGTTCAGGAAAACGAAGGGTGCAATGCACTATTCCTTTCCAAAGTAAAAACAGTGGCATTGGTTTTTGCTGATACTCTTTAATAATAAAAGCCCGACCCATTTCTATAGACTGGCTCATCATTTTATATAACTCGGGTTCAAAACGGAACAGGTCCTGCAGGTAAAATCCATCGATCCCATATTTTTTGAAGATCTCGTTACCCATGCCCATCCTGTAGGCGCCGGCGACTTTTTTTGCATCATTATCCCACAGGAACATGTGGTAATAATAGTCGTCAAATTTATCAAGATCTATTGACTTGTTGGTGCCTTCACCTATTTCCCGAAAGGTTATTTCCCTTAACCTCCCTATTTCCTTTAAAATATTAGGAATAATTTCCCGGCGCGCCAGAAAAACTTCATAGTTTTTACTTTCCAGCAGCCGCTTGTCCATGTGCCGGCATTTATCTATCTCAGCCTCAATTAAATTATGGGAGATTTCCCCGGCTATACTTTGAGGTGGGGCTTTAGGGAGTTTAAGCGTTTTAGGAATTTTGTCTATAAGGCGTTTCCTTTCGAAGGAGTTTGCGAGCATATAAGTTTTCCTGCGCAAAAATGCTGTAAAGGTTTCAAGATTAGGAAGAGTAGAAAGTTCTTCGGGGGAAATTGCATTACCTATTCGCACTTTTATCTTTCGTTTTTTTTGAGAAAGCATCTCACTAGGTAATTTTGCAGTACGCAAAATATCGCTAAGCCCTGCCAAACGATAAAAGAACATACTGTTTTTTGCATGAAAGTAAATAGGTATTACCGGCACATTGGCTTTTTGAATAAGCTTCATAGCTCCGGGTTCCCAGGGTCGGTCTACAATGCTCCTTTCATCTCTGTAAGTGGATACTTCCCCGGCCGGAAAGATCCCAAGGGCATGGCCATTTTTCAAGTGGGCAATGGCTTCTTTTAATCCAGATAAACTGGCCTGGGCATCTT
>CAXAZV010000146.1:0-8057 GCA_963973375.1 uncultured Antarcticibacterium sp.
ATTGAAGATAATGTAACTAATTATGCCAATGCTACCATTTTAGGCGGGAACACGATCATAGGGGCCAACAGTATAATTGGAGGAAACGTATGGCTCACCAAAAGTATTCCTGAAAATTCTATGGTTTCCCACAACCCTCAAATTAATATTAAAAACAGTGTAAGAAATGAGTAATTCAATATTGGACCTTATAGGAAATACCCCGCTTGTGGAAACAAAAACCCTTATCAAAAATCCACGGGTGCGATTATTTTTAAAACTTGAGGGGCAAAACCCGGGAGGGAGCGTCAAGGACAGGGCAGCTTATAATATGATAAAAAGTGCCCTGGAAAGGGGTGATATTAACCGCGAAACAAAATTAATAGAAGCAACCAGTGGCAATACAGGAATTGCCCTTGCTATGATCGCCGGGATATTTAAACTGGAGATAGAACTGGTAATGCCTGAAAATTCTACCATAGAAAGGGTGCAAACCATGAGGGCTTATGGTGCAACAGTTACGCTAACTTCTGCGGAAGGAGGAATTGAAGGCGCCCGCGATTATGCTGAAGAGAAAGTGGAGAAGGAGGGGATATATATGATCAACCAGTTTAGTAATAATGACAATTGGAAAGCCCACTACAATACCACGGGCCCTGAAATTTGGCGGGATACAGATCAAAAGGTAACGCATTTTGTCTCCTCAATGGGAACCACGGGAACTATAATGGGCACCTCTACTTTTTTGAAAGAACAAAATCCGGCAATCAAGATCATTGGTGTACAACCTACAGATGACTCTAGAATTCCCGGCATTAGAAAATGGCCGAAAGCCTATTTGCCTAAGATCTTTGATCCTGCAAAGGTGGACAGAGTGTTGGAGGTAAGTGAAGCGGAAGCTTCAAAAATGACCCGATATCTTGCAAAAGAGGAAGGGCTATTTGCAGGGATGAGTAGCGGTGGTGCAACAGCGGCGGCGGTAAGATTGTGTGAAGAGCTGGAAGAGGGAGTGGTGGTAAGCATTGTATGTGATAGGGGAGACAGGTATCTTTCTTCAGATCTTTTTATATAAAAAACGGGAGCCATCTCTGGTTCCCGTTCTTTCCATTCTAAACTTCTATTAATTGCTTACTAACCCCGAAGCTGAACGATCTGGGACGATCTTAATATTTTGTGTTCTTTTTCCATTTTTTAAAGTGATCTTATAATGCTCTTTGTCCAGTGCATCGCCATTACCGGTAGCAACATAACTGTTCTTAACCATAGACCAACCAGAATGATCACTTAAAAGTTGTCTTGAAACCTGGAGTGGGAGAGGTATATTTTTGAATCTTTGTGCAGTACTCACCAGGGTGCCTTTACCGTCAAAAGTTGCCTTTAAAGCGCCTTTCCTGTTTCTAAATTCAACCAGATACTTATCATAGTTATTACCGTCCAATTGTCCAATAAATGGATATATATCGAAGTTTTCTTTCATAAAGCGAATAGGGTTTTTTTGAAATTGCCCGCTGTACTCTTCTGTAACCCAATATTTTATTTCATCTCCATTGGAAATAATCTTAACTGCCCGGGCATCAACCCTGGCTTCATCCAATTGAATAACCTGTGCTTGTCCTGCGGTAATCCCAACCAACAGCAACAAAAGAAAGAACTTTTTCATAACTTAAAATTTAGATATTAATAATATGATAAAAGTATGTTCTAAATAATTGATTATTAAGTACCTAAGTAGCACATAAATAAAATTTAACAGGGGAAAAACCCCTGTTTTAAATTAATTTTTGATGGTTGTTTTCCAAAAGATGGACAAGCTTAGAAAGGTCCATTATTTCCAGTTTGTTTCGTGTGATCTTGATAGAACCATTTCTTTTTAATCGTTGCAGGTGCCGGTTCACTACTGTACGTGTAGAACCTACCAGAAAGGCTATCTCTTTGTTAGAAAGATTGTTTATTTTCCCAAGATCTTTTGAAGTACTGTTTACATTATTAATAAGAAGTTTAATAATTCGGGTTGATATATCTGTAAAAGTGATATCTGAAACAAAATTTTCAAGTAATCTAAGTTGTTTCCCGGTATAAGATAAAAGATTCTTAAGGGCGGCAGGATTTTGATTGTACCACTTACGTACTTCAGCCATAGGAGCAGCCAGTACTTTTACATTGTCCAGGCACTCGTAATAAACCATGTGTTCATTACCATCTAAAAGACAAAAAAGATCAAACACATCATTTTTGGATAATATGAATAAGGTGATCTCTTTTTCCCCAAAATCATCAACCTGGTACATTTTGATCCTGCCGGAAATTATTAGGAAAAAATGAAAAAAGAATTTTTCATGATTAATGATACAAGTGTTTTTTTGCCAGGTTTCTTCATGGAAAAGCGACAATAACAGGTCACGTGAATCTTCCGGCAACTTGTGGAATAGCACGCAATTTTCAATAACTTCAGGATATTTTGAAATAATTGTATTTTCTCCAGCCATATTTCTTTCTTAAAATTAACCGGAGGGAATTGTAAAAGGATGCAGGAGGGGTTACCTGGAAGTTCTCTTTAAAATAACTGAAGTGGAGCGTTATTTATTGAAAGAACCGTTTTCAAAAAAATAAAAACTAAAAATAATTAAAAAATAAATTGGTCGAAAATTATTTCTCCTAAATTTTAAAAGTGTTACAAAGATTTTATTTTACCCTAAAAATCTGCTATTTTTGCAAAATTGCTATTTAAACAAAACTATGAAAGTTGAAACTTTTGGACTTGAAGAAAAGAAAAATGATAAAACCCTTTACGCGTACCAGCAGGTAGATATAGATAAGATCTTTAATGTAATTGATAACCACCCATCAAAATATAATTTATTATACCAGTTACCCACCGGCGGTGGTAAAACGGTTATTTTCTCTCAAATTGTAAGAGAATATATACAGCGTTTCAACAAGAAGGTTCTAATTCTTACACATAGAATAGAATTATGCCGGCAAACTTCGAATATGTTGTCTGAGTTTGGAGTGCTTAATAAAATAATAAACAGCAAGGTAAAAGATCTTCCAGATCAAGAGGATTACATGTGTTTTGTAGCAATGGTTGAAACCCTCAATAACAGACTTCATGATGAGAAACTTGAAATTGAGAATATTGGTCTTGTAATTATTGATGAAGCCCACTACAACTCCTTCAGGAAATTGTTTAAGTTTTTTGAAAAGAGCTTTATCCTGGGAGTTACAGCAACGCCTTTAAGTTCCAATATTAAACTTCCTATGAAGGATAATTATAGAGAGCTTATTGTAGGGGATTCTATTTCTTCCCTTATTCAAAAAGGATTTCTGGCCAACGTAAATGTGTACAGTTATGATGTAGGATTACAATCCCTTAAAGTGGGAATTAACGGAGATTACACCGTAAAATCTTCAGAGGAGCTATACTCAAATCTATCAATGCAGGAAAAGCTGCTGGGGGCTTATATGGAAAAGTCCATGAACAAGAAGACCCTTATTTTCAATAATGGTATAAATACTTCCAAAGAAGTATATGAAACCTTCAAAAATGCAGGAATACCTATAAGGCACCTTGATAATACCACCTCTAAACAAGACCGGAAACAGATCCTAAAATGGTTTAAACATACGCCCGATGCCATTGTTACTTCCGTAAGCATTCTTACTACAGGTTTTGATGAGCCTTCAGTAGAAACCATTATTTTAAACCGTGCTACAAAATCCCTCACGTTGTATTTTCAAATGATTGGGCGCGGTTCCCGTATACTTCCCGGAAAATCTGAATTTACGGTGATAGATCTTGGAAATAACATGGCAAGGTTTGGTCACTGGAATGCACCGGTAGACTGGAAACAATTATTCCGCTCTCCCGATTTCTACTTTGAGAGCCTCCTAAGTGATGAAGAGATAGAACGGGAATTTAAATATGTCATGCCACCTGATCTTAGGGAGCAATTCTCCAAAACAGAGGATGTGAGTTTTGACGTTGAAAAAGCCTATGATCTTGTAATTAAGAAAGGCCTTAAATCAAAGACTGTACTGGAGTGGTCTATGGAACAGCACGTAAATATGTGTGTGGTAAACAGTGAGGATGTTTTTGATGCCCGCATCCTGGCAAAAGAATTAAAGGATGATATCTCATCCCGAATTAAGCAATTCTCCTATTGCATAAGCAAAAGCACCAAAAATTACAGGGAATGGCTGGAGGAGGATTATTGCCGCAAACTAAGATTACAAATCAATAAGGAATTTTAATCTCATACCTTTTTTAAACAACCATAGGGGTTGCAGGAAATTAAATTTATATCAAACAATACAACTATTGCAGCCACTTAGATTCTATTACCTTATAAAAGTCCAATACCTGGGATACAGGCTGCACGGCTGGCAACGGCAACCCAATTTCAAAACGGTGGAAGGTTTGATCAAAAAAACTTTGAAATTTGTACTTCCCGGTCGAAGAATAAAGGTTTTGGGATCCAGCCGTACAGATGCTATGGTTTCTGCCAACGATGCAGCATTTGAATTGTTTTTATATGATACCCCACTGGAAGACCAAAATTCGTTTCTGGAGCTGTTTAATGTAAATCTTCCTCCAGATATAAGAGCGGTAAGTATTAAAGAAGTGGGTCCATCATTTAATATCATACAGCAGCCTAAAAACAAAGAATATCTTTACCTCTTCGCTTTTGGAAAGAAAAGTCACCCCTTTTGCGCCCCGCTTATGGCTAATTTTAAAGAGGACTTGGATATTGAAAGAATGATTGAAGGAGCTCAACTTTTTATGGGAGAGCATTATTTTGGTAATTACTGTGTAGACCCAAGTGAAAACAGTATTTTGGTAAGAACCGTAAATACCTGCCACCTAAGCCTGAATGACCTTTATACTGCAAGTTTTTTTCCTGAAGAAAGCTATATTTTCAAGGTAAGCGGCGCTGGCTTCCTGCGATACCAAATAAGGCTTATGATGGGAACTTTGGTGCAGCTGGGAAAAGGGGAAATTTCCTTTGATCAAATACGCGAAAGCCTATTACCGGAAAATAATATGGTGTTGAATTACATTGCCCCGGCTTCAGGCCTTATCCTGAATAAGATCGATTTCGATTAATTTTTTATTTTCGATATATTCCAAGAGCCGGACACTAATTGTTTGGACCTATTCTTCTTTTTGTAAAACAGCCAGGGCCACTCTAATGGCACCATAATCCATTGCCTGCTGGAAGTGTTCAAAATAAGGTTTTAGAGCATCAGGCGCGCCTAATTCTATCCGAGCCTTTCTTACAGCTTCCAGTTCCTCTTTAGAAATAAATTGCTTCATGTCTATTGGATTACCTTCATCATACAATTTGGCCAAATGTGAAAAAATGGTGGTAGGAGCAAGGCCTCGTTTTTCTGATATCTCTTCAATGCTCAAGCCTTCATTGTAAAGTTCAAGTGTAATCTTGAAGGTGTTCCCTTTTTTAGTCTTTTTCTTTTTGGTAGGTTTTTCCTTTTTATAGGAAATTATTTCCTTTATAAATTGATACCCATAATCCTGCATTTTTTTTCTTCCCACCCCATTGATGTTCATAAAATCCTCATCGGTCATTGGGCGTTCCTTTTCCATTTCCTTTAGGGTGGCATCATTAAAAATGAGGTAGGCAGGAATCCCTTCCTCCTGGGCAATTCGTAATCGCAGTTGACGCAATTTTTCAAAAAGGGAATTGTCCTTTCTTTTTGAAGGGGTTTCCTGCTGAATTTTATTTTCCTTTTCATCGGGTATTTTAGCCAACCGAACTTTAGCCCCATCAAATAATACTGTTTTTGCCAGGGGGGTTAATTGCAAATGATTGTATTTATGGAAAGCGATCTCAATATATCCAATGTTAATAAGCTGAATGATATATTGCTGCCAGTCTCTCCAGGAAATTTCCTTCCCTGCGCCATAGGTTTTTACCTGCTGATAGTTTTTTTCCAGAACCCCTTCATTTTGAGAACCTCTCAACACATCTATAACCAGTGTTATTGGTTCTTGACCCTGAAGGCGGTATATACAGGATAATGCCTTTTGAGCGATTAGGGTCCCGTCAAAAAACAAGGGTGGATTCCTGCAAATATCACAGTTGCCGCAATCGTCCTCCTTAAATTCCCCAAAATAATTCAGCAGTATCTTCCTACGGCAGGTGAAGGCTTCAGAGTACTGCTTCATTCTTTCAAGTTTTGCAAGCTGCACGTCCTCGTTCTTTGAATTGGCCGCAAACTTTTGAAGTTGGACCACATCTGCATAACTATGAAACAGAAGGGTGTCTGAGGCAAGCCCATCTCTTCCTGCCCGTCCTATTTCCTGGTAATATCCTTCCAGGTTCTTGGGCATATTATAATGGATCACCCATCTTATATTAGATTTGTCTATTCCCATTCCAAATGCGATGGTAGCGCAAATTATCTGTGACCTGTCGTTTATAAAATCTTCCTGGATCTTGATACGGTCCATATGTCCAAGCCCGGCGTGATAGGCTTCGGCTTTATAACCCCGGGCGCTAAGCCTGGCCGCTACTTCTTCGGTATTCTTTCGGCTTAAACAATAAATGATACCGCTTTCGTTCTTCCGCCGTTCAATAAAATCTTCTATTTGTTCAAATCTCTTAATTCCCGGCCGCACCTCCAGGCTTAAATTCTTTCGGTCAAAAGAAGCAATATGTTTTAAGGCATTGGGGATGTTAAGCTGGTTGCAAATATCCTTACGCGTTGCTTTGTCGGCAGTGGCGGTAAGTGCTATAAGCGGGGTAGTGGGGAACCTGTTCTTGAGATATCCCAGTTGGGTATAGGCCGGGCGAAAATCATGACCCCAGCTGGAAATACAATGTGCTTCATCTATGGCTATTAGGCTAACTTTCCCATCGTTTAAAAACCGGTCTATCACCTGTAGGCTTTCCGGAGCAACATATAATAACTTTAATTCATTCTTTTCAATCCTGTTGAAAATGGCCTGTTGTTCACTCTCGTGCTGGCTGCTGTTTAAAAATGCTGCCGGAACCCCATTGGCTGTAAGACCATCAACCTGATCTTTCATTAAGGCTATAAGAGGGGATATTACAAGGGTAATTTCAGGCAGAAGCAATGCAGGAAGCTGGTAACAAATTGACTTTCCCCCACCGGTAGGCATGATCACCAAATTATCATTTCCAGCAAAAACTGCATCTATGATCTTACGTTGTAAAGGCCGAAAACTTTCGTATCCAAAATATTCCTTGAGTGTATCTCGCAATTGCAATTCTTCCATTCTGCAAAGTTAGTTTTTTAAGTAAGAAATGTGGGCCAGAAAAGTTTAATGAAAAGCCCATTTGCTTTTTCCCGGGATAAATTTCCAACAGTTTTAGCGGTTAAGAGGAACATTTTTAATAACCTCCTAAAACTTTTATACATTTATAAAAACTATTACCCGCATGTTAAAACGCAAAAGACATTTACCACGAAGACCTAAATCTTCAAAAGCCTTAAATCAGGTCCCGGGAACGGTAACTTATATTGGGAGAAAAGAATCTTCGGAAACCCGCCTTGATGTTATAGACTATAATAAGGAAACCTACGAAAGGTATACGTCTACAAACCTGCAGGATGCTTTTGATTTTGAGAATGATGATAAATTAACCTGGATCAATATTAACGGGTTAACCAATACGACTGAAATTGAGAAGCTGGGGAAATACTATGACCTGCATCCACTTATGCTTGAAGATATAGTAAACACCAATCAACGGCCTAAAGTAGATGAACATCATGGGTACATCTTTTTGGTAATGAAAATGTTGTATTTCCAAAAAATTTCCGGTGAAAAGACCAATGGAACCTTTATTAATGAACATATAAGTATTGTGGTGGGGAAGGATTATGTGCTCACATTTCAGGAGGCAGACGGTGATGTTTTTGAGGGAGTACGGGAACGAATTGCCAATGCCACGGGAAGAATAAGAAGTAATGGCCCAGATTATTTGTTATTCAGTTTACTGGATGCGATCATAGATCAATATATTGAGGTAATTGATAGTATAGGTGACAAAATAGAAGTTCTGGAGGAAGATCTTTTTCAGGAAAAGCCGGGC
>CAXAZV010000147.1:0-7933 GCA_963973375.1 uncultured Antarcticibacterium sp.
TAGCGCTTTTAATGAACTTAAAGAGGATGGCATAACAAACATCAACGAACGAATTATGAAGGGTTCTAAACGAAGAATAAGACCTATTCTATTAACTGCTCTAACAGATATTTTAGGGTTTCTGCCTATGGCAATTTCAAGTTCTGCAGGAGCTGAAGTCCAAAGACCCTTGGCCACAGTGGTTATTGGGGGTTTGATTACTTCAACTTTGTTGACCTTGTTCATCCTCCCAATCCTCTACAGGTGGGTAGAAAGTAGAAAAACAAACCTAAACATCAATATCAATAAGAAGTTAGTATTAGGAGTAGCTGTTACAGCACTGCTTCTATCGGTACCATCCACTTTGCAGGCTCAGGAGGTCAGAAATATTAATCCTGAAATTTCCCGCGAAAAAGCAGTGGAATTGGCATTGCAGAATTATCCAATCCTGAAAAATGAAAATCGTGAGATTGCGCGACAACGGGCTTTTAAAAGTTCGGCTTGGGATTTTGGTCAAACCCAAATCTTTACGGGCGGGGAAGAATTAGGTGACGGTGGTGGAGTTTATACAACTACAGGATTCCAGCAACAGAATATAGATATTTTAGGCGTACTTCCGAAGAAAAATTTAGCTAGAGAGCGAATTGATCTTGCTATAGAATCGTATGATCTTTCTCAATTGCAGGTAAGCCGGGAAGTTAAAAAAGCCTGGACCAAAGCATTTTCTGCAAGGCAGCAGTACCTTTTGTATGTACGGCTCGATTCACTTTATACCAGGTTGAAAAAAGCAGTAGATCTTCGATATGAAGTTGAAGCTATTTCACGCCTTGAAATGCTAACCACTCAAAATAGAATCAGTGAGATAGAAATCGAAGAGCAACAGGCTCAAAGTGATTATGCAACTGCTATTCAGGAACTTAATTTATGGCTGGGCGATGAATCTGTTTACGGGGTTCCTGACAAGTTTGAAGCAGGATTTTTCCCTGAAAAAGAACTCCTGTTGCCGGCAGGACATCCTTTGCTGCAAATGGCAGACCAGGAAGTGGCCGTAGCCAATGCTCAGGTTTCAGTTGAAAAAGCTGATTTCCTGCCAAAGTTTAATTTGCAGTATGGGCTTCAGAAGGTTAATAGTGCCAGTGGATTTTACAACTACCAGGCAGGAATAAGCATTCCTATTCTCTCCGGCGCGGAGTATGCCGATGTTAAGGCAGCAAGGATCGAGAAAGAGATGGCAGAGGAGTCAGCAGCATTCGCTAAAGAGCAGGTGCAGTCAGAATTTTTAGTCACACTGCAGAATTTCAAAAAATGGAAGACTTCCTGGGAATTTTACCGGGATGAAGTATTGCCTTTGCTCGAGGAGCAGCGACAGGGATCCCTTCTTGCTTTTAATGAAGGTGCGATAGAATATGTAGCTTTTATCCAAAATCTTGACAATGCCGTCCAATCTGAACTAAAAGCGTTGGAAGCTTATGAGAATTTTCAGATAGCACTTGCCGAACTACAATTTTACCTTAACAACTAATAAAAACAATATGAAACTTGTAAATATATCATTGCTATTAAGCTTACTCTTTTTTACTTCCTGTGGAGATGAAAAGGAACCAACGGAAAGTGAGCAGGAAACTACCGAAACTAATACAACTAACCAGGTGAAAGAGGCTATGCTGTCGCAAAAACAATATTACGCCCTTGATATGAAGATTGACACCCTTAGGCCGCGGTTGATGACCGGATTTATAGAGGCTAATGGGGAGCTAGAAGTGCCCCCGCAAAATGAAGCCACTGTTACTCCTGTAATAGGCGGAAACGTAGCAAGCATAAGGGTAATTGAAGGAGAGAAAGTGAAAAAAGGAAGTGTGCTTGCTTCCATTGAACACCCCGACATTATTAAGATCCAGACAGATTACAATAATGCTGTGAACCAAATGAATTTTCAGGAGAAGGAATTTCAGAGACAAAAGAAATTGTATGAAGCTGGAGTTGGCTCTGGTGAAACTTTTCAAAGAGCAGAAGCAGAATTCCAAAGCGCTAAAGGACAGGTTTCCGGCCTGGAAGCTCAATTAAGGCAGCTTAATATTAATCCAAATACCATTAAAAACGGGAACATTCAACGGCAAATCCCGATTCTAAGCCCAATTGAAGGAGCTGTACAGGCGGTGAACATCAAGACTGGTCAATTCGTACAGGCACAAACCAATATGTTTGAGATCATTAATACAGAGCACGTTCACGTTGACCTTTTGGTATTCGAAAAAGATGTGGCTAAAGTTGAAAAAGGTCAGATTGTTAAATTTTCAGTAGAATCCCTACCGGGGACAGAATTGACAGCGGAAATCATATCCATCAGCAAGAATTTCGAGCAGGATCCAAAAGCTTTACACGTACACGCTGAAATTAAAGATCGTCCCGATAATTTAGTTCCTGGAATGTACGTCCGCGGTAAAATTGCAGTTGATGATAATCGAAGTATAGCTTTGCCGGAATCTGCCATCGCGAAAGATGGAGATAAATTCTTCATTTTTTCTGCAGAAGAAGAAGGGGATGCCTGGAGTTTTAAACCGGAAGAAATAATTCCAGGAACAAAAGAAGGAGAATGGGTAGAAGTAAAAATTCTGAAGAATCTTCCAAAAGAAACCAGATTTGCCTATAACAATGCCTATTACCTAATGGCAGAAATGAAAAAAGGTGAAGGTGGCGGTCACGCCCATTAAATATTTGCAATATGAATGAAATAGAAAAAGTCCTGGTGTTTAACGAAGTAAGGCCTACGGCAATGCGTATCCTTATTTATAAACTTTTAGCTGAAAAGGATTTCGCGGTATCACTGGCTGATGTGGAACTTGCTTTTGAAAAATCTGAAAGAACTACCATTTACCGTACTCTTAAAACTTTTGAAGAAAAGGGAATTGTACACCAGGTAGATGATGGAACAGGGGTGGCTAAATATGCTTTATGTGAAATAGGTTGTAATTGTGAGATAGGCACAGATCTTCATTTGCATTTTCATTGTAACGCTTGTAATGAAACCATTTGTTTGACAGAACAAAAAATTCCGGATATCAATTTACCTGAAGGATTTAAAGCAAATGATGTAAATTTAGTGGTAAAGGGAATTTGTGAAAAATGTAATTCTTAATAAGCTTTAATATATTAATAATGGAAAAAATCAAAATAAAACTCCCGGTAATTCTCCCACAGGTACCTAATGAAAGAGATACTTGTGTTACAAGGTTAATCGAAGGGATTGAGGCAAAAGAGGGAATCGAAAAAGTACATATTTCTTATGATAAAGTTGAGAATATCCCACAACTTTGTTTTCATTATGACCCGGATATTATCTCAATTAATCGAATTCAATCCCTGGCAGAAAAAGTAGGGGCTGAAATCACGCAAAAGTATGGGCATTTGCTCATAGAAGTAAAAGGGATAAGACATACCAGACATGCCCGTCTCTTGGAAAAAAAATTGAGAGAAATTGATGTGATCTTGGAAGTTAGTGTTTCGGCTTCAGGCTTAATTAGGATTGAATTTGAAAAACAAAATAAGAGTTTTAACCAGATTGCTAACAAACTTGAAAAAGAAAACCTCAAAATTATTAAAAGTTCTTCGGAAAATCATTTTAACCTAATTGGTGAATCTGATAAAAATATGGAGAAAGAAAAGAGGGAAATCCAACCATCTGAATCCAAACTAACATCAGCAGAAAAGGAAAATCACAAAACCGAGGAAGACCATGCTCATACACACGGAGGCCTTTTTGGTAAAAATACCGAACTCATATTTGCGATTATAAGTGGAGTGCTTTTAGGAATAGGATTCGCAATTTCTTTTGTAGAATCAATTCCAGGCTGGGTAAGCCTGGTGCTTTATATAGGAGCTTACATTTTTGGTGGATATTATACCGCCAAAGAAGCTATTGAGACCGTAGCAAAAGGTGGATTTGAGATTGATTTTTTAATGTTGGTCGCCGCGATTGGGGCCGCAATTTTGGGAGAATGGGCCGAAGGTGCGTTGTTGTTATTTCTTTTTAGCCTGGGACATGCTTTGGAGCATTATGCGATGAATAAGGCCCGAAAGTCTATAGCGGCCTTGGCAGATCTGGCTCCAAAAACAGCGTTGTTAAAAATTGATGGAAATACCAATGAAGTGGGGATTGAACAATTGAGAGTGGGAAATATCATTGTAGTGAAGCCACATACAGCAATTTCTGCAGACGGCGTAGTGGTAAGCGGGGAAAGCAGCGTGAACCAGGCCCCTATAACCGGAGAAAGTGTGCCGGTAGATAAAGTTCCGGTAGATGATAAAACCAAAACCTATTCAGCAGAAGATGAAATAAAGGATGAAACCCGTGTTTTTGCCGGAACTATTAATGGAAATAATACTTTAGAGATTAAGGTAATCAAGGAAGCGAAGGATTCCACCTTATCTCGCCTGGTTAAACTGGTTAATGAAGCCCAGACTCAAAAATCGCCAACACAATTGCTTACTGATAAGTTTGAAAGATATTTTGTGCCTTCGGTACTTATCTTAGTAGTCCTTCTTCTCTTTGGTTTTTTGGTAATTGATGAACCCTTTAGTGCCAGTTTTTATCGTGCAATGGCAGTTCTTGTTGCTGCCAGTCCCTGTGCTTTGGCAATTTCAACCCCCAGTGCCGTTTTGAGCGGAGTGGCACGCGCAGCAAGAGGTGGGGTGCTTATAAAAGGAGGCCGACCACTCGAAGATCTCGGGGAACTTACGGCCCTGGCATTTGATAAAACAGGAACGCTTACTGAAGGCAAACCAAAACTTACTGAAATTGTAACACTTGGAAACCTTAGTGATAATGAGTTGCTAAAAATAGCCGTAGCTGTAGAAGCCCTTAGTGACCATCCCCTGGCTAAAGCCGTAGTACGTGACGGAAAGGAACGCTTGAAAGGGACAGAAATACCTGAAGCTTCAAATCTGGAAGCTGTTATGGGAAAGGGAATTAAAGCTTTCTTAGACCAAGATAAAATCTACATTGGTAATTTAGAGCTGTACGAAGATCTGGATTCATCTAAACCTTCAGAAGATATAACCGGAAAAGTTAGGGGACTTGAAGCAAACGGAAATACCACCATGCTCATTCGAAGGAACAAAGAATATATTGGCATACTTGCTTTAATGGACACTCCGCGTGCATCAGCCAAAGAAACCTTGGTTAAGTTGAAGAATCTTGGCATAAAACGAATGATCATGCTCTCAGGCGACAATCAACAAGTTGCCGATGCCGTTGCCAAAGAAATTGGGCTCACCGATGCCTGGGGCAGCCTGCTTCCCGAAGAAAAAGTGGAAGCCATTAAAAAACTTAAAAAAGAGGAAGACAAGGTAGCAATGATAGGCGATGGGGTAAACGATGCACCTGCAATGGCGCATAGTACAGTGGGTATTGCTATGGGTGCCGCTGGGAGCGATATTGCCCTGGAAACTGCCGACATCGCTTTGATGGCCGATAAACTGGAAACTTTGCCTTTTGCGATTGGGTTAAGTAGAAAAGCCAAGTCAATTATAAAACAAAATCTTTGGGTAAGCTTGGGCATTGTTGCATTGCTTATCCCAGCTACAATTTTTGGGTTTGCGAATATTGGGATAGCAGTAGTTATCCATGAAGGTTCCACCTTATTGGTAGTGTTTAATGCATTACGACTTTTGGCATACAAAAATTAAAAAATCACTTCTAACATCAGTCAAAGGGATTGTTCCTCCGATTAGCAAATGATCTGGATGAGACTGGAAAATTAACAGCAAATTAAGGCGGAAAATATAATTAAAGAAGATCAGACAAACAGAAAAAGTACTTTGGTGGATGATGAGTTTTAATTTTGGATTTTTTCTTATTGACATGATTCCCGGATGGATTTATACTTCTATGGACCTTCTTGCTGAATCTTTGAATGTGATGAGATTATGAAACTTTTAAATAGAATTAATAGAGTCTTCTAAATTCTCTTTAAAAACATATTCATAATTGTTTGGAATAAAAATAAATCGCATAGATGGATAGGAAATAAAAAAAGAACTGTATTAAGATCCTTTTATATTTCCTATTTTTGAATTGTTATGTCATCCTAAAGTTACCTATTCGGTTACCTGGAGAAAAGAAAATAAAGGAAAGTACTGTATTTATTAATGGTTTGGGAGTGGCTATATAATCCTGTCATCCCGACAAGCACAAAAAGTGGCACGAAAGTGCCACTTTGTTTGTTTTACAGAAACGCGCAAAATTTATTTTGCGAAGTGGATGTAAAACAAACAAAGTTGCAGGCGCTAGCCTGCAGCACTTTTTGTATTTCCAGCAATGGATGAAAAGGGATTCTGTAAATCCCTTTTTGAAGTTATGGGTTATGAGTTAAGTGTTATGAGTTGTGAGTTATCGGTTTTCAGTTATGAGCAATGAGTTGTGAGTTTGAGCTTTGATCTCGCCTGATTATGGTTGACTTTTTTCCTCTTTACCTCTTTTCTTTTTTTAGAATAACTTTTTGTATTTCAAGGAATGGATGAAAAAGGATTATGTAAATCACTGCCCTCGAGAAATTTACACCCATGTGGCGACAAATATTTTTTTTAAAATAAAAAATCCATTAGATTCGTAAAGGTTTCCCTACAACCTGCCCTTATTACATATTGAGACAAGGGTAATATAAAGGTAATGTTCCGCATTACTAGATTAATAATGTAATACACAAATGCCGAAATAATAATGTCTAAATGCATAAATGCATTTAGGAGTACGTTGTAGCAAATATTACAGAAAAATCTAAAGATGACTAAAAAATACCTAAAGTTGCTGGCACTTTTGATACTGTTGAATTCGTGCGAAGATTCTCCAGACAAGAAAAAAGTAACAATTGAAAACTTCAACGAACCATTTACTGATAGCCTTATTCCTCTTCCTGATAAGCACTACGCTGTATTCTACACAAAAATAAAGGGGAATTCCAATGATACAATCCGATTAAACATAAGTTCAGACAAATCTCAAGATCCAAATTTGAATTATTATTTCACAGGTGATTTTGAAAAAGAAATAAGGTTGGATTATTATGGTGAGTCCAACAAATATATAACCTTGGATCCTTATAAAGCAACAGAAGGAAAAGTAGAGTTAATTTACCAATTATAACTGATAAAAAACTGGCTACAACAATATATAAAAACAATGCTTAAATCAGTCTTGAATCGAAACATCCTGCTCGCTTGCTCAGCGGATTGTGCTGCCGCTGTTCCCTTCGGTCGGAACCTGCGGACAATCACGCACGCCAGCTCGCACAGTTTTCATACGAGACGTTATACGGCAGCTAACCAAAACAATTTGCAGTGTAGAACAATAAAAACAATCTAAAAATGAAGACTATACTTTTATTCTTATTCATCGGCATTTACGTACAACCAATTTTAGCGCAAGACAACCTTCCAATTATAGACATGCAACTACATGCACATCCTATTGATGGACAAGGCCCACCACCAGTTGCCATTTGCACACCTATTAATCCAATGCCGGTTTGGGATCCTATTGAAAAGTATTCTGATGTTTTTCTACGCATGCTAAAAGAACCTCCGTGCGATAATCCTGTATGGTCACCTACAACTGATGAAGAACTAATGCAGGAGACTTTTGATGTCTTGGATAAGTGGAATATATACGGTGTCTTAAGTGGAACAGTTGATCGTGTGGCGAAATGGCGATCCTTAAGACCTGATCGTCTTTACCCGGCTATTGAAATGTCGATTAGTCCAAATACACCTTCAACCGATTCCTTGAGGTCACTCCACAAAAATGGAAAATTAATGGTTTTAGGAGAGCTGACAACTCAATATGCGGGAATATATCCCAATGATGATAAATTGGAACCATATTTTGAGTTAGCAGAAGAATTAGATATTCCGGTGGGTATACATATAGGGCCGGGACCTCCAGGAGTCATCTACTTAG
>CAXAZV010000148.1:0-7890 GCA_963973375.1 uncultured Antarcticibacterium sp.
ACCGAAAGAAGAACCTTTTTGACTCCTTTTTTTAAATGATGTTCCAGGTCTTCTTTGCTTTTGAATTTCCCTGAACTTTCCACCACTATATCAACTCCTAACTCATCCCAGGGTATATCACGGGGATGGTCATGCATTAAAACAGGGATTTTTCTCTGGTTAACAACTATGTAATTATCTGTGCTAAAAACTTCGTGAGGAAGTTTTCCATGGATGCTGTCATATTTTAAAAGATGCGCCAGGGTAGCAGCTTCAGCAAGATCATTAATTGCAACTACTTCAATATTTGGATGGTTGATCAATAACCTTAAAAGGTTTCGGCCAATTCTTCCAAACCCATTGATCCCTATCTTTATTTTTTTCTCCATTGAGACCTTGGCCACCATTAAAGTAAATGCTTTTGAGCTTTGTAAGAAGATCTAACCAATGCACCGCTTTCTACGTGTCTAAAACCAAGTTCGAGGCCTATGGTTTCATATTTTTTAAACTGCTCTGGAGTTATAAATTCCTTCACCGGTAAATGCCTTTTGCTGGGTTGTAAATATTGCCCAATGGTTACCACATCAAGGTTTACACTTCTAAGGTCATGTAAAGTTTGTATTACTTCTTCTTCTCTTTCTCCCAGCCCCAGCATGATACCAGATTTGGTTCTGTTTATTCCCTGATCTTTTAAATATTTCAAAACTCCCAAACTGCGTTCATATTTGGCCTGGATACGCACTTCCCTGGTAAGCCTTTTTACTGTTTCCATATTATGGGATACGATCTCTGGATTTACAGCTATTATACGGTCAATATTGCGTTCATTTCCCTGAAAATCGGGGATAAGGGTTTCGAGCGTAGTTTCAGGGTTCATACGGCGAATTGCCTTCACAGTTTCTGCCCATAGAATAGAACCCATATCCTTAAGGTCATCACGATCTACACTTGTGATCACTGCATGCTTTATTTGCATCAGTTTTATTGAACGCGCAACTTTTTCAGGCTCATCCCAATCTACAGTTTCCGGTCTTCCGGTCTTAACTCCGCAAAAACCACAGGAACGGGTACAAATATTACCCAGGATCATAAAAGTTGCAGTTCCTTCCCCCCAGCACTCTCCCATATTTGGGCAACTTCCCGAGGTGCAAATAGTGTGAAGGTCGTATTTATTAACCAATCCTCTAAGCTCTGTATATTTTTTTCCGGTGGGTAGTTTTACCCGAAGCCATTTAGGTTTTGGGGAAGGTTTTTCAGTAACTAAAGTCTCTGTGGCCATAAAAAAATTCTAAGGGCCAAAGATACAATAATATGGGGAAAACAATAAAGGAGAGAGGAGGAGTTTTAGAGGTTCCCGCTCCTGCGAGATTCAATAATCTGTGACAATAATTTTTTTGCACGCAGGAGCTTAACTTTTACATTGTTAAGGGGCTCATCCAGTTCGGCAGCTATTTCCTTATAGGTTTTTTCCTGGAAATACCTAAGATTTATAACTTCCTGGTATGGCTGTTTCAATTGTTTGATATCACTTAATAACTGGGCAAGGTGCTGCTCATTTATTAAACTATCTTCAATTGAAGGGGTTTCATCTGCAATACGTTGTATGCTTTCATTTGATTCATCCTCTGTTCTGGACCTTATGGAAGCATTTTTTTTCCTTACCAGGTCTATATGAATGTTCTTGGATATAGTGATTAGCCAGGTCTTAAAAACAAATTTGTCGTCATAAGTGTTTAACTTGTCAAAAGCCCGGGAAAAGGTCTGGATTGTTATTTCCTCTGCATCGTACTCATTGCGGGTCCTTTTTAGCTGAAAAGCATAAACATCTCCCCAAAAAGAATCCAGCAAAAATTTATACGCAGCCTGATGACCCGTTTTGGCTTGTTCTATTTGTTCTGAAAGCCTGGGTTTATTTATTTCCAATTGGAGGGTTTTGAAAAAAGATTTGTGCTAAAGATACCAAATTGCAGGAAGACAAGAAACAAATCCATTACCGGTACCAACCAAACCACATCCAGTTCATTAAGTTTTTTGGCCGACTGCCAAAAAACCACATATTGTACCATGATTCGAATTGCGAATATTGCAAGCACTACCTGCCAATGGATCTGAAAAACCAACAGGACTATAAACAGAATCCAGAAAAGAAGTTGACTTATGTAAAAAGAGGCAAGTAATGCCTTATGTTCACGTTTATATAAAACTGAAGTAGAAATGTGCCTGCGCTTCTGGCTCACCCAATCCTTAAAGCTGTTATTTGGAACACTCCTTGTAATTGCCTTTTCATCATAGCAAATAGCGGTGTTTTCCCTGGTGGCTGCCTGGTTTACAAATAGATCATCATCCCCCGAGCGTACGTGTAAATGTGTTGCAAAACCATTCTGCTCATAGAATTCGGTAGAAGTATATGCGAGATTACGACCTACGCCCATATATGGCATTCCCCATTTTGCATAGGAGAAATATTGAATTGCCGTAAACAGGGTTTCGTAACGTATCAATTTATTAAGTAAAGAGATCTTGTTTTTAAAATACCCGCCATATCCAAGAATGATGGACTTGTTTTCATGAAAATAAGCCGTCATGTTCTCTATCCAATATTCAGTTTCAGGAGCACAATCGGCATCAGTGAAAAGTAGGTAGGGGTTTTTTGCTTTTTTTATTCCTAGGGTTAGAGCATATTTTTTCTTTCCCCAAAAAGCTTCGTTGTTCTGCACATTCACGATTTTTACCCGTGGATCTGTTTCTTGAAAAGCTTCCATTACCTCCAGCGTTTCATCCACAGAAGCGTCGTTGATAAGGATTATTTCAAAATTGGGATAGTTTTGACTCAGGATTGATGGAATAAAACTTTTAAGGTTTTCAGCTTCATTTTTTGCACAAACAATTACCGACACAGGGAGCTGCCCGCCAGGAATTTTTGTTGGTTTGGATGAAGAAAAACTAAAATATCCTATGTAAAACAGGATATTTAGCAATGAGAATAATATAAATAATACAAATAATGTTAGCGCCATAGATTAATTTATCTTCTTAGGCTCAGAACAATCTTTGGCTTCATCGGGCAATTTTCCACAGAAACTGCAGGCTTCGCCATCTTTATTTAAAAACGGACTTTGACTTGCGCAAGTACCGGCAAATTTTCCATCTTTTTTACCCCAGATCTTAATGGCAATTCCTGCAAATGCAAGGGCCAGTAGTACTATTGTTATAATTAAAAGTTTCATAGCATTTATTTGTTATGCAAAAATAAGAATAAAAAAGGGGGCTTAAAAATGTAAAATCCAATTAATATAACCTTTCCATTATTTAACTGAGTTTTAATTGCAAATGGTTCAGAATCAAATTAATGCAAGGCTACAGGCTACTCAAACATCTTATACAATTTTTGCGCCATCGAGTGATGCCTATGCTGCTAAGTATAAAGCTGCAGCCAGCACCGGACCTACTAGGGCTAGTGGCACTCCTTAACGAGAACTTTTTCTAAATAAAAAAGAGGCTGGAAATTAATTCAGCCTCTTTTTTTTGTACAAATTCTACTTAGATAATATTCACTTCAGGTTGTAACTCTATCTCGAATTTCTCAAAGACCTCTGCCTGGATTTTTTTGGCCAGGTTCAGGATCTCTTTGCCGGTGGCAGCACCATAATTCACCAATACCAGTGCCTGATACTTATGAACTCCTGCATCTCCTTCCCTATAACCTTTTAAGCCAACATTTTCGATAAGCCAGCCAGCGGGAATCTTAAATTCAGTTTCAGAAACCTGATAAGAGGGAATATCGGGAAATTTATTTTTTAAAATATCCAAGGCCTCCACAGTGATGACCGGATTTTTAAAAAAGCTGCCACTGTTTCCCAGTTTTTTAGGATCGGGTAATTTTTGGCTGCGAATTTTTATAACTGCATTTGAAACATCTTTTATTCCGGCATTTACAACTCCCATTTCATCCAATGCTTCCTGTATAGAACCATAATTTGTTTGAAGCTTGTGGTCTTTCCTAGTTAATTTGAACGTGACACTTGTAATGATGTATTTTCCTTTTACGGCCAATTTGAAGATAGAGCTGCGATAATCAAATTGGCAAGAAGCATTATCAAATTCCTTCATTTCAAGGGTTTGCATATCAATGGCCTCGCAGGAAAAGAACGTATCCTTAAGTTCTACTCCATAAGCCCCTATGTTTTGAATAGGAGCAGTTCCAATATTACCCGGGATGAGGGATAGATTTTCCAGCCCGCCCCAATTATTTTCAAGCGTAAAGAGTACGGTTTCATGCCAATTCTCACCGCCTTGCACCTTTATTAATACCTCTTCTTCAGTCTCCTGAACTATTTCTTTTCCTTTAAGACCAATTTTTAATACGGTTGCGTCTATGTCCCGGGTAAGTAACATATTACTGCCACCACCTAAGACCAGGATGTCTTCAGAATAATTTTGCATTAATACTTCTCTAAGTTCCTCAAGAGTTTCAACAGAAATAAAGGTTTTAGCCTTTACATCTATTCCAAACGTATTGTATTCCTTCAGAGAAGCATTCTGAATAACTTTCATTATTTATTGTATTCCTTTAGAGCAAATTTCAGGATCTCTACTGCTCGTTCCAGGTTTTCTTTTTTAAGTACATACGCAATTCTCACCTGGTTCAATCCCGTATTTGGGGTAGAATAAAATCCGGCCGCCGGTGCCACCATAACCGTTTCGTTGTTATGTTGAAAATCTTCTAGTAACCAACGAGCAAAATCATCGGCATTTTCTACAGGAAGTTCTGCGATACAGTAAAAAGCTCCTTTTGGGGTAGCAACCCTTACTCCCTCTATAGCCTCAAGTCCCTTAACCAGAATGTTTCGTCTTGAAGTGTATTCTTCTATTACCTCGTCAAAATAACTTTGAGGTGTTTGTAATGCCGCTTCACTGGCAATTTGTTCAAAGGTGGGCGGGCTTAAACGTGCCTGTGCAAATTTCATTGCAGTTTGCATAACCTCCTTGTTGCCAGATACCAAGCATCCTATACGTGCACCACACATACTGTAACGTTTGGATACTGAATCTATCATAATGGCATGGTTCTTAAGCTCGGGAAGGCTCATGATGGAATGGTGCACCGCACCGTCATAAGTAAATTCACGATACACTTCATCTGACACCAGGAAGATATCATGTTTTAGCACCAAGGCCGACAATTGTTGGATCTCTTCTTTTGTATATAGATATCCAGTTGGATTCCCAGGATTACAAATAAGAATAGCTTTAGTTTTTGGTGTGATTAGTTTCTCAAATTCCTGAATAGGGGGTAGGGCGAAATTGGTTTCTATAGTAGATTCAACAGGAATAATCTTAACCCCGGAGGCAGTGGCAAATCCATTATAATTGGCATAAAATGGCTCCGGTATAATGATTTCGTCTCCCGCATCAGCAATTGTTCCCATCGCAAAAAGCAATGCTTCAGATCCTCCTGTAGTAATAATGATATCATTGCTGTCTACAGGTATATCCTTTAGGCTGTAATACTCTGCAAGCTTCTTTCTATAATCCTCAAATCCTGCAGAATGACTGTAGGCCAAAACTTCAATATTATTGTTCTTAACGGCGTCTAAGGCAACCTGTGGGGTTTTAATGTCCGGTTGCCCGATATTAAGTTGATATATTTTTCTTCCTTTACGTATGGCTTCTTCAGCAAAAGGAACTAATTTTCTTATTGGAGATTCCGGCATGGAATTACCTTTTATGGAGATTTTAGGCATAACAAAATGATTTTTTTTATCAGTGCAAAAATGCGAAATTAAAAGGAGAATTCATTCCTGCACAAGGTCATTTATAGCTTGATTTTTACTATTTTAATGAAAATTATGAAAGCTGTATATTTTTTATTTCTTTTTTCAATTTTCTTTATGAATTCAGCAAGAGCTCAGCCGCGCTTTAATATTGAAAATAACAAAGATAAATTTGATCTTGAATTTGAGCTCGTCAATGATCTGGTAATAATTCCTGTTGAGATCAATGGAGTTGAATTATCTTTTTTATTGGATACCGGGGTAGATTCAACTATCCTTTTTTCTCTTGGAGATAATGATACGGTAAATTTAAAAAATACCGAGACTATATATTTGCGGGGGCTTGGAGAAGGTGAGCCAATAAAAGCATTGAAATCATCTGGAAATGAGGTGAAAATTGGACAGGCTGTAAACAAAGACCTTAATTGTTATCTGGTATTTGATAATCCCTTAGGTCTTTCCAATAGAATTGGGGTACCTATACATGGCATAATTGGTTATGATCTGTTTCGGGATTTTGTAATTTCATTTAATTATTTGAAAATGGAACTCACTGCATACAATCCCGGGGATTTTAATTATCCCAAATGCGGTAAATGTGATGACCTGCCCTTAACCTTTCGTCGCAATAAACCTTATATAAATATCTCAGGTAAAATAGAGGGGGAAAGCATCCCCCTGAATCTCCTGGTTGACAGTGGTTCTGGTGATGCTATCTGGCTTTTAAGCAATGAAAAAGAGGGAATTATAATTCCTGACAAAAATTTTCCCGATTTCCTGGGTTTTGGTATTGGAGGAAGTGTTTATGGCAAGCGCAGCCGTATTAAAGAAATTAACCTTGGAAATAATGTTTTAACTGAAGTAACTGCCAGTTTTCCTGATACTGTTTACTTTAAAGGAATAGAAGCCTTTGCTCAACGCAATGGAAGCATTGGTGCCCAAATCCTCAAACGCTTTAATGTTACCATAGATTACCCCGGAAAAAAAATGCGCCTTAAACCCAATAAAACTTTTTCTGAGCCTTTTGAATATGATATGAGTGGTGTTGTAATTGCTCATGACGGGTTTTCCATAATAAAAGATATTATGCGAAATCCCTTGCCGCTTAGGGAAAACGATGTTAATAACACCGCTGCCGGTAAGATGGTTTATAAAAGTACTTACGATGTAAAATATTCACTGGAACCCCAGTATAAAGTAGCAGAAGTAAGACCAGATTCTCCTGCAAGTATTGCCGGCCTTAAAGTGGGAGATATTATTTTAAAAATAAACAGGAGAGATGCCTATAAATTTTCATTATCTCAAATTTCAAATCTCTTAAGTTCACAGGAAGGAAAAAGTATAAATCTTCTTATTGAAAGAGAGGGGGTAGAGCGGAAGATCTCTTTTGTTTTAAAAAGGATATTGTAAAAAAAACTCCCGTTTCCGGGAGTTTGAAATTCAGTTTGTTAAGCGTCTGGGTCCAGTACCTTTCCCTTTATTTTGATAGCTTTTGTAGCTTCATCGGCATTTGAATAGATACTAATGGTCCTTCTTATAGGCCCTACAATATCTGTATTGTATTTCACAACGATCTCACCTTTTCCACCCGGGGCAATGGGTGATTTGGGCCAGGAGGGTACCGCACAACCGCAGCTTGAATATACATTCTCTATGATAAGAGGGGCATTGCCAATGTTCTCAAATTCAAAAACCCTGGTCCCGTCGCTTCCTTTTTTAATTTCGCCGTAATCTATCGTTTCAGCTTTAAACTGAAATTTTGGGGTGTTTTGCGCCGTCATTGTAGAAATTCCCGCTAAAACCACCATTATTAATGTGACTACTGTTTTCATAATTCCTATATTTTACTTAAGTAAAGATAAGATGTTTTAAGGCTAACTCAAAAGCAGATAACATAAACTACTTCTTTTTTAATCCTCAACTTATAAGTACTTTTGCAATTATTTCAAAAATCAGACCACAAATGGCCACAGCCCAAACATATAATACTCAGGAAGTTGAAGAGAAATGGTATAAATACTGGATGGAAAATAATTATTTTCATTCTGAAGTAGATGAAAGAACTCCTTATACCATAGTTATTCCTCCTCCCAATGTTACCGGGGTTTTACATATGGGCCATATGTTGAACAATACC